>DAIDHB010000050.1 GCA_027452145.1 Planctomycetales bacterium
TGCGGGTGGACAGCTTCTGGTACGCGCCCATCTGGGTGCCTGGTGCCAGCATGTACACGCCGTTATTGTCGGTCACGCCATTCGGCTTACCGGTCGAGGGATTGTAGGGCCAGGAACTGATCGTGTCCTTCAGGAAGTGCACCGAGCCGTCAGCAAAGGCGAAGTTGGCGCCGCCGGGATGGAAGCTCGACGCCCCCTCGACCCACGTGAAGTCGTACTCGTCGGCGACGTTGGGGACCTTCTTGTAGGCGTTGATCGGATACAGCGTCGTGAAGAGGGTGTCGCCCGAGACGCAGTCGCCCCACCAGTTGAAGCAGAGCGATTCGCTCGCGGTGAAGATGCCGTTGGCCTTCTCGGCGTACAGGAGGGTGTTCGAGGTGCCGTCGGTGATCGCGGAGATATTCGTCGCGTAGCTGTACCGGTAGATGCCGTTCATGTTGTTCACGATCGGCTGGAACTGCGGGCATGAGGACATCGAGTTCGGATACGTAACCCCGCAGAAGAACAGGATCTCCGGATACCAGGTACCCGCGCAGCCGGCGTAGCTGGTGTAGGCGACCGTGAGGTTGGGGTTGTCGCCGTACTGGCCGAAGCTCGAACGCTTGCCGGCGATCTGGCCGTCGCTGGGGCACCAGAGGCTGGTCAGCCCCGTGGCGTAGACCGTGCTATTCGGCGCCATGTAGATGCTGCGGCTGAAGTTCATGGCGTTGTACAGCGGCATCTGGTCGAACTGGCCGAGCATCGAGACGAACGTGCTCTGGTCCTCGACGTACACGTAGCCGAAAACAACGTCGGGCTTGAGGATGGCACCGACGGGGAACGACCCCTGCTGGTCGTGGTAGTTCATCGCGGCCAGCGCGATCTGCTTGAGGTTGTTGGTGCATTGGGCGCGGCGGGCGGCCTCGCGGGCCGCCTGCACGGCGGGGAGCAACAGGGCGATCAGGACCGCGATGATCGCGATGACCACCAGCAGTTCGATCAGCGTGAAACCGCGGGATGAGAATCGACGAGATCTTCGGCTCATGGGTGATCCTCCTGTGGTGCGGACATGGATTCGGAATAGGTATGCATGAGATGACCAGATGGATTCCTCTGGTCGGGCGAGGGACGGCCGGAGAGGGGGGCCGCCGTCCATTCACTTCTTGGCCGGCGGGACCTTCTCCTTCATTCTCTCGAGCCGGCTGCGATTGCCCTTCTCGACGGGCGGAGTCTCGACCTTCTTCGGTCCCGATTCCTCACAACCCGCGATCAGCGCGAGCCCGGCCACGGTGCCGACCCGCAGGAATGCACGCCGGCTCGACGGCGAACACGGACAGTTCGACATGATGCTACCCGATTTTTTTCAAAACAGATGATGATACCGCCGGGAGATCGACGATAGCGACCCGCCGCCGGGAGAGGAGAGACGGCGGGTTGCCGCGGAGCTCGCGGCTGAGAACGGTGGATCACGTGCCCCGGGGAGGATCGGTGTCCGTCCCCAGAACTCGCACATAATAACTTCACGCTAGGCGCCCTGGAAGAGACTACCGGTGAAAAAAACGCGGGGAATATCTGGTGTTCGTCCATTCCTGGCTGGAAACGAAATCGTTCGGATGAGCCTCGGGATCGACTTCATCGCCTGAAGTACAGGGCGTGGGAGAAGTCCCTCGGATTTCCTTCGGAGTTCGGTCTTACCGGGCGGGCGACATGCCGTTCACCACCGTTGAGAACGAAGCCGGGATCGGCGCCGAGGGAGCTCCCAGCCGGCCGGATGATGCCACCTGACGAAGCTGGGGATCACGCTCCGCCGCGCGGGACGTCGTCGCGCCGTTCGGGGCGGTTGTCGGCGGCGCCGCGGTGAGGGTGGCGGAGAAGCCGAAAGGCTTCTTGTCGACGCCCTGGAACGGGTCGCGGGTACGGACCCACTCGGGGGGCAGCGCGGTGCTCGGGGAGAAGTCGGCGACGGCGTGCGAGTCGCACACGCCGGCCGCTTCGGTCTCAAGGATGAACGTGGCGGTCAGGGTGTAGCGGCCGACCGGCAGCGCGGGGACCTCGAGGGGCGGAAGGTGCTGGTTGCAGAGCTGGCCGGCGGTCCCCTCGACGCAGAGCGGCGGATAGGCGACGCTCAATTGCCCGGCCGGTACGTCGACCGGCGTCACGCAGATATCGGCGCGGCGCACGCACGCACTCGCGCGGCCCTTGCTTCGGACGAATCCGACGAGCGAGGTGTCGAGCGTCAGCGACACGAGCTGCTGCGCGGGATCCGAGCAGGTGATCTCCAGATCCTGCACGAGCTGAAACTTCTCGACGGCCGAGCCGGTGCAGCACAGGTAGCTGTTCGCGGCCGACGTGCCGGTCATCGTCGTGGTCAGCGTGTTCGGGGCCGGCGAGGTCACATCAATGTATCCCCCCTCGGCGCGGGCGAGCTTGTGCGCGTGAGGCGTGACGCAGGCATGCCGCGCGCGGAGCGTGATCGTGTACGTCGGTGGTGCGGCCGGCGCGGATCGGCCCGGCGGAAGTGCCGGAGCGGATGGTGTCTGGGCGTCGACTGAACCAGCGATGGCGAGGCCCAGCACCCCCACCGCTCCCATGGTTTTCCATCGTCTCATCGATTGACCCTCCTGGTCTTTCCGGGGCCCTTCCGGGGCGCCGCTGGTTGTCCGCGATCTTGATCGAGGCCGCTCTCCGCGGCCGCCGCTTCAGAAGAGGAAGATGACGTCGAATGCCAGGGTTAACTGGCTGTAGCGCGTTCCGTCGTTGTAGGGGTGCGTGAACTGGGACCAGTCGTACCGGGCCTCGGGGCGAATCCAGATGTCCTCTCGAGGCTTGTACACGAGGCCCAGGGTGATTTCGTGATAGTTATCGGCGTTACCGGTCGCGAGGCCGTAAGGATCCCAGAAGATCTCGCTCCGCCAGACGGCCGTCAGCCTGGGGGTGATCTGGTACAGGAACCAGTTCACGAAACCATGATACGACGCCTCCGTCGGGCGGTAGGGGTGGCCGCCGAAGCCGAGGATCTGGGGGTCCCAGACATCATCGGTCTCGACCGCCTGGGTGAGCCTCGATGTCCACTTGTAGGTGGCGACGGCGACGAGGTAGCCCCGCATGCTCTTGTTGTAAAATGGGTTGGGTCGTCGCGGCAGGAAACCCGGCCCCGGCACGCCGACCGGCAGGTCGGTCGCACTGGGCGGCGGGAAGATCGGGAGCTGGTCGTAGGCCGAGGCGCCGCCGATCACGATGTTCAGCTTCTCGTTCCTTGAGGTCCACGTGATTCCGCCCATGTAGCCCCATTTGTATGGCTCGTTGGGCCAGCGGTCGAAGCCGTCGACGGTGCCGCTGAAGAGGTTCAGCCGGCGGTGGACATGCAGGTTGGCATATCCGCCGAAGAAGGTGAACGGGGTGAAGTTCATCGAATACGGCACCGAGAGTAGCGGGCGGGCGATGGCCTGCGGGCTTTCGAACCCGGTGAGCGAGTAGAACCGGCCGGCGCGGATGTCGAGTCCGAGCGGGGTCAGGATCGGGAGGTGGACCTCGCCGTAGATCTGCGGCAGGTCGAGTCCGGCGAAGTGATTGTTGGCGAACGCGTGGTCGAAGAGGCCGTAATCCTTGGTGAACTCCCAGTCGTTGCCGAAGAGCATGTCGAAGCGGAAGCCGAAATTCACCGTGTCGGTGGCATTCAGCGGGTTCTCGATGGTGAGGTAATACTGATTGCCCATCCACTGGTTGGCGAGGTGGTTGGGATAGACGCCGAAGTTCTCGCGGCTGCGGGGCATGCCGTTGGCATTTCCGGTGAAGCTGTTGTCGAGCCAGCCATACACGCGCGTCGGCGAGTCGGCCAGGCCGAGCGCCCTGTTGAGGGTCAGCGGCGTCGGAGCGGCGGGGACGGTGGGGACGACCCCGGGCGCCTGGGCACCTGCGGGCGCGGGCTGGACGACGGTGGTCTCCGGCGCGCCGGGGGTCCCGGCCTGAGAAATCTGGGGCGGGGCGCCCCCGCCACCGACGGACGAGGCGGATCCGGCCGGAATCGGCGACGACGACAGCGGCTGCTGGGCCCGTCGAGCGCGGCCGACGAAGAGGTCCCGAATTCGCGAGCGGCGAGCCGGGTCGCGTTCGGGCACCCGGTTCGTGGGCGATGGCCTTGACTCGTCCGCAGCTTCCCACCATCCCGGCGCGTCCGAAGCACCGGACGAACTCGGGACCCGGCGGGTCGCGGCGGGCGGGCGCGGCCCGGCTGACGGGGGATCATCGCGTCCGGATCCATCCGTTGAGAGGACAAGCAGCAAGGCGGCCCCGCTGAGGAGGGCGCGCCCGAATCCCCGCCCGTCCCGAGGAGGCATGGTGTCCTCTCGTCCCTCCCTCCGAACCTGCAACGAGCCGCCTGCACAGACCCGCAGATTCCGCCTTCGCCCGCGCGGAGCGGCCCCTGGCTCCTTATCGGTCCCGCACGATTCATGGGTTGACCGATTATGCCGAATCCACGGTCTGGGCGGTCGAAACCGCGCAAGCAACGTCTGCCCCAGGGCTCGGTTGGAAAAATGCATCGATGTCCGCGATCTCGGCGGGCGAGCGCAGGCTTCAGGAAGGGGAATCGGTCAGGAATCGATCAGAAGCAGGTATGGCAGGCCGATGCCGAGCAGCGTGGCGAGGAAGAGGATGCCGAATCCCAGTCCCAGCAGCCAGAATTCGCGGCGGGTGATGAATCCGCTGCCGAAGTAGACCGGCGCGGGGCCGGTGGCGTAGGGGGTCAGCACGCCCATCAGCCCGATCGAGTAGCCCATCACCAGCGCGAATACGCCGATCGGCATGCCGGGGAACGCGGCGCCGGCCGCGAGGATCGCCGGCAGGACGACGACCGTATGCGCCGTCAGGCTGGCGAACGCGTAGTGGACGATGAAGAAGAATCCGGCCAGGACAACGAGGACGAGCAAGGGCGGCCGGCCGGCGAGCGGCCCGATGACGCCGTTGGCCGCCCACTTCACGACGCCCACGTGGTTGAGTCCGTCCGCCAGGGCCATCAGGGTGGCAAAGTAGACCATCGTGTCCCACGCGGCGCGATTGCCGACGATCTCCTCCCATTCGAGCACCCGGAAGATCACCATCAGCGCGATCGCGGCGAGGATTGTGGCAGTCGGGTGGATCCAGTCCCTGGCCAGGACCCAGAGGAGGAAAGCCGCCAGGACGAGGATTGCCATGACGACCTCGCGGGCCGAGATCGAGCCCATCCGGCGCAGCTCGGCCGCCGCCCAGATCGGGACATCGGGGCTCGAGCGGATCTCGGGCGGGTAGACGAGATACACGGCCAGGGGCAAAAGGCCGATCAGGATCGCGCCGACGGGGAGCACGCCGATCATCCAGCGGGACCAGTCGACCTCGATCCCCAGCTCGCGCCGCATCAATCCCACAGCGAGCAGGTTGGGCGCCAGCGCCGTGAGGAACATCGAACTGGTGATGGCGGTCGCCGCGAAGGCGGTCCACATCAGGTATGCGCCGATCCGCCGGGCGGTCGGGCCGGGTGCCGATCCGTAGAGGGGCGGGATCCCGCAGACGATCGGGTAGATGACGCCGGCGCTCCGGCCGGTATTCGACGGGGTCACCGGCGCGATGGCGAGGTCGGCCAGGGCCACGGCATACCCCAGGCCGAGCGTACTGCCCCCCATCCGTCGGACCAGCGACAGCGCGATCCGCCGGCCCAGACCGGTCTTCTCGTATCCCAGCGAGAACGTGAGCGAGCCGAAGATGAGCCAGACGGTGCTGTCGCTGAAGCCGCTTAGCGCCCATTTGACCGAATCGGCCGACTTCGGCGCGACGTGGCCGAAGATCGCCGCGACGCTGACCCCGATCAATCCGACCGCGGCCGGCGGCAGGGGCTCGAGCACCAGGGCGGCAATCACGCCCGCGAAGAGAGCAAGGTAGCTCCAGCCGTTGCGCGAAAGACCCGCCGGCGCCGGCAGCAGCAGGAGGCCGATCCAGACCAGAAGCGGAGCGGCCGACCTCCACGATATCCTAGATCCGCGAACCGACACTCGCCCAGCTCCGCGCCTTCGACCCGATTTCCTCGCGACGGGCCAGCCAGTCTATGCGATCGGCCCGCGGATGCAACCGCCCAGCGAGGCAGCACGCGTCGATACAATCACGGCAGGCCGTAGGGGAGCGGGGCGGAACGGACGCTGGTCCGAGCGGAGGATCGTTGGAAATGGTGAGCCGGTCCGGCGGAAGATCGGAGCAATGGTCGCTCCGAAAAATGGTGCTGCTGGCCGTAATTGTCCAGCTTGCGGCGACCGTCGCGTCGTCGGCATTCAAGCTTCGGCTCGGCCTCGAGGATACCGACATCTACCACCGTTATGCCGGGTTCATCCTCGCGGGACAGACCCCGTATCGCGACTTCCGGGTCGAGTACCCTCCGCTGGCGGTGCCGCTGTTCGTCCTGCCGGCGCTCGTGGCCACCGGCCGGGATGCGTATCGATTCGCGTTCGCCGTCGAGATGTTCCTGTGCAATGCCGGGGCGGTCCTCGCGGTCGCCCGCTGGGTCGAGCGGCGCGAGGGACTCGAGCGGGTTCCTTATCGCCTGGCACGCTACACCGTGCTGTACACGCTGCTCGCGCGGTTCGTCGTCATCCGCTACGATGCGGCGGCCGCTCTGGCGGGCTTCTGCGCGGCGGCGTTGTGGTTCTCGGGCCGGCCGCGACGAGGCGGCACCATGGCGGCGGTCGGAGTCCTGCTGAAGATCTATCCGGCCGCGATCGCGGTTGTCGCCGTGCCAGGCGACCTGATGACGGGTACGCGAGCACGCTGGCGAGGCATGGTGGCGTTTGCCGCCGCCCTGCTCGTCGGTGCCGTCGCCTGGCTGGCGATCGGCGGCCCGGCGGGCGTGCGCGCTTCGCTGGGGTATCAGCTTGGCCGCGGCTTCGAGTTCGGCAGCCTGTATTCGGGTCTCCAGATGCTGGCCGCGAAGATCCTCGGCGCCGAGATCGCCGTGATCCGCGACCATGCGGCCTGGTCGTCGGTGACTCCCTGGACCGACCGCTGGCTACCGTTCGTCCTGCCGGTTCAGGCGGCGGCCGTCCTGGCGGTCGCGCTGGTCTTCGCGCGGCGCGGCGGCGTCGAGGCGATGCGATACGGCGGTGCGGCGATCCTGGCGTTCATCGTGACGGGCAAGGTCTTCTCGCCGCAGTATCTGATCTGGCTGGTGCCCTTCATCGCGGTGCTGGAGGGATCCCCATCGCGCCGCGGTTTCTGGATCTTCGCCGCCGGATGCGCGGCCACGCTCGCCGGTCCTGCGCTGGCCGGGCCGTTCGGCCGGACGAGTCTCGTGGTCATCCTGGCGTACAACCTCAAGAATGCGCTATTCTTGTGGCTCCTGGCGGTGCTGACGCTCGGGCGTGGCGGGACGGTCAGTCGAGCGAGCCCCCTGAACGGCGAGCCTGGGTGAAAAGATCGCGAAGTGCGCCAACGAAACGCGGCCTCGGGGTATTTCCGTGTGGGACCGGAAACCGTGAGGGCCAACCGACGATGGATGACGGGCCGACGCCACGCGACGAAATTCCTCGCCCGGGCGACCGGGCAGCGTGCGAGGCGTTCGTGCGCGCATCCTACGAGGGGCTGTTTCGCTGGTTCTGCCGCCTGTTGGGCTCGACGAACCAGGCCGCTGACCTGACCCAGGCGACATTTGCGGCGTTCTGGGAGTCGGCCGACAGGCTGGACCGCGACCGCTCGCCGCGGGCCTGGCTGTACGCCATTGGCCGCAACCTCTGGCGGAAGGAACGGCGTGATTCCCGTGCGTTCTCGCCGGATTCCATCGACGCGATGGCTGACGGGTCTCCTTCGCCCGACCGCAGGGCCGAGGATCGCGAGTTCCGAGAGGCGGCCGAGCGAGCGATCGGCGAGCTGCCCGACGACCTGCGCGAGGCGTTTGCGCTCCGTTTCTGGCAAGGCTTCGACTACGACGAGATCGGCGCGATCCAGGGGGTGTCGGCGGGCCTGGCGCGCTGGCGCTACTTCGCCGCCCGCCGACGGTTGCACCGCAAGCTCGCGGCCTGGGATCCCCGGGGTCAGCGAGCCGAGGAGGATCAGCATGCGCGTTGAACGAGACCCCGATCCCGGGGGACGCGACTCCACGTCTCTCGAGGAACGACTGCAAACGATGGGGACGCAGCCCACCCCCGACGACCTGCTCGACCGTTGCCTGGCGACGGTGCCCGAGCTGCCGGGAGACCATGTCGTTTCGACCGAAGCGTCGCCCCGTCGCCGCTGGTCGGCGTGGACCCCACGGATGGCTGCCGCCGCGGCGGCGGTGCTCATGATCGGCGTCGTTGCGATCGTCGCCCGGCCCAGGGCGGCGGATGCCGCCAGCCTGCTTCAGGAGGTGCAGAAGGCCGAAATCCTGGTTCCGGCCTCGCACACCGTCTGGATCATGCGGGGGCCCGATGGGTCGCGTCGTGAGGAAATCTGGTACGCCCGCGACCGGGGCCGCCGCACCGAGATCCGCCTCGACGACCGGCCGTCGGCCACCGTGGTCCGCACCCGGCGCTGGGAGTTCCGCTGGGATATCGGCGACCGTCTTGTCGCGGCCTGGTCGACCGAGATCAACGCCGGCCATCGCGGGCCGAACGATTCCGGCGGCCGGGTCTTCAACGGCGAGGAGATGATCCGCTGGGCCGAGAAGCACCGCGCCGAGGTCCACGCCGAGGCGGGCACGCTTGACGGCCGAAAGCTCCGCAAGATCACCCTGCGCTGGCCGGGGCCTGACAGCAGCGGCACATTCCCGCGCGACGAGACGATCTGGTTCGAGCCCGACACGCTCCGCCCGGTGCGGCACGACATCCGTTACGACGACGGCCGGACGCTCGAGACTCGCACCGACTATCCCGAGCCCGCTGCCCTTGCCGACGACCTGTTCACGTTCCGGCCGCCCCCGGACGTCACCATCGAGATCAACGACCCCGACCTGGGCCGGCAGGTCTATTCCGAGGGACGAACGGGAGGCACGCCATGAATCGACGAATGATCGCAAATCCGAGGTCCCCCTTGCTGTGGCTTGGAGCGGTGTGCGGCCTGTTCGCCTGGCTGGCGTCCCTCGGCGCCGACACGCCCGAGTCGCGCGAGATCAAGGAGCGGCTGAAGACCCAGGCTGGGCGGATCAAGAGCCTCGAGGTCAGCTTCCGCCGGGAGCAGTCCACGCCGCTCCCCCCCGAGCAACTGCTCAAGCTCTCCGGCTTTCGCAACCAGCTCTTCCTGATGAAGGACGTCTGGCACGAGGCGTTCAAGGGGAAGAAGCGGTTTCGCCGCGAGCAGGTGCCGGAGAAACTCGCGCTCCTGGGCAAGACCGACGAGTTTGGCATGCCGGTCCCGCCGACCGTCGACCCGAAATCATCGCTCGAGGAGCAGGAGAATCAGAAGAGGTTGATCGAGAGCTACAAGAAGATGTCCGGGACGATGAAGGCCGAGAAGGCGCGAGGCACCAACCGGATCGCCTTCGACAGCCAGCCGCAACGCGACGTCATCCGGGCCTACAACGGACGGACGCTCTGGCACCGCGTGCCCGGTTCCGACAAGGTCGACGCGTATCAGGTCTGGTCGGCCAGCTCGAAGGTCAACTGGTTCCAGGTCTCGCCGTACCAGCAGGCCATCGGCCTGCATCGGCCCGACCCGACGGGCAACCCCGACGTCGTCAAGTCGCAGTCGATGTTCAACATTGCGGATCGCGTTGGCGAGCTGAATTATTCGCTCGAAGAAAAATCCGAGGTCGTGGACGGATCGACCTGCGCGATCCTGGCCGGCAGTCTCAGCCCGCTGCTCCCGTCGTTCGTCAGCGGGAAGATGACGGACCGGATCTGGCTCGACCGCGATCACGGACTCGCCGTTCGCCGTAGGGAGATGGCCAGAGACGGCCGCCTGGGGATGCGCTGGACCAACACCGAGCTGATCGAGGTCGAGCCCGGCCTGTGGCTCCCCACACACTGCCGGCTCGAGACGTTCGCCGACGACGCCCCGGAGGGCATCAAGGACAAGCCGGTCATGATCGAGGAAATCCACGTCACCAGGTTGCAAACCAACAAGGTCAGGGACGAGATGTTCGACATGACCCCGCGCAACTCCGATCGCGTCGAGGACCTGCGCGGGGTGCTTCATTTCAAGTAGGACTTCGGGACGGTTGGCGCCGCCGGCCCTCCGCGTTACGGTTGTTGTGGTATCGAACGTGCAGGAAAAAGAACCCAGATCGTGCCGATCCGGGTGGGTGGTCCCCGCCCGGCGTTCGGAGGGGAATCACGGGGTCACGGGTCGAACCATGGCGATCGAGGGGCGCGGGGAACCGGCGCGTTTGGGCGAGGGTCCTCCCTCGCGCGTGGTGATCGAGGGGGTCAAACCCGAGATCGACGCCGCACAATTTCCCATCAAGCGGACAATCGGCGAGGAGGTGGTGGTCGCGGCGGACATCTTCGCCGAGGGGCACGACCTCCTTTCGGCCGTCGTGAAGCATCGCGCGGCCGGCTCGAAAACGTGGCACGAGACGCCCATGTCGCCGCTGGTCAACGACCGGTGGTCAGCGTCTTTCCGCGTCGAGTCGATCGGCCGGCATGAGTACACGATCGAGGCCTGGGCCGACCGGTTCCGCACCTGGCTGCGCGACCTGGGCAAGAAGGTCGATGCCGGCCAGGACGTGGCCAGCGAGCTGCTCGAGGGCGCCGAGCTGGTCCGGCAGGCCGCGGGCCGGGCGAAGGGCCCCGAGGCCGACTGGCTGAATGGCCGGGCCGGCGTGCTCAGGGGGCGCGAGGACCAGGCAGCCCGGGTCCAGGCGGCCCTCGATCCGCAGCTTGCCGCCGCCATGGCGATGTTCCCCGACCGCACGGGCAGCCGGACGTATGAGCGGACTCTGGGGATCACGGTCGAGCGCGAGCGGGCCCGCTACGGCGCCTGGTACGAGATGTTCCCCCGGTCGGCCGCTCGCGAGCCGGGGAAACACGGGACGCTCCGCGACCTCGAGGACCTCTTGCCCTACGTCGCGTCGATGGGCTTCGACGTCCTGTACCTGCCGCCGATCCACCCGATCGGCCGGAGCTTCCGCAAGGGGCCGAACAATACCCTCGAAGCCCGGCCCGAGGATCCCGGCAGCCCGTGGGCGATCGGCTCGGAGCAGGGGGGGCACAAGGACATTCTGCCCGAGCTGGGAACGTTCGCCGACTTCGACCGGCTGGTCAAGGCGGCGCGCGATGTCGGCATCGAAATCGCCCTCGACATCGCCTTCCAGGCCTCGCCCGATCATCCCTATGTCCGCGAACACCCGGAATGGTTCCGGCACCGGCCGGACGGGTCGATCAAGTACGCCGAGAACCCGCCCAAGAAGTACCAGGATATTTACCCCATCGACTTCGAGTCGAAGGACTGGCGGGCGCTCTGGAACGAGCTACGCGACGTGTTCCTGTTCTGGCTCGATCGCGGGGTAAAGATCTTCCGCGTCGACAATCCTCACACGAAACCGTTCCCGTTCTGGGACTGGGTGATCGCCGAGGTGCAGGCGCGCGACCCCGAGGTGATCTTCCTCTCCGAGGCGTTCACCCGGCCGAAGGTAATGCGCCGGCTGGCCAAGGGCGGGTTTACCCAGTCCTACAGCTACTTCACCTGGCGCAACACCAAGGTCGAGCTGACCGAGTACTTCACCGAGCTGACCCAGACCGACTCGGCCGAGATCATGCGGCCCAACCTGTTCGCCAACACGCCCGACATCCTGCACGAGTACCTCCAGTACGGCGGCCGGGCGGCGTTTCAGGCGCGGCTGGTTCTCGCCGCGACGCTGGGGGCGACCTACGGCATCTACGGCCCGCCGTTCGAGCTTTGTGTCGGCCAGGCGCTGCGGCACGGGTCGGAGGAGTACCTCGACTCGGAGAAGTACCAGGTCCGCCACTGGAACCGCGACGACCCGGCGAGCCTGCGCGACTACGTCGCGCGGGTCAACGCGATCCGCCGCGAGAACCCGGCGCTCCATCACGACCGCAACCTGCGGTTCTTCCACTGCGACAACGACCAGATCCTCTTCTACGGCAAGATCACGCCCGACCTGTCGAACATGATCCTGGTCGCGGTCAACCTCGACCCGCACCACGTCCACTCGGGCTGGGTGCGCCTCCCTCTGGCCGAGCTCGGCCTTCCCACCGGCCACGGCGAGTCGTTCCAGGTTCACGAACTGCTCGGCGACGCCCGCTACCTCTGGAACGGCGAGTCGAATTTCGTGATCCTCGACCCGGCGTCTAGCCCGGCGCAGATCTTCCGCGTCCGGCGGAAGATCCATTCCGAAAAAGATTTCGATTACTACGATTGAGTGATTGGCCGAGCACGACGGGCGGCGGCAGGAGCCATCGACCATGACGACACTGCGCGCGGGACGAGGCGGAAGCGGGAGCGGAGGCGGGGCCGGATCCGGCGACGGCCCGGTGATGGACGGCGAGGCTCGCGCCGAGCTGGAGCGGCAGGCGCTGCCCGAGTTTCTCAGGCGACAGCGCTGGTACGCCGGCAAGGCCCGCAAGCTGGATTCCACCCGGATCGTCGAGGCGATCCGGCCCGAGGACTTCCCCGACGGCACGGTGATCCTGCTCGTCGAGGTCCGCCATGGCGACGGGGCGAGCGACACCTATTTCCTCCCCGCGAGGCTGATCGGCGGCCCCGAGGCCGAGCGCCTGGTCCGCGAGTCGTCCCCTCGGATTATCGCCAGGCAGGGTGGAGCGAAGGGCCAGCGCGTGCTCCACGACGGCATGGCCGATCCCAACGTCTGTCGGGCGATGCTCGAGGCGATCGCCGCCGAACGGGTCTTCCGCGGCGAGTCGGGCGAGCTGCGCTGTGTGCGGACCGGTCAATTCGACGAGGCTCGTGGATCGTCGCGCGCTCCGCTCGAGGTCATCCTCGGCAAGGCCGAGCAGAGCAACTCGGCCGTGATGTTCGGCGATCGCCTGATCCTCAAGACGTTTCGCCGGGTCGAGCCGGGGATCAACCCGGACTTCGAGATCGGCCGGTTCCTGGGCGACCGGACCGCCTTCGACCGCGTGCCGAAGGTCGCCGGCGCGCTCGAGTATCATCGCCAGGGCGCCGAGCCGACCTCGCTGGGGATCCTCCAGGGGCTCGTTCCCAACCAGGGCAACGGCTGGGAGCACGCGCTGGAGGAATTGAAAGCCTTCTATGATAGGGTCCAGGATCGCGAGCCGACGGGTGACCTGTCGCTCGACCCAGCAGTCTCGTACCTCGAGCTGGCCGATCGCGATCCGCCAGCGGCGGTGTGCGACCTGGTGGGACCTTATGCGAAGGCTGCCGCGCAGCTCGGCCGCCGCACGGCCGAGCTGCACCGGGCGCTGGCGAGCGACCCGAACGACCCGGCCTTCGCGCCCGAGCCGATCACCCGCGCCGACCTGGAAGATCTGCGCGCCCAGGTCGACGCCGAATGCGATCGGGCGCTCGCCGTCCTGAAAGACCATCTGGAAAGGCTCGACGCCGATACCGCCAGGACCGCGAAGCGGGTGCTCGACGGCGGGGATCGGCTGCGCGAGCGGGTGAGCGGGCTGCCCGGGACCCGGGCGCAGGTGACGAAGACTCGCGTCCACGGCGACTATCACCTCGGCCAGGTGCTCCGGGCCGATGAGGATTACGTGATCCTCGACTTCGAGGGCGAGCCCGCGCGCAGCCTGGAAGAGCGCCGAGCGAAGCGGTCGCCGCTCAAGGACGTCGTGGGCATGCTCCGGTCGTTCGACTACGCCGCCCATGCCGCGCTCTTCGAGCGGACGAAGGACCGACCCGGCGACTTCGCCCGGCTCGAGCCCTGGGCCCGGTTCTGGCAGACCTGGGCCTCGGCGATCTTCTGGCGCGAGTACCTCAACGTCACGGGCAAGGCGTCGTATCTGCCGGCCGATGGCGATTCGCTCCGCCTGCTCCTCGACGCCAACATGCTCGACAAGGCCCTCTATGAATTGCTCTACGAGCTGAACAACCGGCCGGACTGGGTGCGAATCCCGCTCCAGGGCATTGCCGCTCTCGCCAGAGGGGAAGGCAAATCGGCCTCGGCCGGTCCGGCCAGCGAGGCCGGTCCACGCCTGAGCGACTTCGACGTTTATCTCCTCGACGAGGGGACCCATTATCGGTCGTACGAGAAACTCGGGGCGCACGTCGTGGAGCGTCGCGGTACTCGTGGCGTCGACTTTGCAGTCTGGGCCCCGAATGCCGGCGAGGTCTCGGTCATCGGCGACTTCAACGGCTGGGACCCCTCGGCCACTCCGATGACCCGCAGCAGCCACGGGGGCATCTGGGAGGCGTTCGTCGCCGGAGTCGAGCTGGGGGCACTCTATCGCTACTCGATCCAGCCGCGCGGGGCTAGCCGACGGATCGAGAAGGCCGATCCCTACGGCTTCCTCGCCGAGTTACGGCCGGGCACCGCGTCGCGGGTCTGGGACCTGTCGCGTTACCAGTGGGGCGACCGCGACTGGATGGCCGAGCGCGCGAAGCATCAGGCGCCCGACGCGCCGCTGTCGATCTACGAGGTGCATCTGGGCTCCTGGATGCGCGTACCCGAAGAGGGGAATCGCTGGCTGTCGTATCGCGAGCTGGCCCCGAAGCTTGCGGAGTACGTCCAGGAGATGGGCTTCACCCACGTCGAGCTCATGCCGGTCGGCGAGCATCCGTTCGACGGCTCGTGGGGCTACGAGCAGGTCGGGCCGTATGCCCCGACGAGCCGGTTCGGCACGCCCGACGACTTTCGGTTCCTGGTCGACACGCTCCATCAGCGCGGGATCGGCGTGCTGCTCGACTGGGTCCCCGCGCATTTTCCCAACGACATGCACGGCCTCTCGCTCTTCGACGGCACGCACCTCTACGAAAATGCCGACCCGCGGCGGAGTCTTCACAAGGATTGGAACACGTTTGCCTATGACTATGGACGGCCCCAGGTCGCCAACTTCCTGATCAGCAACGCCCTGTACTGGCTCGACGTGCATCACATCGACGGGCTGCGGGTGGACGCGGTGGCGTCGATGCTGTACCTGGATTACTCGCGCAAGCCGGGCGAGTGGCTGCCCAACGAGTTCGGCGGCCGCGAGAACCTCGAGGCGATCGCGTTTTTGCGCCGGCTCAATGATCGGGTCCACGCCGAGTTCCCCGATGCGCTCATGATCGCCGAGGAATCGACCTCGTGGCCGATGGTGTCGCGGCCGACGAGCGTCGGCGGCCTGGGCTTCGACATGAAGTGGGACATGGGCTGGATGCACGACACGCTCAGCTACCTCAGTCAGGACCCGATCCACCGCAAGTACCATCACGACCAGCTCACGTTCCGCGGCATGTACGCGTTCAACGAGAACTTCGTGCTGCCGCTGTCGCACGACGAGGTGGTGCATCTGAAGGGTTCGCTCGTCGACAAGATGCCCGGCGACGACTGGCAGACGTTCGCCAACCTGCGACTTCTGTTCGGCTGGATGCATGCCCAGCCGGGGAAGAAGCTGCTATTCATGGGCGACGAGTTCGGCCAGTGGATCGAGTGGAACCACGACACGAGCCTCGACTGGCATCTGCTGGACGACCCGATGCGCCGCGGCCTGAGGCGCTGGGTCCGCGACCTGAACACGACCCACCGGGGCGAGCCGGCGCTGCACCAGCAGGACTTCCGGCCCGAGGGTTTCGGCTGGGCCGATGTAAATGACTCCGAGCAGAGCGTGATCGGCCTGTTCCGCCGCGGGATCTCCGCCGACGACATCATTCTGCTTGCGTTCAACTTCACGCCGGTGCCGCGGCACAATTATCGCTTCGGGGTGCCGCGCGTGGGCTTCTGGCGCGAGATCCTCAACTCGGACGCACCGCTCTACGGCGGCAGCGGCCAGGGGAATATCGGGGGCGCCGACACCACCCCGGTCGGCTGGCACGGTCAACTCCAGTCGGTCAACCTGGTCCTGCCGCCGCTGGGGATGGTGGCGCTGAAGTGGGCGGGCGCACGACGCTGAGATCTCCCCCTTTCCGGCCGAGTTGCTCGTCGGGCTCAGCGAATGCCGTCGCGCTCCCCCTTGTGTCCCTGCGTCGAGTCGATACGCTGAATGGATCGGCGCGACGTCTCGCGCCGAGCCTGAGTGTTCGTTCGAGGTCCTTCCGCGAGCCGCGGGCATGAGCATTTCTTACACCGCGTTGGTCCAGGGCTTCACGCCCCAGCGCAACCCCCTGTGTCGACCGTACGAGGTCGACCGGGTGCTCCACCGCTGCTTCCGCTCGGACATCCTGCCCGATCGCGCCGAGTACCCGCGGTTCCAGGACGCCGACATCTTCGGCGGGCTCTATCTGACCAACCGCGTATGGAAGGATCGCGTCGAGGCGCCCCAGACCGACCATCCGCACGAGACGCTGCTCGACCTTCTGTTCTGGGACGACGCGTTCCCACGCAAGCCGCTCTGCATCCTGGGCATGGTCGGGGCGGGCAAATCCACCCTGATCGACTATTACCTGCGCTGCTATTGTCCCACCCGGGGCAGCCGTCGGGCCGAGTTCGACCGCAAGCTCGTCCTGCACTTCGACGCCCGCACGATTCGCGATAACACGGACTTCTACCACCGCTTCTTCCTGTTCCTTCAGTCCGAGATGCGGGCCCGATGCCTCGAGCGCGGGTTCGACCTCGATGAGGCCGTTCGCCGCCGGCCGACCCAGCCGCAGAACGTTCGCCAGTGGGTCCACGCCGCGCTCGAGGAACTGACGCGCACCCCGGGCAAGCCTTCATCGGCCGCGATGCCCGCCTCGCCGTTCCCGTACGTCGTGCTCGTTGTGGACAACCTCGATCAATCCTCGATCGACGTCCAGATCCGGGCGATCACCGAGGTCGAGCAGTGGCTGCGGACGCCCTCGATCCGCCTCAGCCGGGCGATCCTGCCGATGTGGCCGAGCACGTTTCGCAAGCTCCAGAACCACCAGTTCAACCTGCTGCACGGCGCCCGCGTGTTCGAGATCGGTCCGATCGATTGCCACGACCTGATGGCCAACCGCGAGCGCGCCGCGGGCGACTCGCTCCAGCGACACGCGGCGGCCGGCCCGCACTCGGTCGTCGAGTACATGACCCAGATGACCCGGCAGGGACGCGAGCGGCTCTTGCCCCGGATCAAGTCGCTCGCGCACGAGAACCTGCGGCTCACCCTGTCGCTCTGGGAGTCGTTCCTCTGCGGCGACGCGGCCTACAGCATCTGGAAGCAGATCAAGCACAACCCCGACTCGCGGCGGAGCTACGACTACGAGCTGCTCGATGCACTCCTGGTCGGCACGAATGACGCGTTTGATCACGATGAGCACCGGATCGCCAACCTGTTCGCGATGGGCGCGGGGCGAGTCCGGCCGCGGGACCTGCTGATCGGCCATCATGCGCTCCAGCTCCTGGGACAGGACCGGTCGTCGCAGGCCGATCTCCACCAGGCGCTGCGGAGCCTCGGCTACGCCGAGGCGAATATCCAGGTCGTCGAGAAGTCGCTCCAGACGTTCAACTTCCTCCACGAGGAGCCGGCCGGCGGCAAGAAGGTCGAGTACGAGATCCACGAGGATGTCGTGCGCGAGTACCTGGCGCTCCGGTTCGAGCCGGCGTACGTGGACAACGTCGCGATGGTGACGCCCGTCGACCCGAAGTACCTGCCGCGGATGTGCCGGACCCGCGGCGACCGCGCCGAGGACTTCACCCGGCGCGTGGCCACCACGCTCGCGTTCCTCGAGTTCGTCCGCGAGTGCGAGGACGCCTTCCGCGACCCGGGCCGCGTCGCCAACGTGCCCGGAGAGGTCTTCCTCAAGGCCCTCGAGTCGCTGCGAATCGCCTGCTTGTGGAAGCCGATGGCCGTGCGCTATCACGACCGGCTGGCCGGCCTCCGGGGCAGCGGCTACCTCCGCACCGTCGATCCGGAGTGGTGGGATGCCACGATCGGCGATCCCCTGTTCGAGCAGGCCCGCGAGGCCGACGACTGGCTGCGCCCGCGGGAGGAGTGACGAGGATCGGACGGACGATCCTCGCCGCCTGATCCACGAACCCGCGGACGCGGTCTGGTTCCCGGGAGGGCGAGGCTCCGTCCGAGCCTTGCCCCGCGGCTCGGCCGAGCCTCGCCCTCCCGGAACGGCCGGAAAGCATAGGCACGATCGTGGGTCAGGCGTCCCGCGCCACGCGAAAACCGAACCACCAGGTGAGCATCTGTGTCTCGTTCGGCTCCCACGAGACGCGGGCGGCCGAGCGGAGGCTCGCGGCCGGGTGATGCCACGAGCCGCCGCGGAGCACTCGCGCCGTCCCCCGCGGCGGGCCGGTCGGATCGACGCAGGCCGAGCGATCGTAAGGCGAGTACCAGTCCCAGCACCACTCCCAGACGTTGCCGTGCATGTCGTGCAGGCCCAGCGCGTTGGCCGGCCAGTGGCCTACCGGCTGCACGGATTCGCCGGAATTCTCCTGGAACCACGCGTGATCCGCGAGCAGCGCGGGGTCGTCGCCGAAGCTGTAGGCCGTGGAGCTCCCCGCGCGACAGGCGAATTCCCACTCCGCCTCGGTGGGCAGGCGATATCCGGGGCCGCCGCGAGGCGTGACCTCCTCGCCATCGATCCGATAATAGGCGGGCAGGCCCTCGACCTCGCTGAGCGCATTGCAGAAGTGGACGGCGTCGAGCCAGTTGACGCTCTCCATCGGCGCGTTCGGCCGTCCGTCGAAATAGGGCCGCGCCGCGTTTCCCATCAGCCGCCGATACTGGGCCTGCGTGACCGGATACACGCCGAGCAAGAAGTCGCGCGTGATCGTCACCCGGCGCACGGGTCCCTCGTCGCCGAAGGCGTCCGCGTCCGAGCCCATCAGGAACGACCCGGCCGGGATCCGGGCCAGGATCAAGACGTCGGCGCCGGGGGGCAAGGCGACTGTCGGCGACGGGTCGGAGGCGACGGGCGCCCCGACCTGCCGGCTGCGAAGGCAATCCGCCGCGGGGACGCCCAGCAGCTCGCCCAGGTCGTCGGCCATCGCGAGCATCGAATGATACCGATCCGCGGGATGGAATGCGGTTGCCCTGCGGAAGAGTGCGTCGATCCGGGAATCGACTCCGTCGCGCAGGTGGGACGGGATCAGGGTGAGCCCCGCGCGGATCTCGGCGATGATCGCGCCTCGACTCTGGTCCTCGATCGGGCTGCGGTAAGGGAATTCGCCGGTCAGCAGCCGAAAAAGAACGACCCCGAGGGAATAGATATCGGTGGGGCGATCGATCGCCGACCGCGAGCCGTCGAGCTGCTCGGGCGACATGTAGAGCAGCGAGCCGAGGACCTGGTGGACCTCGGTGATCCGGGCATCGAGCGGCCGGTCGGTGAGCAGCGCCAGGCCGAAGTCGGCGATTCGCGGTCGGCCGTCGGCGCCGAAGAGGACGTTGGTCGGCTTGACGTCGCGGTGAACCACGCCGTGCCGGTGCGCGTGCTCCAGCCCCATCGCCAGCGTGCGGACGAGCGTCAGTACCTCGCCGACCGGTGCGTCGCGATACGCACCCACGCGGCCTTCGAGCGAGCCGCCCTGGAGGAACTCCATCGTCAGGAACGGCGGGGAGTGGTCGACGCCGTGATCGATTAACTTGCATAGGTTCTCGTGATCGAGCCGTCGGACGGCCTCGACCTCGATCTGGAATCGCTCGATCAGCTCGCGCGACGGCTTGCCCGCACCCAGCGGGATCTTCAGCGCGACCTCGCGATCGAGCCGGTGGTCCCAGGCGCGGTAGACCTCGCCCATCCCGCCGCCGCCGATCCGCTCGAGGACGTGATAGCGGATCGTGCGATTGAGCTCGGCCGGCCCGAAGGGCGCCGACGGGCGGAACGGCTGCTGGCACGCGGGGCAGTGGCTCTCCTTCCCGAGATGCGCGCCGTCGACCTCGATGTAACGCTGGCAGCGGGAATTCTTGCAGCACGCGCGAAAGAGCATCGCGTGGGGACCTGGACAGACAGGGTGCGGGATGACTCGGCCGGGTACGGCTCCGTAAGATTCTCGGGCAATGGCCTGCGACTTGCAACGCTGGGAGTGGAAAAAGCCACCACGAGAACAGGGGGCTCGACCATGCGACTGGCCGGTAAGCGGGCCATCATCACGGGGAGCGGTCGCGGCATCGGCCGGGCGATCGCGATCCGATTCGCCGCCGAGGGCGCGGACGTCGTCATCAACGACCTGAATGTGCAAGGCGAAGCGCTCCAGACCCTGGCGCAGGTCGAGGGGCACGGGCGGCGGGGCGTGCTGATCCAGGCCGACCTGGCGCACACAGACCAGGCTCGGCGACTCATCGACGAGGCGTTTACCCAACTCGGGCCGATCGACGTGCTGGTCAACAACGCTGGCATCGAGAAGCGCGCCCCGTTCGCCGACGTCCGCGAGGAGGACTACGACAAGGTCCTGGACGTCAACCTGAAGGGAGCCTTTTTCACCACGCAGGCGTTCGTCCGGCAGCTTCAGGTCGCGGGTCGTCCCGGGAAGATCATCTTCATCAGCTCGGTACACGAGGAGCTGCCGTTCCCCGGATTCTCGACCTATTGCGTCAGCAAGGGCGGGATGCAGCTCCTGACCCGCGACCTCGCCGTCGAGCTCGGCCCGCACGGGATCACGGTCAACGCGGTGGCTCCCGGCGCCATCGCGACCGAGATCAACAGGGCGTTGCTCGACGACCGCCCACGCGTCGCCAGGCTGCTCGAGCAGATCCCGCTGGGCCGGATGGGCAAGCCCGAGGATGTCGCCGCCGTCGCCGCGTTCCTCGCGTCCGGGGATGCCGACTACGTCACGGGCTCGACCTATTACGTCGACGGCGGGCTGGCCTGGAATTACCGGGAATGAGACGAGGGTCGGCCGAGGTGGCGATTGTTCAAGGAGTGGGTCCGACGGAGCCACCCCCGCCGACCCACTCCGGCTCCACCTCGGCCGACATTTCAGCGCCTCATCGAGTCGCGGAAAACGGTCACGGACGGGCTGGTGCCGACAAGGTACCAGACGGTTCTCTCCGTTCGCGCCCTGGCCCCTCGGCCGGGGGCCTCGAGCACGAGCTTGACGCGTATCGAGAGGTTGGCGTCCATCGCCTTGCCCTCGTCGAGGATCTGGAAATCGGCGAGCCGGGCCCCGCCGGCCCAGTCGAAATCCTGCACGGTCATCGGCGTCGCCGACGTGGCCAGCGAGCCCGGATTGTCTCCGGCCTTCCAGCGCTCGAGCGCTGCCTGGAGCGCCTCGCGGGCTCGCGGCGGATCGACTGCGTGGGCCCGGCTCGATCCCCAGCAGCCGGTTTGGGTCAGGGCTACGACCGCGAGGATCGCCGCGGCAGCAAGCCGGTTCGGGGTCATCGTCGAATTTGTCTTCACCTTCATCGTCTGCCTCCCGATGGATCCGGTGAGCCGGCGCCGGCTCAGTAGCTGTCCCCGCTGATGACCTCGCCTCCCGAGCGCGTGCCCAGGGCCCGCCAGGTCTGGAGGTTGACCTGATCCTTCAGGAACCTCACCGACCCGTCGCCGAAGAGCACGTTGACACCGCCGGGGTGGTGGCTGCTCGGCGGCATCACCGCTCGGAGCGCGATGAAGAACCCGCACGAGCGCGAGTCGGGCGGGGTGACATGCAGGAAGATGTGCTGGCCGCACAGCCAGGGGGCTCCCATGAACAGAGGGAACTGGTTATTCAGGTTCGAGATATCGACCGCCAGGCACTGCTGCATGGCGGCGTCAGGCGTGGTGGGAAAACCAGGCGAGAAGAACACGTCGGCGATCGGACTGACGATCGCGTTGTTGCCGTCGGCCAGTACGCGCTCGCTGTAGAAGGTCGTGTTGGAGAGCCCGTCGGTGATCGCCGCGAATCGGGTCGAACTGTTGCCGTAGAATACTCCATTTGGCTGCGGCATCCCGGTATTCGGCCCGACCGCCGACTGCCAGACAATCCCACTGCCCATGTTGGCCATGTAGTTCGTCTGGCCGCCCAGAGACGGCAGGGGGTCCGACTGGTCCGAGGGACAGATGAAGCCGTTGATGATCGTCATCATTGCCGTGGCATTATTGGGGTCCTGGTAGTAGAAGTCGAAATTGATCGTGTTGTAGACCGGCCCCTGCTCGAGGTAGGGCAGAACCTGGGCGAGCGCCGAGATTTCAGTCACGTTGAAGACCATGTCGGCGCCGGGCAGTGTGTTGTGCGACTCGGCGTAGTTGTGCATCGCCAGCCCGATCTGCTTGAGATTATTGACGCACTGGGCGCGTCGTGCGGCCTCGCGCGCCGCCTGGACGGCGGGGAGCAGCAGGGCGATCAGCACCCCGATGATCGCGATGACCACGAGCAATTCGATCAGCGTAAAGGCCCGGGAACGATGGCGTGGAGGCATGACGAATCATCTCCTGTGAGTGATGATAAACAGGATTGGTCGGGAGTGTGGACCTGCACCCGCGCGGATGGGGCGCACAGCGACCCCCTGGCCGCGGGGCAGGTCTCGATAATGCAATCCGTCGAGGTTGATCAGCCCATGGCCGTCGTGATGAGCAGCACGGCGAGGCTGGCAACGAGGACGCCGAGCGTGCCGTACCAGCTCAGTTCCTGGTCTCCAGACGCACGGCGAGCGTGGCTCGATGCCGAGGCGCAGGTTGTCCGGAACATCGATCGTCTCCCCATCGACGTGAGTTCTTGATGGTCGCACTTGAGGAGCGATCCGCGACCCATCGCGGACCGACTCAACTCGTTGGAGAGCGAGCGAACGAATAGCTCGGGAGATGCCGAACGGCGCGGACGTGATCCACGCGACAATTCCCGGGCAGCTTCTCAAGCTCGCCCCAGCAACGCGACTTTTCCATCGTCCGGACCATCGGACGGCCAGCAACGGGAACCCGGAGAGGCCCCCGATCGGCGACGATCCGGCCAGGCACGGAAGAACGATCGATCAGCGAGGCGGAGGATGGAAGATCGAGGGCCGGTGGTCCGCCGGGTGCGCGGTGGGCTCGGTGGAGACAAGGGGAGATGGGGCGAGCGGGCTCATCCGGAGGACGGAAACCAGCGCGAGCCAGTGATCGGCTCCGACCGGTGCCGGCGGGACCGCCGGCGCGGGCCGGGGAACACTGCTCGAACAACCGGGTCCCGAGCAGGGCCGACGTTCACGCGGGTCGGACGCGGACCGATCGCTCGTCATCGCATCGGGATCGCCCGTGATGAGCTGGTCGAGCCGATCGGCCGTGGACCGGTCGTTAGCCTGGGAAGTGACGAGATGACTGCATCCCGCCTGGACCGATCCGGGCGCGAGGAGACCGACGGCCAGGAGCATCGAGAGCCCCAGGACGGCTGACCGCGCCAGTCGTTCGATCCAATGAAGGTTCATGGCCTACTTGCCGGCCGAGTTATCTCTCGGCGGAATGGCTTTTGTTCTGGGGAATTCGGCGACTGATCCGTGAAGTTGGGCCCGCTGTTGAAGGGATCGCGGTCAATCGTGGAACAGCATATCCACCGTTCCCGGCGTCTGCAAGTGGGCAAGCATCGCATTTCCGCGCGGTCGCTCGACTTTTCGGGCCGTCGTGCAAGGCGCCGGCGAATCGCGGATGATCCGCCCCCGACGCAGGGGCCCGGGGTCGTCCCGTCGCGCGATCGACCGGGTGGCGGCAGATCGTTATTCCGGCTGGGGCAGCGGCTTTCTCCGGGAAGCCTGCCACATGGTCGCAAGCTCGTCGATCGCAATGGTCTGGTCGGCCGGCAGGTCTCGAAAGACCTGCGTCGTCCCGCTGGCCGGCCAGTGGATCTCCATCAGCGCGACGCGATCGGCCCCGCCCAACCCGATGGTCTGCTGAAGAGGATTGGCGCCGAAGCTGCTCCCGGATGACACCACGCGCTGGATCGTCCGGGCTTCAGGACCGGCGGTGACGACTCGAATCCGCGTCCCGATGGCGGCGCGGTTGGTCCGGGTCCCGGCGAGCCTCACGGTCAGCCAGTGATTCCCCTGGCCGGGGTTTTGAAACAAAATATTGTGATACTTGTCGCCGTTGACCGCGCCTCCGGTCTGGACGAACAGGTCGACGTCACCGTCGAGGTCCCAGTCGCCGCAGGCCACCGCATGACCTTTCTGAAGATGGCCGGTTCCCGAGGTGCCGGTGATCTCGGCGAACCGACGACCGCCCACGTTCCGGAACATTCGATTCGGCACGAGGCTGGCGAAACTCGGTTCGCCCGTGCCGAAATACATGTCGAGGAGTCCGTCGTTATCAAAGTCGCCGAAGTTGCTCCCCATCGACGAGAGCACGAGGTCGAGCCCGGCTTCCCGGGTGACGTTCTCGAAGCCCTTGCCGCCCAGGTTCCGGAAGAGCCGGTTCGAGCCCCTCGTGTGAGGCTGGCCGACGAGCCCCTTGACCACGTCGGCGACGGATCGGTCGTAGCAGGTGGCGAAGATATCGAGCCACCCGTCGTTGTCGTAGTCGAATGCCCAGCAAGAGAAGCCGTGCTTCGGCCCGTCGATGCCCAGCTCGAAGGTGGCGTCGCGGAAGGTCCCGTCGCTGTTGTTGCGATACAGTTCGGCCGAACCGCCGAGATTGTTGAGGAACAGGTCCGGATAATCGTCGTTGTCGATGTCGGCCCAGACCGCTCCCTTGCAGAAGACGGACAGGGCGGCCTTTCCTCGCAACCCGGCCTGCCCCGACACTTCCTCGAAGGTCCCGTCCTTTCGGTTGTGATACAGGCGATTCGGCTGCCTCTCGCAGCAGACGAACAGGTCGAGCCAGCCGTCGTTATCGTAGTCCGCCCACGTCGCCGAATTGGAGTTCACCGGGTCGAGCAAGCCGGCCTCGCGGGTGACGTCGGTGAAACGCCAGTTGCCGTCATTGCGCAGCAGGCTGGGGCGGATCCCGATCGACAGCCAGGCGCCTCGGGTGACGTACAGGTCCATCAAACCATCGTTATTGTAGTCGGTCTGCACGCAGTACAGGCCGCCGAGCTGGTCCGATACCCCGGCCGAGCGGCTGCGGTCCTCGAAGGTCCCATCCCCCTTGTTCCGGTAGATCGACAGGGACTCGGTCGGGTCGAAGCTGGAGACGGCCAGGTCGAGCAGGCCGTCGTTGTCGAAATCCTCCAGGACGGCCCCGCCAGCCTGGTTGAACTTGTTGACTCCCACCAGGTGCCCGACGTCGCGGAACCGGCCGATATCGAACTCGGAGTTCCGGTAACGATCGAGTTTGATGAGGTAGCGAGGGTCGACGCGATCGGGATGCTCGCCGAGGGTCATGTGGGCGAGGTTGAGCAACCACTTCACCTCGAGGTCATCCGGGAACTGCTCGAGATACTCAGTGAAGTGCCCGATCGCCTGGCGGGATCCCGACGGGTTGGAGTGCACCGCCGCTGGAGCGATGGGCAGGATGCACGAGCTCTCACCCCGGCAGTCGACGCAATTCTCGTTCTCGCCCCGCCGCATGGCGGCGACACCCTGGAAGTAGATGAGGGTGTAGAGCATTGCCTCCGCCATTCGAGGATCCTGCTCGACCCGGGACCGGGCCTCTTGCAGAACTGCGTAGGCACGGGCAGGTTCGCGCTCGCTGTTGAGGAGCAGCGCCTTGAACATGAGCAGGTCCATCGCCATCCTCGGATCGATGCTGGCGCCGACCTTCTCGATCGCTGCATCGAGATTCTTCAGCGCCTGGAGACCGGGTTGTCTCCACAGGCCCGCGATCGACTCCAGCGACGTGCCCGGGTCCCAGGGCGGGATCGTCGCCACCATCGGGCCATATCCGCTGGTGTCCAGGCTTCCCCGTGGTCGGAACGCCCGGCGCGCTCGCGACTCGGCGCCTGGATCGAGGTCCGGCTTCGCTACGACTCCGCCCTCTCGCGCACTTCTCTCCACCTCCACCCGCCGGTCGTTCGGGGCGGCGGACGTGGCGAAGAACATGCCCAACCCGACGAGGGTCGCCAGTGCCAGCCATCCGACCGACCTGCCCAGAATGACCCGGACTCGAACCCTCTCCGTTCTTTCGTCGACAGTCATGGAAAACCCCTGTAGGAGATGCGATGTTGTCGTGTCCGGCAGGAGTGGGACGGTGTTCGTCACCGCTAGGCCACCGACCGGGCCCGCGGTGCGCGCACCCCGATCGTCCCGCCGTTCACGACGTATGTAAGCAACTGGATTGGACACAGTGGATGAACACCGCCCCCGGCGCGGGCGACGGCAGTTCTCCCGCCCTTCGCGCGCCTCGGCGTCGCCGGGCGGAGTATCCGCGGAGGTCGGGGAGGTATCTCGGTTCCACGTAGGCGCGAAACGTGAGTGAGGCGGCACGCGAGCGATCAGCCGGCGAGCAGCATCGTGCCCCGCGCGCGCAGGCCCATCCCGGAGCCGGCGAGGCCGACTCGATATCCTGGGTATGAACTCAACGCGCGGACGCGGCCCGTGCGACCTGGATTGACGATGGGTGTCGCGGCGGCCGGAAGGGTTGCGAGGTCCAGATCATGGGAAGTGTCGCATTCATCGCAGGCTGCCATCGCCGGGATGATCGGGCGAACGGATCTGACTGGCAAGGGGACCACGCCCAGGATTCCGCCGGGACCACGATCGACGTCCCGGGCAAGGTCGGCCGTTGGCTTCCGTCGCACCATAGGCCCCGACACGGAGCTGGTGCGGCCGGGTTCGAAGGGGGGGCGAGTGTCGTCCCATCTGGCGCGACGACCTCGTCGGACAGATTCCCCGAGAGCGATGCGAGCCGCTGGCGATCCGCCCGCGAGGTCACCTGATGAGAGCAACCGGCCCACACCTCGCCGGGCATCAGCATGACCCAGGCGGTGAGCGACAACATCGCTCCCCCGACCGCGCGACCCGTCATAATGCAGCAACGCCGTTCGTTCATGGCGGACGCGTCGCATCCAGGCGGCCCCGAGACCCCACGAGCCGCGTCGTGACGAGTCTCTACTCCTAAGATGCTCGAACACGCGATTTCGTTACATCGATCGGAGCCGACTCGCGAAAAGGGCCGGCAGGGCGAACGCACCCCGATTCGACGACTCGTCAACTCGCGACTCGGCCATCGCGTTCGATTCAGGACCAGTCGACCGTCGGCACCTCACGGAGGAGCCGCTTGCGGAGTCGGCTCAGGCGAACGCGCAGCACCCCCGATGTAATTCCCAGCTCCGCCGCGATCTCGTTGGTTCGATAACCCTCGAGCCGCATGATGACGATACGGCGCTCGTCGGCTCGCAGGTGGCGGCCCACCCGCTCCAGCAGGTCATGATACGCGGCCATCCTCGCCGGATCGAACTCCCCTTGCGCGGCTGGGCCGCTCCCCTCAGCGAGTCGGTTCTGTGTCGCCAGGGCAGTGGCGTGGCGGAGCCGGCAGCGCTGGCGACGCCACTGCTGGACCACGGTTTGCCGGAGAATCGTCAGCGCCGCCGAGCGCAGATGCCCGGGGCTACTCTGTCACCGGGCGCTTCAAAACCAGCCACTCGTGGGCGCTTCAAAACCAGCCACCATTCTCACGGGTTTCAGACACGTTGGTTGATCGTAGCTGACTCGGCCGACTGTTCATAGCCACAGGCGATTTACGGCCTACTTTG
>DAIDHB010000051.1 GCA_027452145.1 Planctomycetales bacterium
CGGAGGAGGCCCATCTCGCGAGCGAATCCCGGGTGATTCGTGTCGCCAAGCGTGGCCAGGGTCACCATCTCGGTCTGGCGGTCGGCCTCGTCGGCGGGCGGGGCGTCGCCGGGCGCCGCCGGCAGCGTCGCGATATCCGAATCGTCCTCGCCCTCGTCATCGGGATCGAGCCCGCCGCCGATCGCGGCCAGCGTCCGCTCGTCGAGGTCGGCGGCGACGGCGGCCGGCGGGGGCGTCCCTTGCTGGAGCTGTTGCTGGATGGTGTCGTGGTGCTTGGTCAGCGTCCGCCAGAAGGCCTCGACCGAGGAGAGCAGCCGCTGCTGGAGGCCGGAGCGCAGGAAGGCCGAGGCGTTCCGGACCTTCGTGGGCTCGGCGTCGAGCCGGTTCTCGCGGAGCGAGCAGTACGTTTCGAGCTTGAGGGCCAGCTCGAGCTCGGGCGTCCCGCGCACCGGGGCGGAGATGGTGATCGGGAGAACCTCCCGCGCGGGGAGGCCGACCCCTGAGCCGATCTCGCGCAGGTCCTCTTTCAGGCGGTAGATCAGCACCTGGTCCCGCTCTCGGGCCGCCACGGGGACACCGCGGCAGAAGCGCTGGGGGTCGAGGATCGCCATGAGCGCCCGGAAGCTGTTCGAATGGCCGTTGTGCGGGGTCGCCGACAGGAAGATCTTGTGCTCGAACTTCGCGGCGAACTCGGTGATGCAGCGCGTGAAATGCGAGGTGATCGCATAGACCCCGCCCGAGGCCGGCGCGGCGTGGTGGGCCTCGTCGAGGATCAGAAGCGACCGGGCGCGCACGAGGTCCCGACCCAGCCAGGTCCGGAGGTCGGCCGCGTATTCCTCGTCCTTGATCAGGTTGTGCGAGATGATGAACCGGCTGTGGGTGGACCAGGGGTTGACGTTGAATCCGCGCTCCTTCCGGATGCGGTGCACATAGGCCCGGTCGATGACCTGAAACAGCAGGCCGAAGCGCTCCTCCATCTCCTCGCGCCACTGGAGGACCATGGACGGGGGGCAGCAGACCACGATGTCCGAGACCTTGCGCCGCAGGAGGAGCTCGCGCGCGACGAGCCCCGCCTCGATCGTCTTGCCCAGGCCCACGCCATCAGCGACGAACAGGTTGACCCGCGGCATGCCCAACGCCATGCGTAATGGCTCGAGCTGGTAATGCTCGATCTTGATCCCGGCGCGGAACGGCGCCTGGAGCAGGTCCGTCCGCGACGCGGTCACGCGGTTCCAGCGCAGGGTGTGATAGTAGGCCGAGAAGCGATCGGTCGGATCGAACCCGCGGCCGCCGAGGATGCCCCATCGCTCGTCGGCCAAGAGCTCGGCATCAAGCTCGGCCTGCCAGACCACCTCCAGCGATCGGCCGAGATCATCGGGGTCGATGCAGGAGAGCCGGGCGATGGACCGCGAGGTCGCGGCGCACTCGTGGACCTCATCGATCAGATACCGACGCTGGCGGACCTTGACGATGCGGCCGACGTGGTCCGACGACAGGGATTGGGCAGGCATGGAAGGCCTTCATTTGCATCGAGAACCCGAGGGGATGGCGCGGCCATCGCGCCGCGACACCGACATCCGGGGCCGAGGCGACCGTCGCGACGGGTTGGGCATCTCCGGGCAATCTGGCGACCGTACCGGCCAGTGCGCACCCCCAACCGGCGGTGCCCGAAGATCGGCCCTCCCACCCGGCGTTGGGTGGTTGGTTGCTCCGCCAACATAAAGTAGCCCGTCCGGGGGGATGGATCAAGGAGGTCGTAACTTCTGATCATCAGATCGACCCGCTGGCTTCCGTGGCTACTACTTCGACCTCGATCCCGACCGGGTGGTGCATTTGGCCGAATACGGCCGTGGGCGTGTTTCCGTCAATGAGGGGACGTCCGTGCAAGGTGCCTCGTCGTGTTATCCACTGGCGACACGCGCCAGGAGCGTTCGGCGCTGCGATTTGCGAGGCCGGACGCCTCGTCTTCCTCCTGACCCCGAAGGCTTCGGCTTCATCCTGGAGGCAGGAGTGGCCCGGCCGAGGCGCGGCGCTTTCCGCGCCGCCCAGGAGCCGCTCGCCCCCGGTCGTCCACCAGATCCGCGCCTCGGTCGGAGCGTTCGATCCACGACCGGCCCCTCGATCTCCAAAGCCGCCTCATCCGGGCATCGCCCCTGAGAGTGTCTCGCCGCGGCGACTGGTCGGCTCGGCCTCCGAACCGGAAGGTGGGCCGCCGTCGCCGAAAACCGAGATCACCGCCCGGCCCTTCAGCGCGGGCGTCAGGTGACGATAGCGCCGCCGCATCTCCTCCGAGCAATGGCCGACGATGTCGTCGATGATCCGCTGATCGACCCCGGCGGCGGCCAGGCAGGAGATGAACGAGTGCCGGAGGATGTGCAGACCCCGCACGACCTCCCACTCGCTGCCCCGCAGGGTCCGCTGGAAGTGATCGTGGCACTCGCTGGGAGTGAGCGGCGAGGGCGGGACCTCGGGCCGCGGGCGCACCGCCTCCAACCTGCCGCGAAGCGTCGTCGCCCGGCGGTCGCCACCGCGGTGGCCGGTCGTCCGGCTCCGTTTTCTGCTCCGCTCGACATTCCCGGCATGGCAGAACAGCGCCGGCCCGCCCGGATGGACCGCCAGCCAGTCCTCGAGCGCCTGGCGCAGGAGCGGCGTCACCGGCGCGCGGCGGGTCGATCGCTTCCCCTTGACCCGCTTCCGCTCGCGGACGGTGATCGTGCCGCCGGCCAGGTCGACGTCCCCGATCGTCATCCGGATCAGCTCGCTCCGGCGTGCGCCCGTGTGCGCGGCCGTGGCGATCAGCGGATAGATCCAGGGATGGGCGGCGTGCTCTCGCGCGTGGGCCAGCAGCCCCGCGACCTCGTTCGCCTGGAGGTAGAGCGCATGCCAGAGTTCCTTGATCTGCTCCGGCTTCAGACCCCCCGCCCCAACCTGGCGGCGGATCTCCTCACGGGTCTGGAACGGCGGTTTCTCGTCGCCCTTGGGATAACGGAGCCCGGCATAGGGGAAGCGGCCCGACACGAGCCCCATCCGGACGCCCCAGTTCCACGCCGTGCGGAGCGTGATGATCTCCTTGCGAATCGTGGCCGGACTCAGAGGATTGCGGCCCTTCCCCTTCGCCCTGGCCCGCCGATCCACGTATCCCTGGAGGTCGGCCAGCTTCAGCTCCCGGACGGGGAAGCCGTCGCCCAGGATGCGGGCCAGGTGCTTGAAGTGCAGCGTGATGCCGCTGACGGTGGAGTCCTCGAGCGATTCCCGGTGGGTGGACAGGTAACGATCCCGGAAGGCACACAGGGTCATCACCCCGGGCGCGGGGAGACCCTCCGGCAGTCCCGCGGGCGGCTTGCCGTCGTGCCGGACGAACTCGAGGATGTCGGCGCCGGGCGGGAGCTCGATCAGGCGCTGCTCGAGTCGCATCAGCAGGTACTCGACCTGGGATGCCTTGGCCCTGGCCTCCGCCTCGGAGACCCTGCCGATCGTGAACCACCTGCGCCGGCCCTGCCAGCAGAAGACGCAGGCATAGCTCCGGCCGCGGAGCTGAAGGGACGCCATGGCTGCCTCCGGGCAATGCCGATGCAACGTCGGCCCAACATCTTCAGCAGTTTTTCAGCAGCCTCGACTATTCGACTTGCTGAGAATCGCCGCAAGTCCTTAGTACCGAAGGTGGGACTTGAACCCACACGGGTGTTACCCCACCGGATTTTGAGTCCGGCGCGTCTGCCATTCCGCCACTTCGGCTCGGGATCGGTCCGGTGCGAGCCGGGATTCGCCGGCGGCGGCCCGGGCCGGGGACCGGCGGGCGTCTCGCACCGGGAGGAGATTATAACCGCCTCGTCCCAGCCATGCCAGTCTCACAGTCTCAGCATGATCATCGCCACGGCCATGACGACGATGGCGATCGGCAGAACGACGCGCGGGTTCCACGGCACCCGCTGGAATCGCGACGAGACGTGGTACCAGCACTCGGACCTGACCGACTCGACCCGTTCGCCGATGGCGTCGAGGGTGGGCGTGCGCACCGATACGGGCGTGCCGAGCATCTCGCACCACTGGGCATAGCAAAGGGCGACGGCATCCACGAAGACGGGTGCCACCATCGTGGCCGCCACAAACAGCGAGATGATCGGGATGAGCCTGCGCCGGCGCGGCTCGCGGCAGACGTCGGGCGCCAGGGGGATCGGGTTCTTCACCATGGGCGGGGACCCTCGAAAGGGCCAGCCGAGACCGCGGCTCTGGTCGAGCTGTCGTCGACCAGCCGGGCGCGGCGGGGGCGGGGAATCTCACTTCTTCATCAGCATCTCGAACATCTGAATCCCGGCCGGGCCGACCAGGACCACGAAAACACCCGGGAAGATGAAGAGAATCAATGGAATCATGATCTTGACGGCTGTCTTCGCCGCCCGCTCCTCAGCGAGCTGCCGGCGCCGCAGCCGCATGGCGTCGGACTGGACCCGAAGCGCGGCGCCGATGCTCGTGCCGAACCGCTCGGCCTGGATGATCACCGAGGCCAGGGCGCGGACGTCGTCCACGCCGGTCCGCGTCCCCAGGTCGCGCAGGACGTCCTTGCGCGGGCGGCCCATCTGGAGCTGGAAGTTGGCGATCGCCAGCTCCTCGCAGAGGACCGGAGAAGATTGGGACAGTTCGCCGGTCACGCGGCGCATGGCCGCGTCGAGCCCCAGGCCCGCCTCGACGCAGACGACCATCAGGTCCAGCGCGTCGGGCAGCCCTAGGAAAATCGACTCCGCCCGCCGCTTGACACGCCTTCCGACCAGGAAGTCGGGGACGTAGAAGCCGACACCGCCCGCACCCAGGGCCATCGTCATGGCCGATTGCGTCATCCCCAGGTGGAGGACGATCGCGGGCAGGGTGACGGCCAGCCCGGCGAACAGGCCGAGCACCTTGATCCCGTAGAACACCGTGACCGCCTGCTCCTGCCGGAAGCCGGCGTTGAGCAGCCGGACGCGCACCTTCCCCAGCTCGGCCTCGTCCGACGGACGCACCGACTGACCCAGCTTCCGCGCCGCGGCGGTGACCTTCGCCTGGAAGATCGCCTGCTTCGTCTCGACGCCCGCCTCGACGGTCTGGCGATCGGCACCGCCCAGCAGCAGGCGGCGCAGCCTGTCCTCGGCGCGCCTCGGCTGGTTCGACAGCGCGCTCAGCGCAATCCACGTCCCCAGGGTGATCATCACGAACACAGCGGGTGGGATCAGCATTTCGGCGTTCAGCATCGTCGCGGCTCACACCTTGATCGACACGATCTTCTTGATTGACCACGCCCCGACCACCTGAAGAATCGCCGTGACGGTCAGGAGCTTGACGCCGATCGGGGTCTGGAACAGTACGTTCATGTAATCACGATTCACGGTATACAGAAAGGCCAGGAGAGCCGGCGGCATCGCGAGCAGAACAATGCCCGATAACCGCCCCTCGGCCGTGAGCGCCTTGACGTGCCCGAAGAGCTCGAACCGCTGCCGGATCAGCTTGCCGATCTTGTCCAGGACCTCGGCCAGGTCGCCGCCGGTAGCGCGCTGGATGATCACGGCGATCACGAAGAACCGGACATCCATCACGGGAATCCGATCGGCCATGTTCCTAAGCGCCAGCTCGATGGGGATACCGAGGTTCTGCTCCTCGAAGACCCGATTGAACTCGTCGGCGATCGGGCCCTTCAATTCCTCGGCCACCAGGTGCAGGCCCGAGGCCAGGCCGTGTCCGGCCCGCAGCGCGCGGCTGACCAGCTCGACGGCGTCCGGCATCGCGGCGACGAATTGCCGGATCCGGCGCTTCTTGCGGCGGATCAGCCAGGCGAACGGCATCGCCGCCAGGAAGATGCCGCCGAGCGGGATCGCGTAAATCGGCAGGCGGAAGACAACCCCGAGGGCCAGCCCCGCGACCCCGAGCCCGCCAACGAGCGACATGAAGCCGCGAAAGCTCATGTTGACATCGGCCTGCTCGTACAGGAGGTTCAGGTTCTCGGCGTTCGGGATTATCCGGGTCCAGAACGAGGGGCGGCCGAGGTCGATCGCCGCGGGCCTGGCAAGGATGCCGCTGGCAGCGTCCGACTTCTTCCTGCGCGGCTTCTTCTGCCCGGTGAGCCCGGCCAGACGCTCCTCGGCGTGCGGGTCGGAGGTCCGGGACATGACGAGCCCGATCCCGCCCACGACGACGATCACCGCCATGCCGATGACCATCGGGAGCATCGAGGCACCGCCCATCGTCTCCACCCCTTTCGCGACCGGCCGGGATCGTCCCGAATTTCGGGATACCCCCCACGTCGATGACCTCAGTCCTTCAACAACACGCGCTGGCGGAACAGGTCGGGCGACAGCTTGCAGCCGGCGGCCTCGAGGCGCTCCATGAACGTCGGCCGGATGCCGGTCGAGAGGAACTCGCCGTGGGCCCGGCCGTCGGCATCCACCCCGATCTGCCGGAACGCGAAGATCTCCTGCATGATGATCGTGTCTCCCTCCATGCCGATGACCTCCGAGATGCTCGTCACCTTGCGCGGCCCGCCCTGCAACCGGCTCGCCTGGATGATCAGGTCCACGGCCGAGGCGAACTGCGATCGCAGGGCGCGAATCGGCAGCTCGAGGCCCGCCATGCTGATCATGGTCTCCAGCCGGCTCATGGCGTCGCGCGGGGTGTTGGCGTGCACGGTGGTCATCGAGCCCTCGTGCCCGGTGTTCATCGCCTGGATCATGTCGAGCGTCTCGGCGCCCCGGCACTCGCCGATGATGATCCGGTCAGGCCGCATTCGCAGGGCGTTCTTCACCAGGTCGGTGGCGGTGACCGCCCCGCGGCCCTCGATGTTGGGCGGCCGCGTCTCGAGCCGGACGACGTGGTCCTGCTGGAGCTGGAGCTCGGCAGCGTCCTCGATGGTGATCACGCGATGGTCAGGCTGGATGAAGCTGGAGAGCGTGTTCAGCAGCGTCGTCTTACCCGAGCCGGTCCCGCCCGAGATGATGATGTTGAGCCGGGCCTTCATCGCGCCTTCCATCAGCTCGAGCATCTCGGGCGTGAAGGCCTTGAAGCGGATCAGATCGTCCTTCGAAAGGGGCTTGGAGCCGAACATACGGATCGTGACGACTGGGCCGTCGAGCGCCAGCGGCGGGATGATCGCGTTGAACCGCGAGCCGTCGGGCAGGCGGGCGTCGACCATCGGCGAGGTCTCGTCCACGCGGCGGCCGACACGCGAGACGATGCGGTCGATGATCTGGAGCAGGTGCTCGCTATCGCGGAACACGACCTCGGAGCGCTGGATCCGGCCCGCCTTCTCGACGTAGATCTTCTTCGGCCCGTTGATCATGATGTCGCCGATCTTGTCGTCCTTGAGCAGGAGTTCGAGCGGACCGAAACCGAACGTCTCGTCGAGGATCTCGTTGACCAGCCGCTGGCGTTCGCTCCGGTTCAGCAGCGGGTTCTCGGTGTCGCAAAGCAGCTCGACGACGCCGCGGATCTCGTTGCGCAGCGTCTTGGGGTCCATCTCGCCGACGCGGTTCATGTCGAGGCGGTCGACCAGCCGCGTGTGGATGTGCCGCTTGAGCTGCTCGAACTGCTCCTGCGCCGGATCCGGCTCGCGTGAAGGCTCGGGAGCCCGGGGAGGCTGGCTCACAGGCGCGGGCGCAGGAGGTTGCTCTGGCCTCGAGCCCTCGGACCGTGCCGGCTCTCGAGCGGCGTCCTTCGCCGCAGCGTCCACGGTCGGTTCTTCCGCCAGCGCGGCTCCCGCGCCGGCGCCGAGGGGCGATTTCGGTCCGAACGGTGCACGCCCGAATCCACGCAGCATTCCCTGAGTCCTCCTCTTCGCGGTGCCGTGCCGACGGAAAGGAACCGTCGGGATCCAATTTGCCTTCGCTCAACAGAACCATAGGTGATATTGAGGCGATCGGCCGGCGGTGCGTCGGATTTCAGAACAGGGCCGCGAACAGTCCCTTGCGTTGCCTGGCGGGCTCCTCGGCGGCGGGGCGGAGGGCGCGGGCCATCTCGAGGAAGACCTGGTGCGGGCGGCTCCCCTTGGCGACTTCGGCGATCGGCGTCCCCTTGATCCGCGCGGCCTGGAAGATCTTCGTGGCGTTGGGGATCTGCCACGAGATCGGCAGCTTCAGCGTCTCCTCGGCCTTGGCCTGCGAGATCTCGTTCTCGATAGATCCAACGCGGTTGACGACCAGCTTGATCCGGTCTGCCAGGCCCTCGAACTGCTGGAGCAGCCCGATCATCCGCGAGGTGTTCCGCAGGCAGGTCAGGTCGAGCTGGGCGACGACGAGGATCGTGTCGGCGATCTCCATCGCGGCGAAGTCGGTCGCCTGGAGCCCCTTGCTCGTGTCGATGACCACCGTTCCGAACGACGCGCGCAGCATGGTGAGCAATCGCTGGAGCGACTCGGGATCGATCCGGGCGGCTTCCTCGATCGCCGTGGGTCGAGGCAGTACGTGGAGGCCCGAGGCATGCTGGGTCGTCGACCGGCGGAGCAGCGTGGCGTCAAGGCGCTCGAGGTTCTGCAGCACCGTGAACAGGGTGTTCTCGGTGACGATATCGAGCGCGGCGTCGACCGAGCCGAAGATCATATCGAAGTCGAGCAAAACCGTCTCGTGCAGGCGCGCCGAGGCAAGGGTGGCGGCGAGATTCACCGCGACCGAGGTCACGCCAACCCCGCCCGCGGCCCCCGTCACGGCGATGACGCGCCGATCGCGAGAAGAGTCGGCCGGGGTCACCTCGCGTCCCCGCAGCAGGCGTCCGGTGATCTCGAGCCACTCCGCCGGCTCGGCCGGGAGCGTGAGGAACTCGCGCGCCCCGGCACGGATGGCGCGGAGGATCAAACCGCTGTCGCAATTCCGGCTGGCGGGCAGGATGATCGCCCGCGGGTTGGCCTGGGTCACCGCCGCGATCGCGTCGATCGCCTGCTGCGGGTCGTGGTCGAGCACGACGACGATCAGGTCAGGGCTGATCGCCTCGATCCTGGCCGGTGATTCACGGTACGTCTCCAGGACCTCGGCGACCCAGAACGAGCCGATCGAACCGAGGAGCCGCTTGACCTCGGCCCTCGATTCCGGATGGGGGTCGACGACGACGGTCCGGATTAGGTCCTTCATGGGTTGAGACTCGCATAATGCTGCCAGACCTCGTTGCACCTCGACCGTTCATCCCGTGCGGCCCCGCGAGCCGATGCTCAGGGGACCGGCGGCTGGGCCAGGTCCCCCAACGGCCCGAGCGTGGCCGCCTCGAGGATCGCCCCGGCGTCAGCGGCTCCGGCCCTCGCCGCATCGGCCTTGCCCGGCGCCGTTAACGGCGGAGCGGACTTCCCGAGCGACCCTGCTGTCGCCGTGGTCGTCGCTCGATCGGCCAGAAGGGCGGGCGCCGCACCGTCGTCCAGGCGGACCTGCTCCGCCTTGCCTCGGCCCCGGTAGATGGTGACGAACCTGGCGACCCGCCGGGGGCGTTCCGGGGCCGGAGCCGCGGTGGCGCGGGCCGCTATGGCCGCCTTCAATCCCTCGATCTCGCGCTCGAGACGCTTGCGATGTTCTTCATCGGCCTTCGATCGCGGATCCGGCCCGGCTGGCGCCGTCGGCGGTTTCGGCCGGGCCACGATCTCGTCGTCATTGACCCCTCTTAGCGAGAGCGCCAGCGATCCCCTGGCACGGGCGGCGGCAAGCACGTCCACCTGCTCGGGCGTCACGGCGAGCGTCACGGTCCGCGTGCTGAGCGACCGCTCCTCGGCCCGGGTGAAGACCTGGCCGGCCGCGAGAACCAGGATGTTTTGCAAGATGCTCTCGCCCCGCGTGCCGTGGCGATCCGGGTCAAAGCGGATCACGTCCACGCGGTGGCCGGGCAGGATGAATCCCGACACGCCCGATTGCTCGGTGACGTCGATGGCGAACGCTCGCATTCCCCTGGGAATATTCGCCACCAGCCCGGGGGGAGTGCCCTTCGGGCCGAGCTTCTTCTCGATGACCACGTCGCCTTCCAGAAGCGCGGTCTTGACCCAGCGCTCCTCCACGTCCTTAGCCGTCGTGAAGGCCCCCACCGGAACGGCGGACTTCGGCATCCGCACGGTCTTGACCGCGTCGGCCTTGAGGACTTCTTCCTCCTTCAGATCACGAGCGGCGACCAGCACGTCCTGCGCCTCCTCCTGGGGCCTGGGCGCTTCCTGCCCGATCATTTGCCGGGTGACGAACATGGCGCAGAGGCCAAAAACCATCGCCAACCCGAGCATCATCAACGATCTGCTGTTCATCGACGCCCCTCCCCTCCGCCCGGCCGGCCGCGGCGAGCCGATCTTCTCGACCTCGCGAGGCCGCGCGCCGGCCGCTGACGGTCAATCGTCTTCATCTCAGGTAGCCGGCCCATGCGAGGTAACCGATCGTCCCAAATGCGATCGGGATACCGTAGGGCAAGAGCATCATCGAGGGCTTCCGCTCGGCCGCGCGCTGGGACAGCGCGACCGGGTCACGGACAACCAGCACCTCGCGACCGATCTCGCGGGTCATCAACAGATGCCGGAGCAGCTCGCCCGAGGCCGCCATCATGACCAGCCCCATCAGCCCGCCGACCATTGCCGTGGCGAGGAATGCCCAGCCCGTGCACGCCGGGCCGATCCAGGCGCCTACCCCAGCCATCAGCTTGACGTCCCCTGCGCCCATGCCCCCGATCGCATACAACGGCATCAACGAGGCCAGGCCGACCGCGGCACCGGCCAGCGACCAGGCCAGGTGAGGGCCGCCGCCCGTCCAGTACGCGAAGGCCCAGCCGACCAGGGCGAAGTGGTAGGTCAGCCAGTTCGGCACTCGTAGCGAACGGCCGTCGATCACCGCCGCCTCGACCAGGACGAACGACACGAGGTATGCCACCTCACGAGGAAACTCTGCCATGGACGGCCCTCCCGGGATCGACCCTGCCTCGGGCCCGGCGTCGCGTCCATTCGCGACACCCCTCGAGCCAGACATCACCCGACCCCGTAAGAAACGTGTGTCGCGTTCCGCAAAGTGTCAAATCGCCGGCTTGCCGGCAGCCGGCGACCGCGCCGCCCGTTGGCAATGCGCCCGGACGCGACGGGCAAAAACACTGCACCGCCGGATCGTACGACATGCAGACGACGCGCGAGAACTCCACCCGACCGGATCGCGAACGACCGGGCCGGGCGGAGCTTCAGATGTGCGAAAGCCGTCATGAGGACCGCGGGGTCCCGCGGCCACCCGACCGTCGATCACGAGGAGACAGCACTCTGGACCGAGCTGAACGTGCCGCTGATGGTGGTGCCGAGACTTTGCAGGATGCCGACGCAGACCACGACGATCAGGGCGAGCATCACGGCGTACTCGACGGCCGTCGGGCCGTCCTCGCTTGCCAGAAACCGACGCATTCGATCAAGGTAGGCGGACATCAGACGAATCCCCTCTGCGGCGAGGGCCCGGCCGCGTCGGATGCCCCCCGACCCGGCCCGACCCACTCGCCTCTCAAGCAACGCCAGTCGCCTCGCGGCACCCGGTGGCCGGCACGTACAATCGCCCGGCTCGGCGCGAGCACCGCGCGAACGACTCGAAGGACGCATCCGGTGAGCTCCCCCGATCAATCCCACCGATGCTGTGAGCTCATCTAGCTGCCGAGGGAGCTCTGGACTGAGCTGAACGTGCCGCTGATGGTCGTGCCGAGGCTCTTGATGATCCCGACGCAGACCACGACGATGAGCGCCAGCATCACGGCATACTCGACAGCCGTCGGGCCGTCCTCGCTGGCCAGGAACCGACGAATCGACGACAGCGTGAACATGGTGTTTTCTCTCCTTTGGTGGGATGAGGAACAGGCGGGACTCTGCTTGTGTGCGGCGAATCCTGTTGGATCGAACCGTCAGTCGCCTGGCATCCCGGGCGAGGTCGCCGAGCACCGTCGTGCTCCGCCCCACGACCCTCGCGGTCGGTCACCAGGCTCACTCGAACCCTAGGTCGAGAACTCCCACACTGTCAAAACCCGATTCCGCGTGTTTTCCGGAATCGACTTCGCATCCCGATCCCGACGGGCACCGCGGCGTCGCACCATCAATCGCTGTCTCCTCGATCCCCGGCGAAGAAAATGCGCCGGGCGCGCCGGCGTGAACTAGGATCCTTGCGGCCGGCCGGCGCAATCGGCCGCCGGCTGTCGCCCTGGCTCGGGTCCACCAACGCCGCCCCAACCGCCGACCGATGGAGGAGCCGCTCGTTGAAAACGCCCTGGAGTGAACGCGCGGGCCGAGAGCTCCTGGCACGCCGCATTCCCGGTTCCGGCTGGGGCTACCGCCCCGATCGCTCGCCGTCCACGGAACCAACGGCGCTGGCAGGGTTAGGGCTGGCAACCTGGGAAAGGAGTACCGGCGGCAACCCCGAGGCAACCACGGTCGTCCGGTCCGCCGCCTCGTGGCTGGCGGGCCTCCAGCGGCCGGACGGATCGGTGCCCTCGGCGACGGTCCCGACGGCACCCGGCTGGACGACAGCCCACGCCGTCTTGCTATGGAACAGCATCGACGACTTGGCGGCCAACCGTCGCCACGCGTGCGGCTGGCTCCTTCGCACCGAGGGCGTCCGCGAGCCGCTACCGCCGGCCGAGCGGCGCGTGATCGGTCACGACCCGACCCTGGCGGGCTGGCCGTGGGTCGCCGGCACGCACCCCTGGATCGAGCCCACCGCGATGGCGCTCGTCGCCCTCTGCGCCGAGGGTTATCGCGAGCATCATCGGGTCGCCGAGGGAGTCCGGTTGATCCGTGACCGGGCCATGCCGGGCGGCGGCTGGAACTACGGCAATCCCGAGGTCTTCGGCCGCACGCTCCGCCCCCAGCCCGGTCCGACCGGAGCCGCACTCCTCGCGCTCGCAGCCGCAGGGGCAAGCGACGACCGGGTCGTCCCGCCGGCGTGTGACTATCTGCTCCGGACCCTCCCTTCGACTCGCTCGGCACTCAGCGTCGGGTGGGGCGTACTGGGCCTCGCCGCCAGCGGCGTCCGGCCGGCCGAGGCGAGCGAGTGGCTCGCGACCGCCCACGAGAGCTGCGCAGGCCGTCCCGACTCGACGGCCGAGCTGGGCCTGCTCCTGCTGGCGGAGTCCGGCGGAGGGCGACTCTTGCGAGAGCCTCGACTACCTGTGAAACAGGACGACCCGCCGCGGCGAACCGAGGACAGCACCCGATGAAACGTCGTCAATTCTTGACCGGACTCGGCGGCCTGACCGCGGCCGGTCTCGCGGCCGACCTCACCATCGAAGGCCAGGAGCGCTTCCAGCGGGCGGCCGTGATGATCGCTCGGGCGCCTTCCTACCAGCACGACCTGGAATCGATCATTCGCGCTGGCCTCGCCGAGCTGGGCATCGGCCCGGCGAACGTCCGCGGCCGGTCGATCCTGCTCAAGCCGAACCTGGTCGAGCCCGCGCGCGACGCGCCCCAGGTGAACACGCACCCGATGGTGGTGCGCGCGTCGGCCGAGGTCTTCCGTTCGCTGGGAGCGCGCCGCGTGGCGGTCGGCGAGGGGCCGGGCCATTGCCGCGACTCGCGGCTTGTGCTGGAGGAGTCCGGCATGGCCGAGGTGCTCGCCGACTCGCGGCTCGAATTCCTTGACCTCAATCACGACGACATCCGCCTCGTGCCCAACCGGTCGCGATGGACGGCCCTGCCCCACCTCGCCCTGCCGGCGTCCGTCGACCAGTTCGACTGGGTCGTCTCACTGCCGAAGTTGAAGACGCACCACTGGGCCGGCGTCACGCTGTCGATGAAGAACCTGTTCGGGGTGATGCCGGGCGTCTACTACGGCTGGCCGAAGAACGTCCTGCACCACGCGGGCATCGCCCGGTCGATCCTGGACATCAACGCGACGGTTCGCCCCGCACTGGCCATTGTCGACGGCATCATCGGCATGGAAGGCGACGGCCCGATCATGGGGACACCGCGCCATGCGGGGGTCCTGGTCATGGGCACGAACCTGCCGGCCGTCGACGCCACCTGCGCCCGGCTCATGCGGATCGATCCCCGCCGCGTCGAGTACCTCGCCCTGGCCTCGGGCCGACTCGGCCCGATTGCCGGGTCCCACATCGAACAGCGCGGCGAGGCGGTCGACGCGGTCGCCCAGCCGTTCCGCCTGCTCGACCATCCGGCCTTCGCGGCGCTGCGACTCTGATGGAGACCTCCGGACGCCCCATCTTGCCCTTCGGCCGATCGCTTTCCAGTCCGTCTTGTGGATCATATCCAGTCGGACATAACATAACTGGAAACCGTTCGACGTCCTGGGGAGTATAACACCCAGGCGGCCGGGTCCACGGCGGGTGCGACCTCGGCGCGACAGCGTGGTCGCCCGGGGCGGCCGAGGCGGAAACTTTCCGGGGAGTCGTCATGCGCGATCGGTCTGTCCACATGCAGGTCCATGGTCCAGGACGAGTGGTTTTCGGGGGACTGGCGCTCATCCTGGCCGTCGCGGTCCAGTCCCTCCCGGCCGGTCCGGCCGATACGAAACCGGGTCTGCCGGTCGATCGCGGCCTGATGCAACGCGTCGCCGACTTCAACCTGAAGGACGTCTCGACCGACCGATCGCTCTCCCTCTACTCCTTCGCCGGGAAGCGTGCTATCGTGCTCGTCTTCCTCGGCAATGATTGCCCGGTCGGAAATCTCTACGTTCCCCGCCTGATCGAGCTGAACCACGCCTACAAGGATAAAGGGGTCGTCTTCCTGGGCATCAACTCGAACGCCCACGAGGCGAGGGACCAGGTCGCCCGCTTCGTTAAGGAGACGGGGATCGACTTCCCGGTCCTGAAGGACCTCCAGAACAAGGTGAGCGACGCGGTCCTCGCCGAGCGGACTTGCGAGACGCTGGTCCTCGACGGATTCGCCCGCATCCGCTACCGCGGTGCGATTGACGATCAGTATGTCCAGGGCAAGAGCAAGGACAAACCCAACCACAATTATGTGAAGGACGCGCTCGACTCCCTCCTCGCGAAACGGGACGTCAAGGTGCCCGCGACCCCCGTGGCCGGCTGCCTGATCGACCGCGTCGATCCGACCCCCGCCGCGAGCACGAAGGCGCCGAGAATCCGAGCGCCGTCAGCCGAGATGGACGCGGAATACGAAGCCCGTCACCGCGACGGGACCGTCAAGGTCGGCGCGGTGAGCTACGGCTCTGACGTCGCGCGGATCGTCCAGGACCGCTGCCAGTCGTGCCACCGGCCGGGGCAGGTCGGGCCATTCTCGTTGTTGACTTACGACGACGCGCGCAAGCACGCGGCGATGATCCGTGAGGTCGTCGATGAGCGGCGGATGCCGCCATGGCATGCCGATCCAAGGTTCGGACACTTCCGCAACGACCGGAGTCTCTCTGCGAAGGAGCGGGCGACGCTGCTGGCCTGGGTCGACCAGGGCTCTCCGCTCGGCGATCCCAGGCAGATTCCCCCCCCGCGCCAGTTCCCCGAGGGATGGACGATCGGCAAGCCCGACGTGGTGTTCGAGATCCCCGAGACCTACTACGTCCCGGCTCAGGGGGTTGTCCCCTATGTGCACTTCGTGGTCCCGACCCATTTCAAGGAAGACATGTGGATTCAGGCCGCCGAGGCGGTGCCGGGCGATCCGTCGGTGGTGCACCACATCGTCGTGTACCTGATGGACCGCCCGGGCGGAGAGCGCCGCGGGCCGGGCGAGCATTTCTGCGGGTATGCGCCGGGCGATCTGCCGACGACCCTGCCCGAAGGGACCGCCAAGCGAATCCCGGCCGGCGCCAACCTCGTCTTCCAGATGCACTACACGCCGAACGGCCGCGTGCGCCCGGACCGATCGAAGGTCGGCTTCATCTTCTCGAAGACGAAGCCGACCCGGCAGGCCTACACGATCGGGATCGCCAACCCCGACTTGTTGATTCCGCCCGGGCGGGACAATGTCGCGGTCGCCTCGTCGGCCGAGCTGACCGCCGATGCCCGGCTCGTCAGCTTCATGCCGCACATGCACCTCCGCGGCAAGGATTTCAAGTACGCCGTCGCACGGCCCGGCGAGTCGCCCCGGGTCGTCCTGTCGGTCCCGGCGTATGACTTCGGCTGGCAGACGTACTACGTGCTGGCCGAACCGCTGTTACTGCCAAAAGGAACGCGGATCGACTGCGAGGCCCATTTCGACAACTCGTCGAACAATCCGTATAACCCCGATCCAACCAAGATGGTACGCTGGGGAGAGCAGACTTTTGAGGAGATGATGATCGGCTACGTGGACGTCGACGTCCCTGTCGGCTCGCCGCCGCCGATCCAGAAGACCGAGTTCCGGCCCGCCGCCACTCGGATCACCCAGGGCGCCTTGAAGTCATTCCGGAAGGCGACCGGTGACACGCCCCGTACTGGCGCACGCAAACCCGCGTCCCGCTGAACCACGAGAGGGGATTCGCCATGAATCGAATGGTGCAGGTCTCGCTGGCGACGGTCCTGATGGCCCTCGGGCTC
>DAIDHB010000052.1 GCA_027452145.1 Planctomycetales bacterium
GCCAGAGGATCGCGGTTACAGTCTGTCATAGCGGTGGCCTTGCTCTTGGAGGGGAGGGGCTTGTGCTTAACCCATACCCTACAAGAAGTAAGGCCATCGCGCCATATCGCCTCGCGAATCTCGTGTGAAATATCCGGGCTAACCGCTCGAGGGCCTCATCCATCGCGAGCAGTCGTTCGTCGCGCTGCGGGGTCTCAAGCGCATCGCCGTCCAGCTCCACGCGGCGCAGCCGGCCCCCGCGCTTGGCCCGGCCCTTGCGCCGGGCGTTTTCCACGAGGATGCGGCGCATCGCCTCGGAGGCCGCCACGAAGAAGTGTTTGCGGTTAGCGAATGTCCGGTCACCTTCCGAGCCGACGAGGCGCAGGTAGGCCTCGTGCACCAGGGCCGTCGCATCGAGCGTCTGGCCGGGGGCTTCGCTCGCCATCCGCACCGCGGCGAGCTTGCGCAGCTCGTCGTAGACCAGGGGCAAGAGCTGCTCGGGTGCCCCGGTTTCGCCCTGCTCGACGGCGTAAAGGATACGCGTGACGTCGTTCATCGGTCGGGCTGCCGACGGCCCCCGCAGGTGTCTCCGAGCCGGGCAGGGGGAGCCGCCGTCCGTTCGAGGCACATTCCGGCAGGCGGCCCCGCGGTAACAACTCCCCTCTAGATTAACTGGCGCCGGCCGGAATGGACAGCCACCTGGACGCCCCGATCCCATGACGACTCGGCGCCCGGCGCGGCGTGGCCCTTGCTCGGGCGAGCCCGCTCCGGACGGTGCCCAGCGGCGCCGGCAGCCGCCCGGCCGCCTCGTGTTCGCTCAGGCCCCCAGGTCGCCAAGGACCACCAGTGGTCGTCTACGACATCTTGGGGAGACCAGCTCATCCTCCTCTCCAGGCTCGCCGGACGATCTCGATGACCCGCGGGAGCCGGTCGGGGCGGGCGGGCAAGCAGGCGACATAACCGAGCGCTACCCGGGCAAGAACCGGGGAGCCGTCGGGGGCGAGTTCGGCGGCCCGTTGGAGGTCGGCGAGGGCGTTCTCCCAGTGGCCGAGGTATCGCATGCATCCCGCTCGACCGAGGAAGGCGTCCGGGTTGTCGGGGTCGGCGGCCAGGGCGGACGACCAGGCGTCGACAGCCTGCTCGTGGCGGCCCTGCGCGACCAGAGCCCGTGCCCGCCAGGCGTGGACCGGGCCACGAGCACCCACGACTAGAGCCAGGTCGAGCGATCGGAGGCCCTCGGCCTGGTCGCCGGCCTCGATCGCCAATCGCCCGCGCAGGACCAGGAATCGCGCATCGTCGCGATCGGAGCCCAGGCCTCGCTCGACATCGGCCAGCGCCCCGGCCCGGTCGTCGGCCCGCAGGCGGACCTCGGCCCGGAGGGCATACGAATCGGCCGTCGGCGATCGCCGGACGGCCCGATCGGCCTCGGCCAGCGCGGCGGCGTGGTCGCCCAGCGCGCTGAGCATGGCGGCGCGGCTGCGGAGCACGGCGATTGACTCGGTGGAATCCCGTGCCGAGGTACCGAGCCGCTCGATCGCCGCGACGAGGTCGGCGCGGAGGGCCCGTCCGCCCACGGGCCATCCTCCGATCGCATCGGGTCGGAGCAGGTGTTCGTCCGGCATTCGGCCGGCGGCGAGCGCTGTCCGGGCCCGGAGGCGAACCCGGGCCGGGGTGGGGTCCATCCGTTCGGCCGCCATCGCAGCGGCTTCAGCCTCGTCGGCCCGAGCGAGAAGGAGCCGGGCCACGGCGCGGTCCGCCAGGCAATCGGCGCGGGCCGCCGGGGCCAGGCTGGCTCCCACCGTAAGAAGTTGTGTCAGGTCGGCTTCGGCCTGCGCGGCATGACCCTGCCTCAAGGCCAGGCGAGCCCGCGCCCGTCGCGCCGTGAGGTCCGAGGAGTCTGAGGCGACGAGATCATCGTACGCCGCCCGGGCCTGTTGCAGGGCACCGGCCTCGGCATCGAGCCGGGCCCGATCGAGGCGCGCTGCGCGGGCGAGGCGGCCCCGCGGGGCGACCGCCATCGACGCCTCGTAGTCGCCGCGAGCCCCAACCACATCGCCGACGGCCTGGCGCACCTTCCCCCGCTCGATCAGGATGCGGGCGCGGTCCGTCGGCAGGCTGCTCGCGGCCGCCACGGCCCGATCCAGGTCGCGCAGGGCCAGCTCCCACGCGCCGCGGCGAAACGCATAAAGGTGCGCGCGGTTGAACCACGCCCACGGGGCGGAGGGCCGCAGCGCGATGGCCGCCTCGTAGTGCCGCAGGGCACCCTCGACGTCGCCGCAGCCCTCGAGGTTGAACCCCAGGGCGAATTGGTGCCAGTAGTCGTTCGGCCGGAGGAAGTGGGCCCGTTCGAACCAGGCGAGCATGAGGCGCCGATCGCGCCGAAGTCTCGCGAGCAGGCCCCAGCGGAAGCAGGCCCGAGCCGACTTCTCGGCCGTGACGTCGCGGGGGATCGCAGGCGCCTGCGCTTGCTCGCCTTCGCCGGCCGGCCTGCGCCACCAGTCGCGCAGCGCCGCCCACGGTCCGTTCGGCCCCGTCTGGGCGACGAACCCGTCGCATAAAAGGATGGCCCGGCGAGTCATTGCCGGGCCGCGCGACGAATCCGAGGCGACCGCGACGACCCAGAGGAAGCACAGGTCGTCGACCTCCTCGACCAGTCGCCGGCGGCTCTGATCGTCGAGCCGGTCCAGGGCGCCCCGGCGCCAGCGGGCCGGGCCCTCCGGCTCGCCGAATGGGGCCAGGGCGTCCTCCAGTTCGCGCCAGAGGCCCGCGGCATCGCCGCCGAAGCCAAGGAGATGGAATCGCAGCGGATCGGCCCGGCGGCCGAACTCGTCGAGAGCACGGGCCAGGCCCGCCATCACCAGCGCGTCGGACTCGAGTTCACGCAGCCCGGGCCGACCCCCGGCCTGCTCGGCGGCGGTCGCGAACTGTTCGGCGGCGGTCGCGCACTCGCCCATGGCGAGCCACCGGCGACCCAGGTCGAACAGTTGGTGCACCTCGGATTCGCTGCGCAGGCGCTCGGCCTGCGCCCGTCCCCACGCGACCACGGCCAGGACCACGGCCAGGACGATCGGGACTGCCGCGGCCACCCATCCCCGATGGCGGCAGACCCACCCAAGCATCCGGCTGACCACCGGCTCGCAGGTGAACCGGAGCGGGGCGGCATCGGCCACGGCTTGCAGGTCGGCCGCGAGCTCGCCCGCCGTGTCGTATCGATCGGCAGGGTCGGGGGCCAGGCACTTCCGAAGGACCGCCCGAAATGCCGGGGGGATCGACCGGCCGTCGTCGTCTGGCCGGGGCGGTTCCGATCGCCGAGCCCGCATCAGCCGGGACGGGGCCAGGCCGCCCGCGCGCGAGTCGCCGGCCGCGGGCCGGGGCGGCGTGCCGAGTGCCTCCAGCAGGACCAGCCCCAGCGAGTAGATGTCGGCGCGGTGGTCGATCCGGCCGGGCTCGCGCCCGATCACGGCCTCCAGGTGCTCGGGGGCCATGTACGCCGGCGTTCCGCCGAGCCGCTCGGTCGCACCTTCCAGGCGGCCGGCACCCGGTTCGAGGGCGAGGTTGAAGTCCAGGAGCATCGGCAGCCCGTCGTCGGTCAGCAGGATGTTGGACGGCTTGACGTCGAGGTGCAGCACGCCGCGCTCGTGGGCGTGCTGGAGCGCCTCGGCCAGCCGGGCCCCCAGCCAGGCGACCGCCCGGGTATACGTCCGCCCGGCCAGCGCCATCCGGGCCGCCGACCGAGGCCGGTCATCGGCCGGCTGGAGCCGATCCATCGCCGCGACCAGATCGGCCCCGGAGTAGGCGCCGGCGAGGGCAGGGTCGGCCAGGGCCCGTGCCAGGGTGAGCCGGCCGAAATACGGCATGCAGAGCAGGTGGAGACCCCGCGCCGGATCGGCGCCGTCGGAGTGGACCGGGACGATGTGCGTGTGCTGCAATCGGGCCAGGGTCTGGGGTTCGCGTGTGCCCAGGCGGGTCACCTTGATCACGACCTGTCGATCGGCCAATCGCCGCTCCTCGGCGAGGAAAACCCGGGCGAACGACCCGCGCCCGAGCTCTTCGACGAGTCGGAAGCCGGCGACGGTCTCGCCCGGCCTGGGGAAGACCCGCCCTCGGGTCGATTCGACCGGATAGGTCGATCCCAGCGGGTAGTCGGCGGTGCTGGGGCACCCCGCGACCAGGCGGTGGATATCGAACACCTCGCGCAGCCGCTCGGCGATCTCGGGGAAGCGGGCCAGGTATTCGGCCGCCTCGGGGGCCTCGCCCGCCTCCTCGCGCAGGCAGTATTCCTCGTAGACCAGTCCCACCAGGGCCTCGTCGTTGATCGCGGGATAGCAAGCGCGATACCGGTCGACGTCGGCCGGTTGCCGCGCCTCGCGGCGCAGGGCCATGTCGGCGCGGAGGAGCGCCAGCAGGGCACCGGCGTGCTCTCCGGGCGCGCCGGGGAGGAAGTCGATCGGGTCGGGCGGGGAGCCGACGGCGGCGCGCCACGCGGCCTCGAACTGCCGGGTCAGGCTGACGGCCTCCGGCGAGCACGCCGCGTCCCAGGTCCGGCCCGGGGGAGTCGAAGTCATCGCATGAGCCCTCCGGTCAATCCCCGCCCTCGGCGCGCCGCCGGAGGTCTTCCAGGACGCGGCGTACCGTCCGCTCGCTCAGCCCGAGGCGCCCGGCGATATCGTGGTTCGAGAGCCCCGCGAGCTTCAGGTCGAGCAGTTCTCACCGATCCTCGGGCAGCAGGTCGCGAAGCCGGCCCAAAGCCTCGCTGGCCTCGGCCAGCTCGCTGGGGCTATCCTGATCGCTCACCAGCTCCCGCGAGGGCGCGCCGCCGGTCGACAGGCTCTCCTCTCGATGCATGTCCTGCTTCCGGGTGGCGACGCGGCGATACTCGTCGATGACCTTGTTCTTCGCCACCCGGGCGAGGAACGTGATCAGGAACCGCGGATCTTCGAATCGCTCCGGGCCGGCGCGCAGGCGGCGGAAGAACGTCGCCCAAACGCTCTGGAGGAAGTCGATGGAGTCGAACCGCGACCTCAACAGCCTGGGCAACTGGCGCCGGACCACGAGGCGCACCTGGGACTCGTAGCGGGCGAGCAGCTCGCGCGCGGCCGATTCGTCACCCTCCCGGATGCGGCCGAGCAGGCTCAGGATCTCGCCGGCTCGCTCCCGATCGAGGCCGTGTTCCGGATCTGTCGCGGCCATCGCCCCTCCTCACACCTCCTCGCCATCATCGGCTACCCGGGCGCCTCGATCGCTTGATCCCCCGAATCGAGCGGCCATCGAGATCTCCTGGCCGGCCCGACCGGCCCCGCGGGCCGCCGCTCCCGATGCGGCGCCCGCGCGTCAGGCTAGCCGCGCTCCTGGCCCTCTCGACGCGCGGTTGACCCGGGCCGCGAGCGGGTCCTGGCCCGCTGCATGGCCGCCGTCACGTCCGGCGCGTACAGGGCGACGCCCAGCACGGCGGAACTGCTCACTCCCACGGCGATCGCTCCATCCAGGCCGTCCCAGGACTCGCCCTCTTCCCCGGTCTCGGTCGTTGGGCCGCGGGGGAGTCTTATCCCGTCGGTCGCGGGGCCGTCACGCCCATCGAGCGGCAGCAGGATCGCCGCCACGAGCAAGGGAAGCTCACCGCCTGGCTCCTCCGACCGGTCTGGCGACGTCGCTCCCATCCGGATGGCGACGTCATCCGGCACGCCCGTGCCGCCCGTTTCGCGTTGCGGGGTCGGATTCCGATCGGACGACCATCTGTCCTCGGCCGATTCCCCCCGACCGGGCGATACGATGCGGACCAGGGACAACTCGACGCGCGTCTCGTCGGACCGATCCTCGCGCGCGACACTTCCCTCCACCCCGAAGACGCCGCCGGCCGCCTCGTACGAGCTTGCGGGCAAGGGGCTGACGTCGATCGTGGCGTCGACGGCCGGTGGTGCCTCCGTCGTGATCCCGATCCCTTCACTCCCCCCCACGCCGTCCCCGGCGGTCGCGATCGATGACGGCGGCACCTCGGGCACGAAATCCACGCCGGGAGTGCCGCTGGACAGCTCGGGCCCCGGCGAACTCGCGCCGGCGATCGACGATGGGTGCGGGTCCCGAATACTCACCGACGCCCTGGATGTCTTGCCCGTGGTCCCGATCGCGACCGGTTCGGCCGCCGACGTCCCCTGATCGGCGGCACCAGAACTGTCCGAAACGGGTTCACTCGCGATCTGAAGATGGTACGAGGCGCCCTCCATCGGTTCTCCGCCCGCACCGTCCGGCTCGATGATCCGGGCCTCCACATAGAGCACCGAATCCGAGGTCGAGATCGGCCCGCGGAGCTCGATGATGAGAGAGCTCAGCCCGGCGACCGACTTTGTGTCGGCCAGAAGCCGACCCGCCTCGTCGAAGACCGACAGGTCGCCGGCGGCGCCCCGGGGAAGGTTCTCCCAGGTCAATTCGAGCCATAGGTCCCCGGTCGCGCTCCCGACGGAGATCCGATCGACTTCGCTCCCATCTCCCGGCTGAAGAATCCCATCGAGCGACCGCGCGCCCGGCGGCAACACGACGGCGGCGGGCGGCCGGTCGGTGTCAGGGAGATGAAAGGGCACGGGGACGACGGGCAACGATGCGGCGGCCGGAGCCTGGACGAGCTGGGTCGGTTCCAGCGAGGCGGCGGACCATGTCATGAGCATCCGGGGCTCGAGGACCTCCAGCGCGAGAGGCGGCCGGCGCCTCGATCGGGCGGGACCCTGCATCATCCGATCCCATGGATGTGTCCAGTTTCTTCGTGGCATGTCATGGTTGCTTGCGTCTTGGCGTGCTAATCGCTCGTGTCGGACGCCCTATCGTCCTCGTCGCGCGCGATCCACGCGATCGGTCGAAGAGATCGCCGAGCCTAAGTCCGGCTATCTCCTTCTGTCGTAATCCGACGGTCATCGCGGCCAGAAGAATTGCCGGTGGCTGATGTGCGAACGATCCACATGCATGGCTTCCACCGCAGCACCGCCAGCGGAGCCCTCGCGGAATTGTACGGGCTCATCGGCGGAGATGGTATGCGTGGACGTGCGGAAATCTCGGGTCCGCAAGGAAACCTTACGAGAGGAACTGTTGCCACAAATTTACTCGAGCTCTTCCCTGATCACCCTCCAGCCCACAATGGCACCAGGACGCCAGGAATCCCAGTCCCGAAAGATGGGGCGACAAAAGACTCAAGTTCTGGTAGGGTTCTCGTCCGTCTCAAGGACCGAGGCTGTGGACACGAGGGAGTACGGAGCATGGATGCTCATCGTGAGAATCATCCTGCGCGGCGGAGATCCCGGCGAGCCTGGGCTCCGCTGGGGCTGGTCCTGGTCCTGCCGTTCCTGGGCGGGGCTTCCTATCGGTCGACCAACTTCGTCGTCGAGGCGCGGTCGCCCGACGTGGCTCGCCAGGTGGCCGAGCACGCCGAGCTCTGCCGCTCGACGATCGCCCGCGCCTGGCTGGGGCACGAGCTGCCCGACTGGAAGACGCCGTGCCCGATCCGCGTCAAGCTGACCTCGGGCGAGGCCGGCGGCCTAACCTCGTTCGGGTTCAACCGGGGGCGGGTGTCGGATCAGTCGATGACGGTCGAGGGGCGGCTCGACCGGATCCTGGCCTCGGCGCTGCCGCACGAGGTGACGCACACGATCTTTGCGGCGTATTTCGGCGGCCCGATGCCGCGCTGGGCCGATGAGGGCGCCTCGCTGCTCAGCGAGGACCTGGTCGAGCGCCGTCGGCACGACCAGATCGCCGTCGACCTGTTCGCCCGCCGCGGCGAGCTGCCGCTGGCCCGGCTCTTCGTCGTCGAGAACTACCCCAGGGACCTGATGGGCTTCTATGGCCAGGGGTATTCGATCTCGCGGTTCCTGATCGAGATGGGCGGCCGCCCTCGGTTCCTCGAATTCGTCCGCGACGGGATGAAGGACGGCTGGGACACCTCAACGAGGGTGCATTACCAGCTCGCCAACGTCCGCGAGCTCGACCGCGCCTGGCGCGCCTGGCACCGCATCGCCAGCCAGGAAGGTCCGGCGACCCAGGCCGAGGATATCATGGCGTTTCAGTGAGTCTGGCTCAGGGGATCGTGACGGCCTCAGTCGGCTCGCTCCAGAGGCTGAACAGCCACCTGTTTCCGCGTTTCGTCCTGGGGTAATCCGGATTCCATAGCACCACCCGCGCCCGGTAGCGACAGGTTCGCCCGGTCTCAGCCGAGAAGTCGAACGTGCGGAACATCAGAGATGAGACCCTGTCGCCGGGAGCCGGGCTGGTCCGGGCCGCTGGGTCCTGGGTCGGCTCCGGCCTCGCTTGAAGGAGCAGCGTTTCGTCCACGTCGACACCCTCGAACCGGCCGCTGGTCAACCAGGGCAGCGGGTCGACCAGGTTCTCCAGGCGGAACTTCGCGTCGATCCGCTCCAACGGCACCACACGGTGCTTCGCGTCGACACGTCCCACCGCCTTGCTGGCCAATCGGTCGAGAATGTCGAGAGTCGGCATCATGTCCACCTCCGCCCACTCGGACCATGCGCCGTCCTCCTCGCGCACCCGCCGCTCCAGCTCCATGCGAGTATACAGCTCCCGCGCAAGCCGGGGAGGTTCAAGACCAGCCTGGACAAGGGCCTTTTTGATGCCCTCGTGATCGAGGATTCCCGTGACGACGGCCCAGTGCAGATCGTGCTCCACGGTGCGCCACGGTCCTTTCGGCTCGTCGGCCAGGACGGGTATCCGCTTCCCCTGGGCGTCGAGCGTATAAAGCACGGTCTTTCCCTTGCCCGACGCGAGCTTCAGCTTCTGCGGGGCCGGGATGATCAGAGCCGGCTTCTCGACCCTCGCCGGCCGAGGCGGCTGTTGCTGGACGGGCGGTGGCGGGGCCTGTTCCTGCGGCACCGCGCCGGCGTACAAGAAGCAACCGCCGACGAGGGCGGCGCCCCACAGCGACGCGGCGAGGGCCCGCCTCCAGCCGATCCCCGAGTACGAGCGAATGCCCTCGCGGATCGGAGCCGTCAGCTTGGCGGGGATCGACGCCGGATCCACCGAGATCAACGCGCCGAGGCGGCTCGTCCGCCGGGCCAGTGATGTTGGGAGACTCGCATTGAGCACCAGGCTGAAGGGCGACATGTCCCCCTCGAGCCCGCGAGAATCCAGCGCCCGGCGCAGCCTGGCCCGCGCCCGGGCGAGCCGGCTCTGAACGGTGCCCAGCGGCACGTCGAGCCGTCGGGCCGCCTCGTGGTAGCTGAGGCCCTCCAGGTCGCAAAGCACCACGACGGCGCGGAACCGTTCGGGCAGCCGCAGGATCTCGGCGTGGACCGCCGCGTCCGGGATCTCGGGCCGGTCGGATGTCGATCCAGGGTCATCGGCGATGCTCATCTCGTCACGACGAGCGGCCCGCGTCTCGGCCTGGCGCCGACGTGCCGTCGAGGCTCGCATCGCCAGCGCCGTGCGGTAGGCGACGACGTGCAGCCAGGGGCCGAGCGTCTCACCGACCCGGATGGAACCGGCCTTGCGCACCAGGATCAGGAACGTCGCCTGGAACGCGTCCTCGGCGTCCTGGACGCTGCCGGCCACCGCGCGGCAGACGCTCCAGACCATCGCGGCGTGCCGCTCGACCAGGGCGCCGAGCGCCGCCTCGGCCCGAGGTAGGTCGCCCTCGCGACTGCCCGAGCGAAAGGACTCGATGAGCGCGCAGTCAGACAAACCCGCCACGGTCCCAACGGAATGGAGCAACTGCAAGTCACGGAGCACGGCATCCGCCCCCGATCGATCGACCGGCCGCGGTGCTCGCCCCCGAGGGATAGCCCAGGCCGCGGTCCTCCACGATCATAAAGGGCCGGCGCGGGCGTTTGTTCCCGGAAAATGCTCCGTCCGGTCGGGTCGAGGTCGATCGCCGCTGGGAATCAATCGACCAGCTCAACCGTCGTCCACAGGCTGGGGTTCTCACCGATCGGGAAATCGCGGCCGACGGTGAGGAACTGGTCGTCGCGGATGTGGTCGGAGACCTGGTAGGCGAATCCCAGCCGTCGGTTCGTCTCCGGGTCGAAGCCGTTCAGGACGCTCGCCGGCAGGAAGACCTCGAGCGACCAGCCGCCGCGCGCCAGGTCGGCGCGGGCCTCGACATCACCGGCGCGGGTCATGGGCGGATCGGCGACGGCGCGCGCGATGGGCTTCTGCGTCAACTGGACCTCCAGTTTCTTGCCCGGTCCCTTCAGGCGGATCGACGCGGCGAACCGGTGGCAGAACCGCGTCGCCCGGCTGACGTCGCGGGTATCCCGGGTATCGACCCAGATCTGGACGTCGGCAAAGCCCTCCACGCGATCGGCGATGAGCTGGCCGTCGGCAAGGCCCTCGGCGGACACGGAGACTCCCAGCCCGCGCGGGTTCCACGCCAGGCGGACCTCGGCCCAGGGCGTCTTCCCATCCAGCCGCGAGCCCTGCGGCAGCCGGCAGGTTTCGGGCAGGTCGAGCACCCGCTGTCGCCGGTCGGTCCGGGGCATCTCATCAACGCGCGGACAGCTCGCCGCGATCCGGAACCAGAACGCCTGCGGCACCAGGGCCTTCGTCATGGTCGTGCGCTCCCTCGCCCCCGACGCGCTCGCTCGGTGGGCCGAAATGAATCGATCCGGGGTCGGACCCAGGGGCGGGAGGGCGAGGCTCCTGCCGAGCCGGGATGACGCGAGGCTTTCACCAGGTCCCGGCTCGCCGGGAGGCTCGCCCTCCCGATGGGAACCGGCTCGCCGGGAGGCTCGCCGTCGCGATCGGAACCGGCTCGCCGGGAGGCTCGCCCTCCCAGGCGTGACGCCGTGCAACAAACTCTCGGTCGAGCTCAGCCCCCGATTCGCGCCAGCAGGTTGACCATCTCGATGGCGGCGAGCGCGGCGTCGGCCCCCTTGTTGCCCGATTTGAGCCCCGCCCGGTTGAGGGCCTGCTCGACGGTCTCGGTGGTCAGGATGCCGAAGATCACCGGGATGCCGGTGGCCAGCCCCGCCTGCATGACCCCGGCGGCGGCCTGGCCGGCGACGTGGTCGTAGTGAGTGGTCTCGCCCCGGATCACGCACCCCAGGCAGATCACCGCCGCGTATCGGCCGGTTTCCGCCAGCTTGCGCGCCGTCAGCGGGATCTCGAACGAGCCCGGCACCCAGGCCACGTCGACCCGCTCGTCCGGCACGCCGTGACGCGCCAGCGCATCGCGGCATCCCGAGAGCATGGCCTCGGTGACCATCGCGTTGAACCGCGAGGCAACCACAGCGAATCGTCCCGACGGTGTTGAGTAATCGCCCTGGTATTGCACTTGGTTTTCAGTTTTCGGTTTTCAGTTACGACTCAGTTATCGGGGGCGGCCTGCCCGATCTGATGGCTTGCCCCAGTCATCTCCGGGTTCTCTGTAGGAGGGGGCTCCGTCCCCCGACCCCGCGGGCCGGGCCCGATCAAACCGGATCGGCTACATCCGACGCCGCGGGCCTGGCTGATCGGATCGGATCGGATCGGCGGACGGAGCCGCCTCCTACAACATATCTGGACCTGCCAAAAAGGGGACAGGCACCTCGAAGACTTGGAGCCGGTCTCCTTGTTGCCAGAGCAGGAACCGAGGAGCGGCGGCCGTCGGGCCGGTCGATCCTCCTCGCCCCTCGCCCCTAAATCCTCGCCCCTACCACTCACGCCAGGTTTCGGCTCGAGAGGAACTCGGAGTTGGTCTTGGTCTTCTTCAGCCGGCCGACGAGCTGCTCCATGGCGTCCACCGGGTTCATGTCGTTGAGGGCGCGGCGGAGGATCCAGACCATCCGCAGCTCCTCGGGGTCCATGAGCAGCTCCTCGCGACGGGTGCCCGACTTGTTGATGTCGATGGCCGGCCACACGCGCTTGTCGACCAACCGGCGGTCGAGGTGGAGCTCCATGTTGCCGGTGCCCTTGAACTCCTCGAAGATCACGTCGTCCATCCGGCTGCCGGTATCCACCAGCGCGGTGGCGAGGATCGTGAGGCTGCCGGCTTCCTCGATCTTGCGGGCGGCGCCGAAGAACCGCTTGGGCTTCTGGAGCGCCGAGGCGTCGATGCCGCCGGTGAGGATCTTGCCCGAGTGCGGGGCCTCGGTGTTATACGCCCGCGCCAGCCGGGTGATCGAATCCAGCAGGATCACGACGTCCTTGCCGTACTCGACCATCCGCTTGGCCTTCTCGATCACCATCTCGGCGACCTGGATGTGCCGCGAGGCGGGCTCGTCGAACGTCGAGCTGATCACCTCGGCGGTCGGCCCCTTGACGGAGCGCTCCATGTCGGTGACCTCCTCGGGCCGCTCGTCGATGAGGAGGACCATGACGTACGACTCGGGGTGATTCGTCAGAACGCTGTTGGCGATCTTCTGGAGCAGGATCGTCTTGCCCGTGCGGGGCGGGGCGACGATCACCCCACGCTGGCCGAAGCCGATCGGGGTGACCAGGTCGACCACGCGCATGTTGATCTCATCCTGCGTGGTCTCGAGGCGGATTCGGCCCTGGGGGTGCAGGGGGGTCAAATCGTCGAAGTTGACCTTCTCGCTGAGCTTGTCGGGGTCCTCGAAGTTGATCGCCTCGACGCGCAGCAGCGCGAAGTACCGCTCGTTCTCCTTGGGCGGTCGGATCTGGCCCGAGACGATCGCGCCGGTCTTCAGCCCGAAGCGGCGGATCTGGCTGGGCGAGACGTAGATGTCGTCGGGGCAGGGTAGGTAGTTGTAATCCGGGCTGCGGAGGAAGCCGAATCCATCCGGCAGGACCTCGAGGGTCCCCTCGCCGTACATCAGCCCGTTCTGCTTGACCCGCTCCTTGAGGATCTTGAAGATCAGGTCCTGCTTCTTCAGGCCCATGTAGTCGGCGATGCCCTCGGTCTTCGCCGTGCGGATGAGCTGGGGCATCGTCATCTTCTGAAGCTCGGTGAGGTGAATCTCGCCGCGCTTGATGTCCTCGTAGCGATCGTGCAGGGCCGCGTCGCCGAAGATGTCGACGTCCTCGTCGGGGTAATCCGCGGGGATGTCGGGGTAGTTCGTCGGTGCGGCCGGGCGCTCGCGCTCGGCGCGGGCGGGCGGGGTGAACTCGCGGTCGCGGTCGTGGCTGCGATCGCGGTCGTGGTTGCGATCGCGGCCGACGTAGAACGAGTCGCGCTCGGGCCTCTCGCGGTACGACGGGATCGGCTCGAGGTCGCGGTTGCGCTCGCGCATCAGCGGCGGCGCCGGATCCCGGTCGCGGTCGCGGCCGACGGGGATGCCCTCGTGGTGAACGGGCGGCGCGTCGCGGTCCGATCGATCGCGCTCGGCGCGGTCGCGGGCCAGTCGCTCGCGGACCGAGATGGCCGGCTCGCGCTCGGGCCGCTCGCGGACGGGCTCGCGCTCGGCGCGATCGCGGACGGGCTCGCGCTCGGTGCGCTCCGGGCGCTCGCGCAGGTAGCGGATCGGCTCGCGGTCGGCCGGCCCCTCCTCGCGGAACGGCTCGCGATCCTTGCGGTCGCGCACGGTATCGGCCAGCGCGGACGAGGGCGATTCCGGCAACCCGGCGCCGAAGGTCGACGACGAGGCGGCCCCGGCGGCGGTCGCGTCGGCATCCGCCGGCGGCGCGGCGGCCGACGGGGTGCTGCTGGTCTTGCGAATCCGGGACGTTCCGGACGTTTCCCGGCGGGGGCGAGTCTCGTTGGGCATCGGGTCAGTTCTCCTCGTTGGAGCCGAAGTGGTGTTCTCTGGTGGCCCCGTCAGGCGGGTAGGTTGAGTCTCAGTCGGTGGTTTCAAAATGTCCGGGTGGCTGTCGACCCCGAGGCGGGTACCGCGTCGTGCGGCCCGGCCCCGTGGCGGAGGGATCGCGGATCGGGTTCGACGGGGGCATCCGTCGGTCGCAGCCGGTCGACGAGCCCGTCCAGCTCGCGGACCAGGCGATCGAGGTCGCCGTCATTGCAAAGAATCCAGTTGGCGCGGCTTCGCTTGCGCTCGGACGGCCACTGCGACCGCTCGCGGGCCTCGAGCATCGAAGCCGTCCACCCTCGCGCGGCCGCCACCCGCCGCAGCCGCTCGTCGCGGGGCGCGTCGACGTACACGACCAGGTCGCACAGATCGTCCCAGCCCGCCTCGAGTAGCACGGCCGCGTCCAGAACGACGCAACGCGACCGGCCCTCGCCCTCGCAGTTGACCCGGTCGATCTCGCGGCGGAACCGCTCGCGCATCGCCGGGTGCAGGATCGCCTCGAGGTCGCGCAGGGCCGCCGGATCGGCGAAGACGATCGAGCCCAGAGCCCGCCGGCTGATCGCAGGGTCGTGGTCGAGCCCGCCCTCGCTGGCCTCGAGCACGCCGGTCCCGAAACGCCCGACGATCCGGGCGCGGATGGCCGGATCGGTCAGCAGCTCGTGCCCGACGGCGTCGGCGTCGATGATCGTCGCCCCTCGCTCCGCCAGCATCCGCGCCGCCACACTCTTGCCCGCGCCGATGCCGCCGATGAGGCCGACGACCGGCACGACCCCGTGCTTCCACGGGTCGCGACGGCACTGCGGATGATCGAGAGATGGCGAGGGCATCATCGTCGGGGAGCTCTTGGCATTCCGGTGGCGGACCTCCAACTGGCGAGGGCCGCGGTCAGCATCGGTGGCTTCGGATCGCGCCGTGGCTCGGCTCGGACTGGACCCCGCGAGATTCCGGGCGGAACAGGCCACCCCGGCCGGGCCGCGAGAGCGTGGTCGCGCGGGGAGCCGGAGGGTCAAAGTCCCACGGGGAGGGCGGCGGAGTGTCTCGGGGTGGATCAGTATCCCGCTGGCACGGAACGGGATTCACTCAACGGAGTCACTCGATTTCCAGGCAGGTGGGGTCCCTGAAGGTGGTCTTGCCGACATCGCTCGTCCAGGGCTACTCGGAGCGGGGAGGCGCCGCAGGAGAGGGGGATCGGCGAGATGAGCCGAAGGGTAATGTCATGTTGGGGCGGATCGGTGACGATCGTTAGGGACGTTATACGCCATCCGTCGGCCGCGTGCAATGGGTCTCCTTGCTGACTTCCACGAAATCGTTCACTCTGGACGGCATCCGTAAGCCTGAACGGCTGCCGCCGTCAAAAACGAGCGCGGGACTCACTCGTCGCCGGGCCCCTCGCCCTCGGGCCGGGGCCGCCTGGACCGCACGCGGTCGGGCCGACCCAGCACCGAGCGTGGCGGCTTCGGCTTGCGGGTGGGCGGACGCTTCCGCCCGCCCGCGGCGCCACCGGGCGCGGCGTGCGACGGCTTGAGCCCGATGATCCGGCGGCGCGGCGGGCCTTCCTGTTCGTCGCGGTGGGCCTGCGGCCCGGCCGGTCGCGGCGGCGGTGGGACCGGCGGACGGCTCCTCGGTCCGGGACCGCCCGCCGGCCCGGGACCCTCGTTCCCGGCGCCGGTGCCGACGCGCGGGCCGGCCGGTCGCGCGGGCCGGGCCGGGCCACTGGGGGGCCCGCCCGCGCGCGGTCCGCCATGCGGTCCGCTGGCGCGTGGCCCGCCGTGAGGTCCGCCGGGGCGCGGTCCGCCGTG
>DAIDHB010000053.1 GCA_027452145.1 Planctomycetales bacterium
CGGCGGTCCCCTGCCCACCTTCACGGACACGATCACCGGCTTCGTGGCCGGCGACGGCCCTGGCGTCGTCACGGGCAGCCCGGCCCTGAGCACCACGGCCTCGACCACCAGCGCGCCGGGCACCTATCCGATCGCGGTCGACGTCTCGAGCCTGTCGGCGGCGAATTACACGTTCGTGGGGCAGTCTGGCACGCTGACGGTGGGCCAGGCGACGCCGACGGTCACCTGGGCGGCGCCCGCCGCGATCACGTACGGTACGCCGCTGGGCGCCGGGCAGCTCGACGCGTCGGCGTCGGTGGCCGGCAGCTTCGCCTATGCACCGGCGTCCGGGACGGTGCTCGGCGCCGGCTCGCAGGCCCTGTCGGTCACCTTCACGCCGACGGATACGACCGACTACACGACCGCGACGGCCAGCGTGACCCTCGTCGTCAGTCCGGCCCGGCTGACCGTCGCGGCCAGCGACGCCTCGATGACCTACGGCGGTCCGCTGCCAACCCTCACCGACTCGATCACTGGCTTCATGGCCGGCGACGGTCCCGGTGTCATCACGGGGAGCCCGGCCCTGAGTACGACGGCCTCGGCCTCCAGTTCACCCGGGACCTATCCGATCGCCGTCGATGTCTCGGGCCTGTCGGCGACGAATTACACGTTCGTGGGGCAGTCTGGCACGCTGACGGTGGGCAAGGCGACGCCGACGGTCACCTGGGCGGCGCCCGCGGCGATCACGTACGGCACGCCGCTGGGTGCCGGTCAGCTCGACGCCACCGCGTCGGTGGCCGGCAGCTTCGCCTACCTCCCTCCGACGGGCACCATCCTCCCCGCGGGGTCGCAGACGCTGTCGGTCGCGTTCACGCCGAAGGATACGACGGACTACGGCGCGGTGACCGCGACGGTGACCCTCGTGGTCGATCCTGCGACGCTGGTGGTCGCCGCGAGTTCTGCCTCGACGACCTACGGCGGTCCGCTGCCGGCCCTCTCGGACACGATCACCGGCTTCGTGGCCGGCGACGGCCCTGGCGTCGTCACGGGGAGCCCGGCCCTGAGCACCACCGCCTCGGCCGCGAGCTCACCCGGGTCGTATCCGATCACCGTCGATGTCTCGGGCCTGTCGGCGTCGAACTACACGTTCGTGTCCCAGGACGGTACGCTGACGGTGGGCCGGGCGACGCCGACGGTCACCTGGGCGGCGCCCGCATCGATCACGTACGGCACGGCCCTGGGTCCCGGTCAGCTCGACGCCTCGGCGTCGGTGGCCGGCAGCTTCGCCTATTCTTCGCCGTCCGGCACCATCTTCCCGGCGGGCTCGCAGACGCTCACGGCCACCTTCACGCCCACGGACGCGACCGATTACGGCGCGGTGACCGCGACGGTGACCCTCGTGGTCGATCCGGCGACGCTCGTGGTCGCCGCGAATCCGATCACCACGAGCTACGCCGCCGCCTTGCCTGCCCTCTCGTACACGATCACCGGCTTCGTGGCCGGCGACGGCCCCGGCGTTGTCTCGGGCGCTCCGACGCTGAGTACGTCCGCATCGGCCGGCAGCCCGCCCGGCTTCTATCCGATCGACGTGAATGTCTCGGGAATGTCGGCAACCAATTACAGGATTTCAGCGCAGGATCCGACATCGACTGAGCAGGCTGTTGTCGTGACGGTCGCCAGGGCAACGCCGACACTGACCTGGCCGGTTCCCGCGGCGATCACGTACGGCACGCCGCTGGGCGCCTCGCAGCTCGATGCCTCGGCCTCGGTGGCCGGAAGCTTCACGTATTCTCCGCCGGCCGGCACCATTTTTTCCGCGGGCACTCAGACGCTTTCGGTCACCTTCACCCCGACCGACACCGCCGACTTCGTCCCGACGACCGCGACGGTGGTGTTCACCGTGATGCCGGCGACGCTCCTGGTCGCGGCCAACCCCGTTACCAGGGTTTATGGCCAGGAGAACCCCGCCTTCAGCGTCACTTACACCGGGCTCACGAACGGCGATGCGCCGTCGTCTCTCGGCGGAAGCCTCTACTTCAGCACAACGGCGACCGCCTCGAGCCCTGTCGGCACGTATCGGGTCGTCCCGGGCGGCGTCACGTCGCGGAATTATGTCATCACCTATGCGGGCGCGAGTCTCGTGGTCACCCCGGCTCCCCTGACGATCGGGGCCGGTGACCTGTCCCGCTCCTATGGCGTTCCGAACCCGCCGCTCACGGTCTACTACCAGGGCTTCGTCAACGGTGATACGCCGGCGAGCCTGACGACTCCGGCGAACCTGTCGACCCAGGCGGTGCCCGCCAGCTTCGTCGGGTCCTACCCGATCGCCGTCGGGTCCGCAACCTCGCCGAACTACACGATCCGATTCGTCAGCGGCACGCTGACGGTCGTGACTCCCAGCCAACCGATCATGCTGGGGCGGATGGCTCTCGTGAGAAGCCTCTACCGGACCCTGCTCCAGAGGCCTCCCATGGCGAGCGAACTCTTCTACTGGGTGCAGCAACTCGAGGCGAGCCGGCCGCCCAGGTTCGTCGCATCCAGCATCTTTCGATCCCCGGCGCATCGTACCCTGGTGCGCTCGCACCACGGGGTCGGGATCAGCCTGTCCGCCGCGATCCGGACCGCGATCAAGGCCGAGCATCAGGCCATCAAGGCCGCTCAGCAATCCGGGCAACCCCGATCCCATGCCGTCCCGGGAGCGTTCGTGAGGTGGTACCAGGGAATCCTGGCAGGATGGGGACGGGCCCCCCGATGACGCGGAGCCAGTCCCCATCCTCCAGGTGTGAGGTTCCAGCGAGCGGCGTCGCAGGACGCCCCGCGCCTCAGGCGCGATGCTCGTGGCGAGCGGGCTGGCGCGGGCCGGACTCGTGCGGCCCGCGATACGTCGCGGGCGGCGCGACGGCCGGCGAGGCCGTGTGGCCCGCGATCGTCCGCGACAGCCGCGCGACGATCCGTTCGGCGGCGCGGTCGGTGGCGCCGGGGTGGGCGACGCGACGCTTGAGCGCCTCCAGCGCGCGAGTCCTCGCGGCGCGCTCCTCGGTGTCGTCGAGCCACGCCAGCGCCCAGCGCACCAGGTCGGGCGCGGCGTCCTTCCAGGTGAGGTATTCGGGGAAGACCTCGTCGTCGGCCAGCAGGTTCACCAGGCTGATGTACCTCGCCTTGATGAACGGCCGAGCGATCCAGAGATCGAACCGGCGGACCTTGTACAGCACGACCGACGGCAGCTCGTCGGCCATCAGCTCGAGTCCCACCGAGCCCGAGACCGCCCAGGCCATCCGCGCCAGGCGGATCAACTCGGGCGTTCGCGCGGCGAACACCTCGATTGGCGTCGTGGCGGCCGCGTTCGCTCCGCCGGACTCCGTCAGCTCGGCGATCATCCGCTCGGCCATCGCCTTGTGCCGCTCGTGCAGGCAGGCGACGGCGAAGCGGACATCCGGCCGACGGCCCGCCAGGTCGCGCGCGGCCCGGATCATGTCCGGCAGGTTGCGCCGCAGCTCCTGGGTTCGCGAGCCGGGCAGGATCGCGACCAGCGTGCCCGGGCGGAGCCTCTGCTCCGACAGGAAGCCGTCGTCGAGCGGCCGGGCGGCCAGCTCGTCGAAATAGGGATGTCCCACGTACACCGCGTCGGGCACGCCCCGCGCCTGGTACCACGCCGGCTCGAACGGCAGGCTGCACAGGACCTGGTCGACGTATTTCTGCACCTTGCGTACCCGCCAGCCGGCCCAGGCCCAGAGCTGCGGCGGCACGAAGTAGAAGACCGGAATCCCCCGCGCCTTGGCCCGGCGCGCGATCCACCAGTGCAGGCCGGGGTAGTCGATCAGAACCACGGCGTCGGGCCGCTCGTCGCGGAAATAGCGGTCCGCCCGGAAGACCAGGCGGACGAACGTCACCAGGTTGATGAGGACGTTGAGGAACCACATCACCGCCAGGTCGACGAGCGGATAGAGCACCCTGGCCCCGGCGCCGGCGAGCTTCGCGCCGCCGTAGCCGACGAAATCCGCGTCCGGGAGCCTGCGTCGGATCGAACGGACCAGGTTGGCGGCATGCAGGTCGCCGCTTGGCTCTCCGGCCGAGATGAAGATACGCATGGAGGCTGCCTCACTTCCTTGCACGCGGCGACACCCGGTTCCGAATCCTTCCGGCCGGAGCAAACTATCACAGGCCCGCGACGCTGAGAAGACGAGTCGCGGGGTCGTGGTGACGAGACGAGATGACGAAGCCTGCTCGACCCGGTGCCGGCGAGTGTTCGCGAGCGGTCGGGAGGAATTGTGGGATCGACATGGTCGTACCATACCGCCCGGGCGGCTTATCCGGCCTTCATGCCGTGGACGACCGAACGATCGCTCGAACCCCGCGGGCATTCCGGACCGATAACGGTTCGATGAAGGGGCAGGCTCGCACGAGCTTCCGCACCCCGGCCCCGCCGTCGAGACCATTCGCGTCCACATCCCCGACTTCCGCGGCTTGCGGGCGCACACCGCCCCGGCTTTTGACGCCTCAGCCCACCCCGGTCAGGAGCCCTGCGATGCCAAGACGACACGTCGTCCGGCCCGCCGTCGAATCGATGGAATTCCGGATGGTGCTCAGCCATGCCGGCCTCGCCTCCCACGCCGTCGCGATGGTCGCCGGCCATGCGCACCATCATGCCCAGGTTGCCCGGGTCCCCCACGGGCACGGGCGCGGGCATCACGGCCGGGCCGACGCGACCGTCCATCACCATGCGAAGGTGCACCATCCGGTGAGCCACACGACCTCCAGCTCATCGCCCTCCACCAATAGCTTCTCGAATTTCTTCAAGTCCGTTCTGGGGATCTGATCGCGACTCCACCGGCCTGACCGACGGCCCGCCTCGCTTTTTTCGCCGTCCGCGATTTCCCCGGCTGACGCCCGGGCAATCGTGACCTAGGGTTGGTCGGGGAGTCGATCCGGCGCACCGGCGCAGCAGCCGGTGACGTGCCCGCCTGGGATGACCCCAGGATCCTCCCGGCGCCGCGAGGCCGGGCTCCCCACCGCAGCGATCCGGCGCTCTCGTGGCGCTGCCGTCCGGGTCGCGCTCGCGTTCTCGTGCAGCACACCAGGGACCTGGCGGGCGGGGGGAGGCGACGGTGGGGCGAATCATCCGAAAGCGGCGGGATTCCGCCGCCTGGATGGCGGCGTGGGGGCTCGCGATCGGAGCCGGGATGCTCCTGATGCATGCCTACGCCCTGAGTCCCGGCGATCCGGGGGCACCGCCGGCCCGCTGGCCGGCCCGGAGCCATCTGGGCCGCGACGGAGCTCGACCGCAGCTCCTGATCTTCCTCCATCCCCGATGCCCGTGCTCGCGGGCGAGCGTGGCGGAGCTGGCGGGAATCCTCGCGCGCTGCGAGGGCCGGCTCGCGGCGAGGGCGGTCCTCTATCGGCCGGCGGCCTGGGATGATGCCTGGTTCGAGCCGGCGTTCCTCGCCGCTCTGCGGGAGATCCCCGGGCTGGAGATCACGCCGGACCCGGCCGCCGAGGAGGCCCGCCGTTTTGGCGTGGCGACCTCGGGGCACGTCCTGCTCTTCGACGCGAGGGGCGAGCTGAAGTTCAGCGGCGGCCTCACCCCGGGGCGCGGACAGTTCGGCGACGACACGGGCCGGTCGGCGCTGCTCGCCCGACTGGTCGGCCCGTCGCCGCGCGGCCCGGACGAGCCGATCTTCGGCTGCCCGCTCTCGAACTGCCGACCGACCGGTGAATCGAGGCAACCATGACGAGCATCGCACTGACCCTCAAAGCCGAACCGGAGTCGCTCCCGGAGACCAGGGCGGATCAGCTCTATGCCGATCGCCTGGATGCCGGATATCGGCGGGTGGACGCGATCTTCGCGGCCCTCCTGCCCCTCCAGTGGATCGGGGCGATTGCCTTCGCGATCTGGATCTCGCCCTACACCTGGGCCGGCGAGACGGCGTCGGTGCACGTCCACGTCTGGGCGGCGATCGCGATCGGCGGCCTGATCGTCGCCCTCCCGTTGTGGATGATCCGCCGCCACCCCGGGGCCGAGGCGACGCGCCAGGCCGTCGGGATCGGCCAGGTGCTGATGAGCGTGCTTTGGATCCACCTCTCGGGGGGGCGGATCGAGACGCATTTCCACATCTTCGGGTCGCTGGCCTTCCTGGCGCTCTATCGCGACCCGAAGGTGCTGCTCAGCGCCTCGGCGGTCGTGGCGGTCGACCACCTGCTGCGCGGGATCTACTGGCCCCGGTCGGTCTACGGCATTTCGGCTCCGTCGAGCTGGCGGTGGCTGGAGCACGCCGCATGGGTGGTCTTCGAGGACCTGGTGCTGATCCGCGGCTGCTGGCAGTCGCAGGCCGAGCTGCGCGACCTGGCCGCGCGCCAGGCCGACGCCGAGGCGGCGCACGACTCGATCGACCGCGTGGTGCGGCAGCGGACCGCCGAGCTGGAGCGGGCCAACGAGGCGCTCTCGGCCGAGGTCGCCGAGCGCCGGCGGGCCGAGGAGGAGGCCGGCGCCCGCCGCCAGTTCATCGAGGGGATGGCGCAGGCGAACCCGTCGATTTTGTACATGATCGACCTCGCGGCGAATCGCACGGTCTGGGTGAACGGGCGGCTGGGCTCGGTGCTGGGCTATACCCCGGACGTCGTTTGTACCGAGGGGCTCGACCGGGTCCTGGCCGAGCTGATCCATCCCGAGGACGCCGCGCGGGAGGGCCTCGACAACTACCCCGCGCGGTTCGCCGATGTCGAGGACGGCCGGGTCGTCGAGTCCAGGGTCCGCGTCCGCCACAACGACGGCTCGTGGCGATGGCTGCACAGTCGCGAGGTGGTCTTCCGCCGCACGCCCAACGGCCGGCCCGCCGAGGTAGTCGGCGCCGCCGAGGACGTCACCCAGCGGATCCAGGCCGAGCAGTCCCTTCGCGAGAGCGAGGAGCGCTTCCGCCTGATGGCCGACAGCGCCCCGGTCATCATCTTCGTGACCGACGAGCGGTTCCGGTGCAGCTTCGTCAATCGGCCGGGCGCCGAGTTCTCGGGGCTGCCCGCCGAGGAGCTGCACGGCGGCGCCTGGGAATCGCTGATCCACCCCGAGGACTTCGAGCTGTACCTGGACCTGCGCCGGTCGGTGACCCCCGACCGGCCGCTGGCCCAGGTCGAGCTGCGGCTCCGCCGCTCCGACGGCGCCTACCGATGGATGGCCCTGACGGCCGTCCGCCGCTTCCTGCCCGACGGCACCTTCATCGGCTCGGTCAGCACCTCGGTCGACGTCACCGAGCGCAGGGAGGCCGAGGCCGCGCTGGTCCGCGCCAAGGAGGCCGCCGAGGCCGCCAGCCGCGCCAAGAGCGAGTTCCTCGCCAACATGAGCCACGAGATCCGCACGCCGATGAACGGCATCATCGGCATGACCGAGCTGGTGCTCGACACCGAGCTCTCGGCGCGGCAGCGAGAGTACCTTGGCCTGGTGAAGAGCTCGGCCGACTCGCTGCTCGGGGTCATCAACGACATCCTGGACTTCAGCAAGATCGAGGCCGGCAAGCTGAGCCTCGACCTCGGCGATTTCGCGCTGAGGGACGCGATCGGCGAGACCCTTCAGACCCTGGCCCTCCGGGCGCATTCGAAGGGACTGGAGCTGGCCTGCCGCATCGCGCCGGACGTCCCCGACGCGCTCATCGGCGACATCGGCCGCCTGCGGCAGGTCCTCGTCAACCTCGTCGGCAACGCCATCAAGTTTACCGAGGAGGGCGAGGTCGTGGTCACGGTCACGCTCGAGGGACAGGAGGACGCGGGGCTGCGGCTCGGCTTCTTCGTGACCGACACGGGGATCGGCATCGACCCCCGCAAGCTCGAGGCCATCTTCGAACCGTTCGAGCAGGCCGATCGGTCGACCACGCGCCGGTACGGCGGGACGGGGCTGGGCCTGGCGATCTCGTCCCGGCTGGTGGAGATGATGGGGGGCCGGATCTGTGCCGAGAGCCAGCCGGATCGGGGGAGCCGGTTCGGGTTCACCGTCGTCCTGGGCCGGCAGCCGGAGCAACGGGCCTCCGCCTCGGGCGCCGGCGGCCGGGGCGACGTCGACCTGCCCGGCCTGGAGGATCTGCCCATCCTGGTGGTTGACGACAACGCCACCAATCGCCTCATCCTCGAGGAGGTCCTGCTGAGCTGGGGCGCGCGGCCCGCGGCCGTCGCCGGTTCCGTCCCGTCGCCGGAGGCCCTGCGCGACGCGAGCCGCCTGGGCCGGCCATTCGCCGCCGCGCTCGTCGACGGGATGATGCCCGAGGTCGACGGCCTCGAGCTGATCCGCCGCATCCGAGGCGAGTCGGACCCCTCGATTGCGACCATCCCCGTGCTCCTGTTGACGTCCGCCGGCGCCTGCGACGACACCCAGGTCTGCCGCGACCTGCGGGTCGCCGCTTGTCTCACCAAGCCCGTCCGTCAGTCGGATCTCTTCGACGCCCTGATGAAGGCGATCGCCCCGATCGTGCAGCGGGCTTCCGGCGCCGCGCGCCGCGCCGCGGACTTCGGCCTCGCCGCCGGCTGCGAGGGCCGGGACGAGGCCGAGGAGGCACGCCTCCGCGTCCTCCTGGCCGAGGATCACCCGGTCAACCAGAAGGTAGCCGTCCGGATGCTCGAGCGCCTGGGGCACTCGGTCGTCGTCGTGCCGGACGGACTCCAGGCCCTCCACGCCGTGGGCTCGACCGCGTTCGACGTCGTCCTGATGGACGTCCAGATGCCCGAGATGGACGGCTTCGAGGCCGTGCGCGCCATCCGCGCCTCGGAGGCCGGCGGCGGCTCCCGCAACCGCCTGCCCATCCTCGCGCTGACGGCCCACGCGATGCAGGGCGACCGCGAGCGCTGCCTCGCCGGCGGGTTCGACGGCTACCTGCCCAAGCCCATCCGCCAGGCCGACCTGGAGAAGGCCCTCGAGCCACTGGTCGTCGCCCACCGCGAGGCCGCCGCCGGCCACGATCGCCGGCGTCCCGGGCGCGACGACCGTCGCGACGTGATCGGCGCGCTGCTCGCCGCCTGCGACGGCGACCGCGAGTTCGCCCACGAGCTGGCCCGGACGTTCCTCGAATCGGCGCCCGGATGCCTCGATCGGCTCGGGACCGCGCTCCGAGCCGTCGATCCCCACCGCATCGCCGTCGAGGCCCACGGGCTGCGCGGGATCAGTCGTACCGTCGGCGCCGAGGAGCTCGCCGACGCCTGCGAGCAACTCGAGCACGCCGCCGGCCGTGCCGAACTGGCCACCATCGAGGCTCTCGCCGCGAAGGTCGACGCGGCCTGGGCCCGGACCAGCGCCATCATCCGACGTTTCGACACCCAGAGCCCCATCACAACACCATGAATATCCTGATCGCCGAGGACCAACCGGTCACCGCGCTTTATCTCCGCCGCACCCTCGAGAAGATGGGGCATTCCCCCAGGGCCGCGCCCGACGGCGAGGCGGCCTGGCGGATGATCGGCGGCGGCGAGTTCCCGCTGTTGATCTCCGACTGGATGATGCCTAACCTCGACGGTCTGGACCTCTGCCGCCGGATCCGATCATCCCGCATAGGCCGCTATGTTTATATTATTTTGCTCACGTCGCTCGACCGTCGCGAGGACCGGCTCAAGGGGCTGCGGGCCGGCGCCGACGACTTCCTGACCAAGCCCCCGGACCCCGACGAGCTGGCCGTGCGGCTCGAGATCGCCGGGCGAATCCTCGCCGTCCACGATCGGCTCGAACTCCAGAACGCGCGCCTCGCGGAGCTGGCGGCCACCGATGAGCTGACCGGCGCGAAGAACCGCCGCCGGTTCCGCGAGGACCTCGAGCTGCTCTTTGCCCAGGCCCGGCGCCAGGACTCGCCGCTCTCGCTGATCCTGCTCGACATCGACCGCTTCAAGGACTACAACGACAGCTTCGGCCACCCTGCCGGCGATGAGCTCCTCCGGACCTTCGGCGCGCTCTTGCGAGAATCCGTGCGCGGGCACGACGTCGTCGCGCGCTACGGCGGCGAGGAGTTCGTGGTCCTCCTGCCGGCCACGGGCGCGGTCGAGGCCCTCGAGGTGGCCGAGCGGCTCCGTGAGGCCGTCGCTGGCCGCGACTGGAGGCATCGCCCCGTCACCGTCAGCCTCGGCGTCGCCACTTCCGACGCCGAGACCCAGGACGAATCCGCGCTCGTCGAGCTGGCCGATCGCGCCCTCTACAGCTCGAAGCAGGCCGGCCGCAACCGGACAACTCACGCCGCCCGACTCGGGCTGCCGGCCTCGCTGGTCCGGTGAGGCGATTCTTGGTCCTTTGTTTTCAGTGTCCGGACTTCGGAGTCGGGAGTTCGGTATCTCGCCTCGGCGTTCGCCCGGGTCGGCCACGAACATCGCGGCGCTGCGAAATCACGAGGGGCCGCCGCCTGTCGTCGTCGCACTGGCGGCAGGACTTCACCGACGTCGAAAGGCCCGTGGGGCATGCTTGCATAACCCCCGGGCCTTGCTACTGAACTGGAAACCGGGACTCGATCCCGAAGGCGACGGTCGTGGTCGAATAGGGTGGGCGAACCCCACCATCTGCCGGGCTCTCCCTCGGTGGCTGTCACCCACCCCACGACCGTCGCACCGGCCCCTCGAGAATGGGCTCTGACCTCAGACCCTCGACGTCTGGTGCTGCCGCGCCTTTCGCAGTCGCTTCAGCTCCTCGCGGCGCCGGCGCTCGCTGGGCTTCTCGTAGTAAGCCTTGCGACGCATCTCCTTGCGGAGGCCGCTCCGTTCGCACAGCTTGCGGAAGCGGCGGACCGCCTCCTGGATCGACTCGCCGGCACGCACGCGTAACTTCACCACAGGCCGATTCTCCCGTCTGACTGCTGGTTTTCCGTAGGTTTCTGTCGGGGGATTCCCTTCGCGATGGCTGTTTGATCGATTCGCCGGTCGGTTCGTCCACCCCGTCCTCGGTGGGCCGCCCGGGCGCCCGGCCGTTTCGCCTCGCGAGCCGTTTGCCGGCGAACCTTTCGACGGCCGCTCCCGGCGGTCGCGGCAGACCGGTCGCCGATGGAGCTCGCCAGTTCGAGCGCAGGGCGCGCAACCGACTCAGCCACCCTCGAACGCGGGATTCGCGGGCGGTAAGCCGTCGAATATACCGGGTCAACCCCGATCCCGCCAAGAGGATTCGTCGACCGCGTTCCGGACGGGCCGGTCGAGGGTCGATCGCCCGCCCTGGTTTCTCTGGGGCGATCCGGCGTCGACGCGATCGCCTCGCCTGGCGGGTGGCGCGTCGCTGGTCACTCGGTCGACCGTCTTCGGGGGAAAGTCGGCTGCGCCGGGATCGCCGTGTGTCCGGGACGGCGGCGGGTCGCGTTTCGCCTCGTCGCCCGCCCGATCAATAGTCGCCCGAGTCGCGGTAGCCTCCGCCTCCGCCGCCGCGGCGTCCGCCGCCGCCACCGCCACCGCCACCGCCATAGCCGCCACCGCCACCGCCACCGCCATAGCCGCCGCCACCGCCCCCGTAGCCGCCGCCACCGCCGCCACCGCCGCGACGGGGCGCGTCGGTGCGAGGACGCGCCTCGTTGACCGTCAGCGGGCGGCTGCCGTACGGCTGCCCGTTGAGTGCGTCGATCGCCGCCTGCGCCTCGCCGTCGTCGGCCATCTCGACGAAGCCGAAGCCCCGGCTGCGGCCGCTGAATCGATCCATCACCACCTGGGCGCTGATGACCGACCCATACGACTGGAACAGTTCCACCAGATCGTCGCTGGTGGTCTCGTACGGCAGGTTCCCGACATAGATGTTCTTCGCCATGTCCCGATCTCTCAGTCACACAGATCTTGCAAGCTTCCGTCGCGTTCGGTCCGGCGAGGCACCGGTCATCGGCGGGCCGGGGCACCGGCCGGATGCCGGGGCGGCTTCCGTCGGCACCGCCTCCGGCCTGAACGGCATTTCGCCATTGATCACTATCTGAGTTCGGCGCCGTGAACTCAAGACAAATCCGCGCAATTCGTCAATATCCGGGCGATCCGACCCTTTCGGGTCGGATCGCCCGGGTCGCTTTCGGGTTGCGATTGCGCCCGCCCTGCCCCGATCTGGCGCCGCGGATCAGCCGAGCAGTTCGTCGGCGCGGGGCAGCAGGCTGGCGAAATCCAGCTTGTTGGGACAGGCGGCGCGGGCGGCCTCGAGGTCGGCGCCCTTCCAGTCGCGGGCCGATCCAGCCATCTCGCCGTAGAGCCGCCGCGCCTCAGCGCGGTAGCCGTGGTGCTCGTGATAGGTGAGCAGCCGGGTGAGGTTCCCCAGCTCGGCGTCGGTCCCCGCGGCCCGGCTGCACCGGCCGTCGCACGAGGCGCACATCGTCGGCCCGGCCGCGATGCAGGCGTCCCGCAGCCGGAGCATCGCCGACTTCGGCATCGGCTGGAACCGTCGAGCCGCGTCGGCGTTCTCGCGGATCTGGTCGGTGTTCCGCATCGACACGCACACCGACGAGAACCGCTCGTCCGTCCAGATCGCGTGAAGGAGGGCCTGGTACGGGGTGAGGTTCTTCTCCTTGAGCTCCGGCAGCCGCCTGGCGATCTCGTCCAGCTTCATGTTGCCGGCCACCTGCTTCATCGAGATCAGCCCGATCCCGGCCTTGTGGCAGGCGTCGAGGGCGCGGTTCATCGCGTCCTCCTGGGCGATCCAGGGGTTGTTCTGAAGCATGATCACGTCGACAAACCCGCCCTTCACGGCCGCCTGGAGGATCTCCGGCCGCTGCGGGTGGTGCGTCGAGAAGCCGACAAACCTCGCCTTGCCCGACTTGCGGATCGCCTCGGCGGCCGCCTTGAACTCGGCGCTCGCCGGCCATCTCACCTCCGTCGCGAAGTCGTGGTCGCCCATCGCGTGGATGAAGATCAGGTCGACGTAGTCGGTCTTGAGCGCCGCGAGCCGCTGGTCGAGCTGCGCGACGAGCTCCCTGGGCGATCGGGGATGGTCCTTGGTGACGAGGAACAGCTCCTTGCGGGCCTCGGGCACGGCCTGGAGCCATCGCCCGATCGCCGGCTCGGTGCCGTACGACTTGGCCGTGTCGATGTAGCGGACGCCGTTGGCCCAGGCGAACCGAAGCAGGCGCTCGACGCCCGAGCTCCGCCAGGTGCCGATGTTCAGCATCGTCACCTCGACGCCCGTCTTCCCGAGTTTCCGCTTCGCCAGCGGCGCCGACGCCGCCGGTTCGCCGCCAGCCTGCTGCCGGGCCGCAACCGGCCGCCCCTCTGCCAGCACGCCGGCCGCGGCCACCGCCCCGACCCCGGCGCCCAGGAAGCCGCGACGGTCGACCCGCCCGGCCCGTTCCGCATCGTGATCCCGCATGGGTCTCTCCTCAGGTACGCTGACTCGACATCCGTCGGGCCGACGCGCCGCCCCCGGCTGCTTGTTCGACAAAAGTGTAACAGCGACTCACGCCAGGCTAATCGACATCGCGGCCCCTGTCGAGCAAGAAGCGTCGGGAGCCGGTCGAACATGCCCCTCAAACCGCAGCACCGGTACGGTTTCCGGGTTCCTACCTGTACGTCTCGGCACGAGTTGTGCGGTCGAAGTCGGCTTGCGCCGCCCCATTACGATTGCTCATGAGGGCAAGCTCCCATGGTTGACAAACTCCTTGACCCGAAGCGTGAGGGGCCCGAGCACAGGCATCCCGAGCCCCATCAGCAAGATCTCAACCCCGACGCGGCCGCCGGCCGGGATCTCGACTCGACCAGCCCGCATTCGAAGAGGGAAAAGCCACGAACGGCCTACGACGAGAAGGAGGCTCATCGGCAACTCGTGGACTGGACCGACGATGACCTCAAGCAGGTCCCGCTCTTGCCGGCCGGCGCGCGGCTGGAGCAGGGCGCGACCTATGTGGACCTCCGCGACCCCGCGCGGCGGGAGTTCACCGCGACGGGCGACATGCAGGTGCCAATCGATGGATTGTACGTACCCAGGAGCGAGGTCGACTTCCGCACCTGGAACCGACTGCTGGGCAACCGCACGCCCGAGCGCCCGACTGTCGTCGGCACGCCGGCGGGCTGAATTCCCATCATCTCCCCACGCGGATCGGCCGATGTATCCCCTGGGCTTGAACCGGTCGGACCTTGCCAGTCCCGTTCGGCCGGCGGCCTTCCGCGAGCCTTCGAAGCCAGGGGAACATCATTCATGCCACGCCGTCCGATGAAGGCGTTCCATCCTGACGTGGAACACTTCGAGGCCAGGCAGTTGCTCAGCGCCGGCCTTGCCGGGACGACCGGGCGGGCGGATGCGCACGCGGCCGCGGCGGCAATCGGCAACGCCCATGCGGCGACGAGGCCGCTGGCCAGGCAGTTCCTGGCCTATCGCATCACGAATCCCACCTACCGCCTGGTGCACCTGAAGCCGCCGTTCCAGCACGTCCTGGTGCAGAAGATCCAGCCGGTCCCCGGCCGGGTGTACAACATCCTGTTCGTCGCCGTGCAGAACAACACAGCGCAGACTTTCACGGCGGCCAGCGGATTCAAGGTCCGCCTCCCCGGCTTCACCGGAACTCGTCGCGTGGTTGGTAACGCCTTCCCCGTGCTGACGGGCAACCAGACCTGGGCGCCGAAGCAGTGGATCGTATTCTACGCCCTGAGCAAGAAGTACTACCCGCTATCGCCCCAGGCCGCCGCGGGCTTCCAGCTCGACACCGCCGGGCGGTCCTCGACGCTCATCCCCGGGCCGTCGGGCATCTTCCTGCGGCTCAAGTACGATCCCGCCACATTCGGCCGCACGCTCGACTGGATCGTCGCCTACGGCCAGGGCGCGCAGCAGGGCGCCGGCTCGGCGCTGGGGCTGCCCGATACGGCGATCAACACCCTGGTCGCCGCCTCGACCAACCGCCAGGACTTCGCCGGGCACTTCTGATCCGGCCGACAAGCGGGGATTGATCCGCGCCGGGGCCTCTGGTGCGGGTTGGTCCTCGTTCGAGGGCCGCGCTGAATGCTCAACGGGTCGCAGGCGGCGGGCCGTGGCCGACGGGCGGCAGGAACCTGGGCCGTCTCAGCTCGATCGGCGGGACCTCGCCGACCGGCATGCGGACCGCGATGTCCTGGGCCGGGTAGCCCAGCGCGTGATACAGGTCGAACTGCGCGATGTTGTACTCGGCGACCGTGGTGAAGTACTCGTCGAAGGACCGGTTGAGGAGCTGGAGCGAGTAGACCGCCTCCTGGGGGCGGCTGATCGTGTGCAGGACGTTCGCGAAGCGGCTGGTCTCCCCCAGGCCCTCATAGTTGCCGTTGAGGTTGATGATGCCGGTGCGCATGGCCCGATCGGCCTGGATCACGCGGACGGCGGCCGACTGGAGCCGCGCGTGGGCGCGCATCACGTCCGCCGCCACCATGTCCTGCGCCCGGAACAGCGCAACGGTCGCCCGCGACTGCTCGCCGCGCTGACGCTTGATCATCGCCAGGTTGCCGAAGCCCAGGTTCTCGAGCTGCCAGACGAGCTGGACGCTGACATCCTCGCGGCCGGTCCACTGGCTCAGGCTGCTGTTGGGCCCCAGGCCGAAGATCCCGGCCTGGATCAACATGCCGCCGGGACTCTGATAGCCGTTGAGCGCGATTCCTGGCAGCACGGGCCGCATCTTCTCGCGGCGGATGGCCGCCGTCGCCGCCTCGACCATGGCCCGGCGCGAGGCGATCTCCGGCCGGTTGGTCATCGCGATCGGCATCAGGTCGTCCAGGGTGCGTCCGGGCTCGATCAGCGTGATCTGGAGGTGATCCGGCTCGAGCGGTGCGACCACGGCGCGGGGGTCGAGGCGGAGGAGCTGGGTGAGATTCGCGCTATTGACCCGCCACTGCTGCCGCGCCAGCACGGCCCGCTGCTCGAGGTCGGCCACGAAGTTCCGGGCCCGCTCGACCTCGAACTCGGGGATCAGGTCGCGGCTCATCGCGGCGAGCTTCTCGATCAGGACGTGCCCCTGCTCGACGCAGTAGAGCGTGCCGGCGTACATCCCGCGGTACTGGTGCAGGCGGAAATAGGCCTCGGCGGTCTGGAGGACGGCGTCATTCTTCGACGCCTGGACGTCCCAGTGCCGGGCGTTGAGGTTCTGCCTCGCCACCAGAGGCTGGAACAGGGCGTCGGATGAGTTGATGAAGCCCCACAGCCCGACACCCGCGTAGAAGAAATTGACGCTGGGCGCCGTCATGATGCCCTTGTTGAAGTCGGGTCCGCCGCCGTCGTGGCGCAGGTAGTCGGCCGCCACGTTGAGCATCGGGACGAACAGGAGGCGCGCCTGCGTCAGGTCGGCCTCGGCGACCCAGACGCTCGCCTGGGCCGCCGCGACGATCAGCGGGCGCGCGTCGGCCAGCCGTAGCGCGGTCGCCAGGTTGATCGGGAACCGCAGGTCGGTCGGCTCCAGCGGGGCCGGCCTGACGTTGGGGTAGACCGCCAGAGGCGAGGAACGCCGGGGCGTCCGGGGCCCTTCGATATCCGGCGATCGCGTGCCGGGCGTCCCCGGCTGGGAGGAGCGGGGCACACCCCGTCCCTCCTGAGCCCGGCCGGTACGGAGACCGGCGGGCGACTCCGCGGGAACGGGCGAGGAAACGCCTCGGGCAATCCGGGGGACCGTGTTTGGCGGAGGGATCGACGGCCTCGGCTCGGCCGTCGGCGCCATCGCGGCCGGTGCGGGCCTGTCAGGCGAGGGCGTGCGCGCGGGCAACCTGTCGCGGCCGGTCTGCTTGAGGAAGCGCTGGATGGCGGGCGAGACCGTCGAGGGCAGTTCGGCCGCCGGCTGGCCCGCGGCCGGTGGGGCGGCCGGCGACTGGCCGAGCGTCGGGGGTGGTTCGGGCACGGACGGCGACTGGGCGCCGCACCGGGCGGGCCAGGCCCACGCGAGCGCCGAGGCGACGATCAGTGCGAGTGTCCCGGCCGACCGTCCCCTCATGCGTACGTCATCCCCCACTCCTGACGCGCGGCCGACGGGCGGCGCGACCTGTCTCCCCGGCGGGACCGCTCAGGACCTCGTCCGGCCGCAGGGCCTCCGGCGCGGCGGCCCGGCATCACGACTGTTTTCCGCGGTCCTCCGGCGCTCAACGGGTCGCCGGGGGCGGTCCGTGGCCGACCGGCGGGAGGAACTTCGGACGGGTCAGGTCCACCGGCTGCTCCTGGCCGGCCGGATGCTTGACTGCGATCTCACTCGCCGGGTATCCGAGGGCGTGATACAGGTCGAACTGCGCGAGGTTGTACTCGGCTACCGTCGCGTAATACTCCTCGAACGCCACCCGCACGAGCTGGAGCGAGTAGACCGCCTCCTGCGGCCGGGTGATCAGCACCAGCACGTTGGCGAACCGGCTGATCTGCTTCAGGCCCTCCATGCTGCCGTTGAAGGCGATGATGCCCGTGCGGAGCGAGCGATCCGCCTGGACCACGCGGATCGCGGCCGACTGGACGCGGGCGAGGGCGCGTGTCACGTCGGCGGCGGCGGCGTCCTGGGCGTTGAACAGCTCGATCATGGCCTGCGACTCGCGGCCTCGCTGCCGCTTGATCATCGCCAGGTTGCCGATCCCGAGGCTGCTGAGCTGCCAGACCGGCTGGATGCTGATGTCGTCGCGCCCAACCCACTGGTTCATCCGGTTATTCGGGCCGAAGCCGAAGATCCCCGCCTGGAACATCTCGAGGGGCGTCTGGAAGCCGTTGAGCGCGACGTTGGGCAGGAAGGGCCGCATCTTCTCGCGGCGGATCGCTGCCGTCGCCGCCTGCACCATCGCCTGTCGCGAGGCGATCTCGGGCCGGTTGGTCAGCGCGACCGGCATCAGGTCGTCCAGCGTGCGCCCGGGGTCGACGAGCGTGATCTGGAGGTGGTCCGGCTCGAGCGGTTCTAGCACGGCGCGCGGGTCGAGCCGCAGCACCCGCGTGAGGTTGGCGCTCTGCACCCGCCACTCCTGGCGGTCCATGACAGCGCGCTGCTCGATGTCGGCGACCATGTTCCGCGCCCGCTCGACCTCGAACTCGGGCACAAGGTCGCGGCTCAGGGCGGCGATCCGCTCGACCAGGTCGTGCCCCCGCTCGACGCAGTAGAGCGTGCCGGCGTAAGTCCCCCGGTACTGGTGCACGCGGAAATACGCCTCGGCCGTCATCAACAGAGCATCGTTCTTCGATGCCTGGACGTCCCAGTGCCGGGCGTTGAGGTTTTGCCGCGCGATTAGCGGCTCGAAGACGGCGTCGGTCGTGTAGATGATCCCGAGCGGCGCGCCGGTGAGGCCGACGCCGCCGTAGAAGAAGTTCGTGCTGACGGCCGTCATGATGCCCTTGTTAAAGTCGGGTCCGCCGCCGTCGTGCCGGATGTAGTCAGCACCGATGTTCAGAGTCGGCACCCACAGCACACGGGCCTGCGCCAGGTCGGCCTCGGCGACCCAGACGCTCGCCTGGGCCGCCGCCACGACGAGCGGACGCGCATCGGAAAGCCGCAGCGCGGCCGGCAGGTTGATCGGGAATCGCACGTCCCCCGGCTCCGTCGGCGCCCTCGTGTCCGGGCTGCGAAACAGGGGACTTTGGCTCGGCGGCGGGATTCCCTCGGCCGGCGTCGGCGCCGACGCCGGATACCGGGGACCGCTTCCCCCGCCACTCGCCTGCGGGAGTGCCGGAGCTGGCGACGGCATCGGAGCTGCCGCTGGCCTCGGTGGTCCCGGGGTCTGGGCCGCACACGGCAAGGCCGACGCCCCCGCGAGGAACCAGCACGCCAAGAACAGCCAGGTCCAGGCGCATCGTCCCATCGATCAACCCCTCAGTGCATGGGCAAGCCCGTTCCGATCGCGCCGAAGAACGATCCGGCGGGGGCGGACCTGATGGTTTATCGGACGAGAGGAGTTGTTCGGTTAACGGCAACCTTGCGGGCCGCCGGGAATTTGCAAGCCGCGGCATCAGGAGACCGAACTCTTGAGCCGGCTTCAGGGCTGCGTCGTCGTGGTGGTGTCGGGCTTGATCGTGGCCTCGGCAACCTGGAGCTGTTGCCGCCACTTCTGCGCCTTCTCGTCCTCGCCGCGGCTCTCATACAGCCGCACGAGACGTTCCAGGGCGCGGGTGATATGGGGCCTGTCCGGCGCCGGGATCTTTTCCTCCCGCTGCTTCATGCCCTCATATCCGCCGTTGAGATAGGGCTCGGCCTCGTCGTATTTCTTCTGATCCAGGAGTGCCTGGCCGAGCATGGATTCGGTGTCGAAGGTGACCCAGTCGTCGGGCTGGTTCTTGCGGCGGATCATGAGGGCCTCGCGCAGCCGGGCCTCGGCGTCGGCGGCCCGATGTTCCATCAGCAGCGTGGCCCCGCGGGCGGCCAGGGCGGCGGCATGGGTGGGGGAATTCGGGTTCTGCTGGAACAGGCGGCCGGCCTCGACGGTCTTGCCCGCGACCCGGTACACCACGGCGAGCTGGTTGCGGCACGAGGCGGTCTCGGGATTGGTCGGGCCCTGGGTGGCCTCGCGGAGCGACAGCGCCCGCTCGTATTCCTGGACCGCCCGCGCGGGATCGCCGATGTTCAGGTAGCCGATCCCCAGCAGCTCGCGGACCGAGGCCTCGCCCAGGGGGCGGTCGGTGAACGCGCCGGTGACCTGAGAATCGGTCGCGTCCAGCGCCTGGCGCAGGGACACGTCCTTCCCCTCGCCGCCGGCCCAGAACACCGCCGAGAGCGACCCGCCCCCCGGCTTCCCGGCCGAGAGCAGCGTCCTCTGCAGGAAATCGAGGACCGCCTTCTTCTCCTCCTCGGTGTCGCGCGCCTTCTTCTCGGCGTCCTTCGACTGGCGGAGCTCCTTCACCGCAGCCAGCCAGGCGCTCTGCGCCTCCAGCATCTTCCCCGCGCCCGAGTTCCTGTCGTTCGAGGTCGAGTTCTTCCTCGAGCCGGTTTCCTTGCCCGTGCTCGAGTCCTTGCTCGATCCCGACTCGCCCGAGCCGCCGCCCGATCCCGAGTCCTTGCTCGAGCCGGAACCGCCCCCTCCGCCGGAGTCGGAGCTCGAGCCCTGGCCCGATTTCGACTTGTCCGACCCGAAGAGGGCCGAGTATCCCCAGGCCCCGACGACCCCGCAGACCAGCGCCACCGCGCCGGCCAGCAGCAGGGTCTTCATGAGGGACGGCCCCTGGGCCGTCCGGCCCTTTCGTTCGTCGCCGCGGTCGTGAGACCCCTTCTTCTCGTCGCGATGATCGTCGGCCATGCCACGCTCCCCCTTGCGCTCGCCCTTCGGGCCGGGGCGAGAGCTGGATTCGCGTCCTCCTTGATCCGATGCCCCCTCGCGGCCGTTACGGCGTCTCTCTGTCTCGCCTCGATCGCCCTCGCCGGATCGACCCGCCCTCGACGGGTCCGCCTCGACGGGCACCATTACGAAACTGGGGCTGAAGGGCTGACTCGGCTCGCGGATCCGACTGGTCTGGACGACCATGTTCCGATCGGGCTGGCTCGACCAGTCCGATTCGACCGCCGGCCCCTTCGAGATCAAGGGGGCGTCGGTCCCGATGACCTGCGGCCCCTCGGATGCTTCGGGTCCGGCCGCGCGGGCCAGGTCCGATCCTTGCCGCATGTCGTCGCCGCGCGGTCGCTCCGACCCCTCGGGCCGGTCGTGCTCTCGCGGAGGGTCGGACGCCTGCTGTCGTTCGTCTTGCTGCGGATCGTGCGATTCCATGGACATGTCCCCCGACCGTGCCAAAACAGCTTGTCCTGTGCCAATCTCGAACCAGGAAAGGAGGGCGGACCGCCCGGCCGGCCGCCCGCGACCGGCGGTCGCCTAGCCCCCGGTCGTCCCGGACGATCCGCCGTTGGAATCTTCCCCCTCCTCCGGCGCGGGCGCCTCGGCCAGCCGAACCGGGCCCCCGTCAGTGAGCGTGGAAAGCTTGCTGCCGATGAGGATCTCGTCCGAGGGCTCGATCGGCTCCCACTTCTCGTCGCCCCGGACTCCCATGTTGGAGAACACCGTCTTCTCATTGCGGTTGGTGACCTCGATCCAGTCGCCGTCGGCGGTGCCGGTCTCGATCTGGGTCCGCTGCGCATGGCCGTCGACATAGCGCCAGACGAAGGTCTTGCCTCCGGCGTGCGTGAGCGCTCGCTTCGGCAGCGCCAGCACCCCGGGCCGCTCGACGACGACCTCGCCGTAGGCGTACATGCCCGGCAGAATCTGGCTGCCCGGGTTGGGCAGGTCGATCTCGGCGCGCATGGTCCGGCTCCTGGTGTTGAGGGCCCAGGCGATGCGAGTGACCGCGGCGCGTTGCCACTCGTCGCGATAGGCCCAGACCTTCACGCGCGCCTCCGAGCCGACCTTCACGTAGTCGGCGTCCCGCTCGGGGATGTCGACATAGATGCGAACGATGTCGGTGCGGTCGACCACGTAGATCGGCGCGGCCTGCCCGCTGGGCGAGAGGTCCGGCGCGCGCTCGATGGCGGTGGGGTCGCCGGTGTTCGGCAGGACGAAGTCCCAGGTGTTGGCGTTGCGGGCCACGATGATGCCGTCGTAGGGCGCCAGCAGGTTGAGGTAGCCCACCAGCGCCTCGAGCCGCCTGGCCTCGCTGTTGGCCACTTGCAGGTCGGACTTCGCGACCGCGACGTTCACCTCCGCCCGCGCCAGCTTCGCCTGGTACGACAGCAGCTCGGCCTCGGCCCTGGCGACCGTGGCCCTGGCCGCGTCGAGCGCCGCGAGGTTCGATTTCCACTGGTTCTCGGACTCGAGCAGGATCTGGGGATCCACCACCGTGCGGTCGACCTCGCGCCTCAGCCGCTTGACCTGGACCTCCCAGCGCTGGACCTCGGCCTCGTACTTGCCCAGGATCGAGCGGGCCTCGTCGAGGCGCGCCCGGGCCGCCTTGACCTCGGCGGCGGCCACTTCGACCTCCTTCTCGGCGAAGCGGACGCGGTCGCTGTCGTACTGGACCGTCGCCTTCTTGGTCCCGAGCAGCTCGCGCAGCTCGGGGACGAAGAGCTCGGCCAGCACGTCCCCCTTCTGGACCTTGTCGCCGATGTCGACGTTCCACTTCTCGATGTACGCGGTCAGCTTGGGGTAGATCGACGTCCGCTCGTAGCTCTGGACGAAGCTCGGCTGTCCGACCACGCGGCTGATGACGTGGGGCTCGGGGTGGATCACGTTGAGCGTCGGCGGCTGAAGGACGCTCGGCGCCGTCTTCTCTTCCTTCGAGCATCCCGACGCCGCGAGCGCCGCCAGAAGCCAGAGCCATGCCCGGCGACGGCGTGCGTCGCGAACCGCGTCGACAGGCCCGGTTGCAGTTTCCACGGTTAGCTCCACTTGAGGGTGGGGTTGTGCGAAAGGCCGGTCGCCGCCGGCCCGTCGCGGGGATCCTCGATCGGAAACTAGCTCGACGTGGCCAACTCCTCCTCGTTCTCCTCGGCGCCTTCAGGCGAGTCGTGATCGTTCTGCGACGGCCGGCCGTTGCCGTTTCCTTTGCCGTTACCGTTACCGTTACCGGAAGCCCGGCCGTTTCCGCCGGACGGCCCCCCCTGCCCCGACTCATCGCCCTCACCGCCGTCCCCGTCCTCGTCGAGGTCCGGATCGTGATGCGAGCTCTCGGGATTGCCCGGGTACAGCGAGGGAGACGTGTGCTGCCGCTTGCCGATCACCAGCGCGAAGATCGCCGGGAGCACCAGCAGGGTCGCGAACGTCGACATCACCAGGCCGCCGATGACCGCGCGGCCCAGCGGCGCCTCCATCTGGCTGCCCCGCTCCAGCGCCAGAGCCATCGGCACCATGCCGATCGACATGGCGCACGCCGTCATCAGGATCGGCCGCAGCCGCTCCGTACCGCCCTGGATCGCCGCGTCGGTCGACGGCTTCCCGGACTTCCAGTGCTCGTCCATGAACGTCACCATCATCACCGAGTTCGACACCGAGACGCCGATGCACATGATCGAGCCCATGAACGACTCGATGTTCAGCGTCGTGCCGGTGAAGTACAGCATGACCACGATGCCGGCCAGCACGCCCGGGACGGCCGAGACCGAGATGATCGCCAGCCGCGGCGACTGGAAGTACGCCGTCAGCAAAACGAGGATCACGAACACGGCCACGGCCAGGCCGACGCCCAGAGCCTCGAGCATCTGGGTCATCGACGGGAGCTGGCCCATCTCCTCGATCCGCACGCCGCGGGGCGGGTCGCCGACTTCCTTGACGGCCTTCCGCACCTGGTCGGCCGCGCGGCCCATGTCCTCGCCCTCGACGTTGGCGACCACGGTGAGATATCGCTGCGACATGTCGCGGTCGTATTCGCCGGGCCGCACGCTCGTGTGCACACGGCCGTCCTTCAGGACGTCGCGCACCATCAGCGGCGTGACCGGGTTGACGGATTCCAGCGGCAGCTCCTCGATGTCCTCGGGCTTCTCCATCTGGAGCGGCGGCACCTGTATCTGCACGAGGTAGTCGAACCCGGTCTTCACGTCGATCCAGTAATTCAGGTTCGTGAATCGAGTCGAGGCCGTCGCCATCACCATCGCCCGCTTCAGGTGCATCGGCGTGACGCCGATGAGCCCGGCGAGCTGGCGATCGAAGTGGATCTCCACCGTGGGATAGTCGAGGGTCTGCTCGAAGCCGATGTCGCGGAGGTGCGAGTTCTCCTTCAGCTTCGCGGCCACCTTCTCCGCGAACGCGCGGACGTGATCGTAATTGGTCCCGATCAGCCGGACTGCGATGGGCTTGGACGAGCCGAAGCTCATCACCTGCGTCACGATGTCGCCCGGCTCGAACCCGAAGCTCGACTTCTCCGCCTTCTCCCTCGCCTCGTCCTGCTCCAGGCCCCCATTCACCAGGCGGTCGGTCAGCCAGGGGATGACGCGGTCGGGCAGGATCTTGCGGAGCCGCTCGCGGAACTCGTCGAGCTTGATGCCGCTATCTTCCTTGAGCTTGACCCGCAGCCAGCCGTCGTCCGGGCCGCGCATGAACAGCACCATGTTGTCGATGCCGAAATTCGGGGCGACCTGGCCGACGAACCCCATCGTGATCGAGACGTTCTCGGTCCCCGCCTCCTTCTCGACTTCCTGGAGGCACCGCAGCCCCATCTCGCGCGTCAGCTCGTAGCTCGACCCGGCCGGCGGCCGAAACCGCAGCACGAACTCGCCGGCGTCGATCGCCGGGAACAGCTCGGTGCCGACCTGGAGCCCGATCACCGCGAGGATCAGCGCGCAGGCACCCAGGTAGATCAGGCCGATCAACCATCGCAGCCCGACGAACCACTCCAGCAGCTTGCGATACCCGCCGAGGATCCGGTCGAACAGGCCCCCTCCCTCCTCGCCGTGCTCCTTGTGCTTGAGCAGATAGACGCTCATGATCGGCACGAAGGTGCTGGAAAGCAGGTACGACGAGATCATGGCGAAGCCGACCGCCAGGGTCAGCGGCATGAACAGCGAGCGGAGCGGGTCCTCCATGATGAACGCCGGGATGAACACCGACAGGATGCACATGAGCGCCAGCAGCCGCGGCACGGCCGTCGCGTTGCTGGCCTTGAGCACGGCCGTCGCGATGTTCTTCGTCTGGCCCATCTGCACGTGGGTGTTCTCGATCGTGACCGTCGCCTCGTCCACCAGGATGCCGATCGCCAGCGCCATGCCGCCCAGCGACATGATGTTGATCGTGTTTCCGGTCACCCACAGACCGACCGCCGACCCCATCAGGGCCAGCGGGATGTTCAGCACGACCACCGCCACGCTGCGCGGGTCGCGGAGGAAGATCAGGATCATCAGGCCCGTCAGCACGGCGCCGATGGCGCCCTCGGTGCCGACGCTCTCGACCGCATGCACCACCGTCGGCGACTCGTCGAACTCGAAGGTGATCTTCACGTCCGGCGGCACGGCGTTGCGGAAGATCTCGAGCGACTTGTGGACGTCGGAGACGACCGTCAGCGTCGAGCCGGTGTCCTTCTTGATGATCGGCAGGTGGATCGCCTTCTGGCCGTTGACCAGCGCGTAGCCGTAGGTGATGTCGGTGTCGTCCTGGATGACCGCGATGTCGTGGAGATAGACGTTCTGCCCCAGCCTGATCGGGATGTTCCCCAGGCGCTGGATGTCAACGACCGTGGCATCGTTGATCACCATCGGCATCGAGTCCTTGACGTAGATGTTCCCGGCGGGGACCACCACATTCCCGGTCTTGAGCGCGTCGACCACGTCCTGGGGATTGAGGTTGTATTGCAGCAGCTTCCGCGGGTCGACGTTGATGACGATCGACCGCATGTTCGGCCCGAACGGCGAGATCGCCACCGTGCCCGGCACGTTCTTCTGCACCAGCGGCCGGATGATGTTCTGCGCCAGGTCGCCCATGGCGCCGATCGAGGTCTTGTCGCCCTCGCTGACGAAGACCAGGTAGCCGATCGGCACGCTGCCGGCGTCCACGCGCATGATCATCGGCGGCAACGAGCCCGGCGGCATCCACGCCATGGCCCGGTCCGACATGGCGACCACCTGCGCCATCGCCTGACCCATATCCGTGTCGTGGAAGAAGCCCAGCTCGCACAGCCCGACCTGCTGGATGTTCCGCGACTTGATGTCCTGGATACCGTCGACGTACTGAAAGTACAGCTCGAGCTCGTTGACGATGAAACCCTCGATCTGGTCGGGGCTCATGCCGATGAAGTCGAAGAAGACATAAATCTTCGGGGTATTCAGAGACGGGAAAATGTCCACCCGCATGCGCGAGAAGGCTAGCGACCCCAGGCTGATCAGGCCGACGATCAGCATCAACAGCGTGATGGGATGGTCCATCGCCAGGACGCTGGGATTCGCGGAGCTCCCTCTCTTCGACGATCGGTCGGCCACGGGCGAACTCCTGGTGTGAATCGGCCTGCCCCGGCGCGGGATACCCGCCGCGCGGACGGTGGACCCGATCCATGCACCCGCCGGGCTCCGGCTTTCGTCCGGGCCGATGCCGCCTCGCCGATCGATTCGGTACGGCACGGCACGGCCGCGCGGTCGCCGAGCCCGACCGGCTCCCGACCGGGCCGGAACGCGCTCGAAGCGACCACTCCTTGTTGCTCAAATCCCGTGCCAGTCACGTCGCACGACAATCTTTTCGGGGATCATCGTCGATCCCCGGAGAGCAGCCCGTGGATGTCAGGGCGGGCGTGTGCAAATGGCGGGCGGAGCATGAGGCCGGCCCGTTCGGCGAGTTCAGGGCATCTCGATCGTCACCGTCTGATCCTTGCTCTCGAGTGCCCTGCGGACGACGAGCCTGAGCTTCCGGTCGGGCGCCGCGTTGGAGATGATCCAGCCCAGATCGCCACGCCTGTCGGTGGCGTAGCCGTTGGCCGCGAAGATCATGTCGCCCGTGTTGAAGCCAGCCCGCGCAGCCGTGCTCTCGGGCAGGACATTGACGATCTTCATCCCCGGGCGGCCGTCGGCGGAGTTGGCGGGCTCGATGTCCATGCCGAGATACCGCTCCCGGACTGGCACGCGGTTCGCGGCGCCGCCGGGGGCCATTCCCTCGCCGGGGGTGAATGTCGCCTCGGGCCGCGAGCTCGTCGCGGACGTGTCGGGCAATTGCCGCTCGCCCGGCACGGACGATCCGGTGGCCGCGGCCTCCGCCGTGTACGTCGGATGTGTGTAGGCGTAGTCGGATGCCCCCGTGTAGGGCCCGAAGTCGCCCGGGTTCTGGAAGTCGGTGGCCACGACCGGCGGGTCGAAGTAGAGCTGGCCGATGCCTTCATAATAAGGATAGGCGAACTTCGGATATCCATACTGGCAGGGGTATCCGGGGCCCCCGTAGAACGGGTTGCCGCCGCAGGTCCCGACGCCCAGGCCGTTGCCGCCGTAGCCGTAGCCGGGGTGGTAGCTCAGCCCGAACCCGTAGAAGCCGGGGTGCAGCCCCGGGGGCCCGTAGCCGAGCGTCCCCTGGGTCAGCACCGCATGACTCGGCGGCACGACGGTACTGAGGCGCCCGATGTGATAGATCGGGCCGCCCACCTTGCCGGCGCCGTCTTCATACGGGCCGTAGCGCTGCGGGAGCTGCCCCATCCAGATGAGGCCCGACCCGACCGTCCCGGCCCCGTCGCCATGGTGGTCGTGTGATAGGGCCGGCAGGCCGGCGATGGCGGGCTGGGGTGCCGGGGCGGGTTCGGGGACCTCGCGACGCGGGATCGGCGACGGGAAGCCCGGCGCTTCGATCCGGTTATCCCCGCGCGAGGGCGCCTCGGGGATCACCCCGCCCGTCAGCTCCGGGCTTATCGTCGTGCCAGGCAAGGCCGGCATGCCCGGGACCGCCGCGCTTCCGGCCGGCTGCTGGATTCCGGTCGGAGGTTGAGTGCCCGTAGGCGCCGCCGTTCCCGGTATGGCCGGCGTGGACGCGCTCACACCCGGTATCCCGGCGCCCGGTCCGGTGCCACCGGCATTAGTCCCGGCACCGGACTGCGCCCGGCAGGCCGACGGCTCGAGCGCGGCGAACACCAGGCCCGCCGCGATGACCGGCGCCCAGGCTGAGGCCGGACGGACCCGTCCCCAGCGCCTCGGCCGCGATCCTCCACCGATGCGTTCCGCAGCGCGCATGGGTCTCCCCCATCAATCAATCCGGATCTGTTCCTGCAATCGCGAGGGCGAGCCCCGCGCGGCGGCGGGATCCTCCCGGCGCTGGCCAATTCGCGCGGCACGCCATCCCAGAGATCGGCAGCCGGGCGCCCGGCCGCGCGGCCCGGCACGCCCCCTGTCGCGATGGAGGTCGGATCGTGCCGGGTGCGCTGATTCGGCCGAAGGGGGCGGTCGTTAGACGTCTACGGCCGAGCCGGGCCGCGGGTGTCGAACGTCGGCTGGCGGACGGCGGACGCCTCGCCCGTCGCCGCTGTCTCCTTCCTCTCCGGGGCGATCTTTACCGCATCGCCGTCGGCGAGGATCGACAGGTCGCCAAGGATCACCTGCTCGGTCCCGTCCACGGGCTGCCATGCGGCCGAGGGTCCGCCTTCCGGCCGTCGGCGATCGGTGACCTCGATCCAGCGGCCGTCGGCGACGCCCTTACGCACCTCGGTCCGCACCGCCTTGCCGTCCCGGTACAGCCAGAAATACGTGCGGTCCCCCGCCGAGGTGAGGGCCTCGACCGGCACGGCCCGCACGCCGGGCCGCTCGATGATCACCGTGCCGTAGGCGTACATTCCCGGCAGCAGCCGGCCGCCGGGGTTGGGCAGGTCGACCTCGGCGCGAAGGGTCCGGCTCTTGAAGTTGAGCGCCCAGGACGTCCGCGTCACCTTGCCTGGCACCGGCTGGTCGCGGAAGGCCCGCGCCCGCACCACCGCGGGTGTCCCGATCCGCACGTACTCGGCATCCTGCTCGGGGATGTCGATGAAGACGCGAACCACGTCGGTCCGGTCCACCACGTAGATCGGCGCGGCCTTCTCAGTGGAGACGTCCGGGGCGTGCGGGAGGGCGTTCGGGTCGCCCGTCGAGGGCAGGACGAAGTCGAACGTGTTGGCGTTCCGCGCCACGATGATGCCGTCGTAGGGGGCGTTCAGCGTGAGGTAGCCGACCCACGCGGCCAGCCGCCGCTCGTCGCTCTGCGCCACGGCCAGCGCCGCCTCGGCCACCTTGACGTCGACCTCGGCCTCCGCCAGCGCGGCCTTTCGCGCCATCAGATCTGAGTTGGCCCGGTCGACGCCCGCCCGCGCCGCGGCGCGCGAGGCGATGCTCTGCTTGAGCCGGTCGTTCGACTCCAGCGCGATCTGCGGCGGCACGACATTGTTCTTCGACTCGCGCTCCAGCCGCTTCGACTGCGATTCCCAGTGGGCGACCTCGGCCTCCTCGGAGGCGAGCTGCGCCTGCGCCTCCTCGAGCCTCGCCTGTGCCGCCAGCACATCGGCCGCGGCCACCTTGACGACCTGCTTCGCCAGCGCGACCTTCTCGCGATCGAGCCCGACGGTCGCCTGCTTGGTCCGGTGGTCCTCGACGATCTCGGGGACGAAGAGCGTCGCCAGGACGTCCCCCTTCTTCACCTTGTCGCCGATGTCGACGACCCATTTTTCGATGTAGGCCGTCATTTTCGGATAAACGGCCGTCCGCTCGTAGCTGACGATGAAGCTCGGCTGCCCGACCTTTCGCACGATCGTCCGCACGTCGGGCCGCACCAGGCGCACGGCCTGGGGCTCGGAGACGCTCTCGTAATCGTTCTTCTCCTCGCGGCGGCAGCCCGACGCCGCCAGCGCCGCGATGGTCACCACGAGCCGGAGGGCCCGCCGGGCGGGGCGGACCGTTTGCTGCGCGGAATCGGGGCCGCTCGCCGGCACCGTCAGGCGTCGGGCGCCGCCGTCGCTCGCCGCGGCCGGGCGGATTCGGTCGATGATCTTCATCACGGGCGGCTCCCGGATTTCGTGGCGGGGGCGGGACCGGTCGGCCGGGTCGGCGGGGGCGGCCCCGGCGGGTCGGCCGCCTGGTGCGGGACCGCGTGGGTCGGCGCGATCCTGGGCGTCGGCGAGTCGGCCGCGATCCTCGCCCCTTCCTTCGCCGAGACGACTTCCACCGGCGTCCCCTCGGTCAGGCTCGACGGATCGCCGAGGATGACCCGCTCGCTTCCGTCGATCGGCTTCCAGTCCTCGGTCCCCTCCGCCGAGGCCGAGATCCGCCGGTCGGTGACCTCGATCCACTGGCCGTCACTCACGCCCGTCTGGAGCTCAGTCCGCACCGCCTTGCCGTCGCGGTAGAGCCAGCAGTACGCCGCCTCGCCGCTGTACGTCAGCGCCGAGGCCGGCAGCGCGCGGACGCCCGGGCGTTCGATGCTGATCTCGACGTACGCGTACATGTTGGGTAGTAGCTCGCCGCCGGGGTTGGGCAGGTCGACCTCGGCGCGCAGGGTCCGGCTCTTGAAGTTGAGGGCCCACGACGTCCGCGTCACCTTGCCCGCGATCGGCCGCTCGCGGAACGCTCGGACCTGCACGCTCGCCGGGCTCCCGGCCTTCACGTAGTCGGCGTCCTGCTCGGGGATGTCCGCGAAGACCCGGACGACGTCGGTCCGGTCCACCACGTAGATCGGCGCGGCGCCCTTGTTGGAGATATCCGGCGAGAGGTACATCGCCGTCGGGTCGCCCGTGGCGGGCAGGACGAAGTCGAACGTGTTGGCGTTCCTCACCGTGATCACGCCGTCGAACGGGGCCGTCAGTGTCAGATAGCCGACCCACGCCGCCATGCGCCGCTCGTCGCTCTGCGCCACGGCCAGTGCCGCCTCGGCCACCTTGACCTGAACCTCGGCCCGCCCGAGCGACGCCTCGCGCGCCGCGACGTCGGCCTCGGCCCGGGAGATCGCGGCGCGGGCCTCGTCGCGCGACGCCGTGCTCGCGCGGAGCTGATCCGTCGCCTCGTCGAGGATCTTCGGGTCGAGGTCCCCCTTGTCGACCTCGACCTGGAGCCGCCTGACCTGCACGGCCCAGCGATCGACCGTCGCCTGGAACTTCCCCAGCAAGGCCCGCGCCTCAACCAGCCGCGAGCGGGCCGCGCCGAGGTCGGCCTTCGCCACGTCGACCGCCTCGCGCGCGACCGCGATCCGCTCGCGGTCGAGCCCGACGGTCGCCTGCTTGGTTTTGTGGTCCTCGACGATCTCGGGGACGAAGAGCGTGGCCAGGACGTCCCCCTTCTTCACCTTGTCGCCGATGTCGACGATCCACTTCTCGATATAGGCCGTCATCTTGGGATAGACGGACGTCCGCTCGTAGCTCTCGATGAAGCTCGGCTGGCCCACGCGCCGGACGATCGTCCGCACGTCAGGGTACATCAGGCGGACCGGCCGGGGCCCGGTGTCCCCGCCGAAGTCGATCCGGGCCTCGCGACGGCACCCGGCCGCCGCGATCCCCGCCAGGATCGCCGCGATCGCGACGAGGCGGGCGCGCGGTCCGGCCGGCGTGCGGCCTGGGCGTCGCGGCGCTCTGGGTGCGGCTTGCATCGGGGTTCTCCGCGGCTGGTTGATCAGGTCAGTCCGAGTCCGAGTCCGAGTCGGAATCGGATCGGGTGAGGTCAGTGGTGGCCATGCGGCTCGTCGTTGCCGTTAGGTTCTTTCACCTCGGTATCGGCTTCCGCACCCGCCCCAGGAATCTCCGGGTCATAGTGCGCGCTTTCGGGATCGTGCGGGTAGATCGACGGCGAGGCCGCCTTCCTCCGGCCGATCACCAGCGAGAAGACCGACGGCACGACGAGCAGGGTCGCGAACGTCGACATCACCAGGCCGCCGATGACGGCCCGGCCCAGCGGCGCCTGCATCTGGCTGCCCCGCTCGAGCGCCAGGGCCATCGGCACCATGCCGACGGTCATCGCGCAGGCCGTCATCAGGATCGGCCGCAACCGCTCGCGGGCGCCCAGGATCGCGGCCTCGGTCGAAGGCGCCCCGGCCTTCCAGTGCTCGTCGATGAACGTCACCAGCATCACCGAGTTCGAGACCGAGACCCCCAGGCACATGATCGAGCCCATGAACGACTCGATGTTCAGCGAGGTCCCGGTGGACAGCAGGATGATCGCGATGCCCGCCAGCACGCCCGGCACGGCGCCGATGGAGACCAGCGCCAGTCGGGGCGACTGGAAATACGCCGTCAGCAGCACGAAGATGACGAACACCGCCACGCCCAGGCCGATGCCGAGCGACTCGAACATCTCGATCATCGGCGGGAGCTGCCCCAGCGCCTCGACCCGCACCCCGCGCGGAGGGTCGCCGGCCGCCTCGATCGCCTGCGCGACCTGCCGCGACGCGCGGCCCATGTCCTCGCCCTCGACGTTGGCCGTCAGCGTCAGATAGCGCTGCGACATGTCGCGGTCAATTTCGCCCGGCCGGACCCCGCGCCGCACCATCGACACGTCGCGGACCATCAGGTTGACCAGCGGGTTGACCGACTCGATCGGCAGGGTCTCGACATCCTCGGGCCGGTCCAGCCGCATCGGCGGGACCTCGATCTGCACCAGGTAGTCGAAGCCCGTCTTCACGTCCACCCAGTAATTCAGCGACGCGAACCGCGTCGAGGCCGTCGCCATCACCAGCGCGTGCGCCACGTCCTCGACCTTCGCGCCGGAGAGCCCCGCCTTTTCGCGGTCGACGTCGACCTCGACCGTCGGATAATCGAGCTGTTGCTCGAACTGAATGTCGCGCAGGTAGTCGATCTTTCCCAGCCTGGCGGCGATCTTCTCGGCGTGCTGGCGGACGAGCGCCAGATCGGTGCCGATGACCCGGACGGCAATCGGCGTCGACGCGCCGAAGCTCATCACGGTCGTCACGATGTCGCCTGGCTGGAAGCCGAACGAGCACTTCCTCGCCTGGCGGTCGGCCTCCTCGGGCGACAGGCCGCCTTCCTCCAGCCGTTTGGCCATCCACGGGATGATCTTCCTCGGCAGGATCTCGCGCATCCGTTCGCGGAACCGATCGAGCTTGACCCCGCTGTCCTCGGTCAATGCGACACGGAGCTGGCCGTCGTCCGGCCCTCGCATGAACAGCACCATGTTGTTGATGCCGAAATTCGTGGGCACCTGGCCGACGAAGCCCATCGTGATCGCGATGTTCTCGGGCTTGACCTCGCGCTCGATCTCCTCGATGCACTTCATCGCCATCTGGCGGGTCAGCTCGAAGTTCGAGCCCGGCGGCGGCCGGAACCGCAGCACGAATTCGCCCGAGTCGACCTGCGGGAACAGCTCGGTCCCCAGTTGCATCCCGAGCAGCCACAGCACCAGCCCGCACGCCGCCACGTATCCCGGCACGATCAGGTAGCGTAGCCGGACGAACCAGGCGACCGCCCCTCCGTACACGGCCAGCAGCCGGTCGAACAGTCCCGGTTTCGCCTCGCCCTTCCCCTCGTCGTGGCCGTGCCCGCCGTGGTGCTTCAGCAGCGCGACGCAGAGGATCGGCACGAACGTGCTCGACAGCACGTACGACGAGATCATCGCGAACCCGACGCCCAGGGTCAGCGGCATGAACAGCGATCGCAGCGGATCGCTCATGATGAACGCCGGGATGAATACCGACAGGATGCACAGAAGCGCCAGTAGCCGCGGCACCGCGGTGGCGTTGCTCGCGTGCAGGACGGCCGTGGCCACCCGAGACGTCCGCCCCATCTGCACGTGCACGTTCTCGATCGTGACCGTCGCCTCGTCCACCAGGATGCCGATCGCCAGCGCCATGCCGCCCAGCGACATGATGTTGATCGTGTTCCCCGTGATCCAGAGCCCGCACAACGAGCCCATCAGGGCCAGCGGGATGTTCGCTACCACCACGATCACGCTGCGAGGATCGCGGAGGAACAACAGGATCATCAGCCCAGTCAGCCCCGCGCCGATCATCCCCTCTGTCGCGACGCTCTTGACGGCCGCGATCACCGTGGGCGACTCGTCGAACTCGAAGTTGACCGTGACGTCCTCCGGCACCGCGCTGCGGAAGAGGTCCATCGACCGCCGTACGTCCTTCACGACAGTCAGGGTCGAGCCGGTATCCTTCTTGATGATCGGCAGGTACACCGACTTCTTGCCGTTGACGAGCGCATAGCCGTAGTTGATATCGGTGTCGTCGCGGATCGTCGCCACGTCGCGGAGATAGACGTTCTCCTCCATCCGCAGCGGGATCGTGCCCAGGCGCTGGATGTCGAGGATCGTCGCGTTGTTCGACACCATCGGCATCGAATCCTTGACGTACAGATTCCCCGCCGGGATGATCGTGTTCCCCTTCGCCAGCGCCTCGATGATCTGCTGGGGCGTCAGGTTGTAGTCGAGCATCTTCTGCGGGTCGACGCTGATGACGATCGACCGCATGTTCGGGCCGAACGGAGAGATGGCCACCGTGCCCGGCACGTTCTTCTGCACCAGCGGCCGGATCACGTTCTGCGCCAGGTCGCCCAGCCGGCCGAGCGACGTCACCTTGCTCTCGAAGACCAGGTAGCCGACCGGCACGCTGCCCGCGTCCATGCGCATGATCATCGGGGGCATGGTCCCCTTGGGCATCCACGACATCGAGCGGTCCGACATCGCCACGACCTGGGCCATCGCCTGCCCCATGTCGGTGCCGGGGAAGAATGACAGCTCGCACAGCGAGACCTGCTGGATGTTCCGCGTATTGATGTCCCGGATGCCGTCGACATACTGGAAGTACAGCTCGAGCTGGTTGACGATGAACCCCTCCATCTGGTCGGGGCTCATGCCGACGTAGTCCAGGAACACGTAGATCTTGGGGACATTCAGCGAAGGGAAGATGTCGACGCGCATCCGGTTATAGGCGAGGGCGCCGCCGCTGATCAGGGCAACCACCAGCATCAGGGTGGTGACCGGGCGCCTCATCGCCATGACGGTCGGATTCATCGGAAGGCTCCCCTGGCCTCATCGCGAGCCCGGCCTCGGCGACTCGACGGGCACGGCCGGTGCTCAGATCAGATTGTCACATGGTTTCCGGCGTCCGAGAAGCCGGTCCCTCCAATCACGCCCGCCGAACTCCCCGATTGCGCCGCTGGGACCGATTCGAACGATGACCCGCGTCCGTCCGATCCCCCGCCGGAAGGGGTTCGATACTCCCGCCAGGTCGGACACCCCGACGAACCGCCGTTCAGGCCGGTCGATCGGCTCGTCGATCTTCCAGCCTCTTCGAAAGGTCGGCGCGTCGGGCCGTTGGACCGCTCGACGACCGGCCATCGTCCACTGATCCCGTGGCGCCGGCCGGCCCGTCGATGTTGCCGGCTGCTGTTCCGGCTTCCCTGGCGCGGGGTCTCCCGCCAGCCTGGCGCCCTCGGCGCGCACTCCGGACGTGGACCGCTTGGTGGATAACGAACACAACCGCGCCTGCCCCTCGGGCAGAAATTGGGTTGCTCTGAAAATACGAAGGACACCCAAAGGCGCACGCACGCAAGGTCTCGCTTTCATCGGTATGGGTGTCGCCCGGCGACATGAGGCTCGTTTTGCTCTTTTCCACCCTCGGAACGCCCTTTCGGCGCCGCGATCCGCCGAACGAATATGAAGATAATATGAAGATTGGGTTCGTTCGCGCGATTCCGGGGTGCTTCGAGCCCTCCTGGACCTGTCTTGCGATACGATGCACGCATCTTGGCCTTGCTGCAGACAGCAAGGCGTTGATCTGGTAAGCGGCCGCATTTCGCCTGCCCCCGACGCATGTGCCCGAGGCCCGCCGCGCCCTCGCGCGGCTCGCCTCACGCGCCATCGTGGATGCACCACCATCCCGGGCGGGATGGCTTTTTTACCGACGATCAACTTGCCAAAGACCAACCAACATCTGATATAGACGCCGGCCGCGCGGTTTTATTCCCAACTTTTTCCGGAAGCCCTGGTTTTTTCTGGTCTGGTTGTGCCAGTCGGACGATCGGTCGTTCGGGAACTGAATAGACGTTTGTTAATCAACGCCGCTGCCGGCCACCAATCGGGACCGCAGACCGGAAGGTGCCGGCGGGCCACGACGGCGGAATCTCGGCCGCTTTCGATGGGCGGGCAGGCGGCCTACCGCTCTGCCTGTTCATCCGGGTCATCTGCGGACGGATCCGGTCCGGCGCGGTTCGGACAGACCGGCGTTCATCGGCGGACGAAACGGACGTGCGCTCACCGCGGTCGTCTGACAGGAGGGCGCAACCAAACCGGGACCGCCCGGCCTGGCGATCGATCGCGGCCGGCTCGGATTCGGGCCCCGGACCGGCCTGAGGGCCTCGGCTCCGGACGGCGACCCAGGGGCCCGCCGCCGACCGGCCGCAGCCGGGCCGCCGGAGCTGATTGCCTCTTCGGTCCAGGTTCGTGGTTGCGGCCCCGGTTTGGGTTCCCGGGTCGCCGACGCGCCGATGCCGGCCGACGCCGGGCTTTCGACTCGGCGCTCATTCCGGCCGGGCAGCCTTGACGACGGGCAGTTCGTCGAAGGGCTTGAGACGGTGATCGGGAAGAGTGTTGTCGTGCACCAGCAATTGATCGCCCCCGGCGAAGAAGGTGCGGGAGCGGGCCACATCCAGGTTATACAGCGGCTGGATCGCGTCCGGCTCGACCTTCTCAACCCTCGCGCGGCCGCCGAGCGTGCGCAGGATGTCGCCCGGCTCCAGCTCGCGGGCCATGGCCCAGCCTCGGTTCACCCGCCAGAAGCGGTGATACACGCTGGAGACCACCGACGTGCCGTCGGCGAACGAGACGCGCAACGTTTTCCCGGGCGGGTTGTGGTGGATGAAGACGACGGGCTGGAAGGCCAGGGCGCCCGAGGCTTCGTCCTGGGCGAGGACCTGGTCGCCGCCGCGGATGGCCTCGATCGGCCGGGGGCCGGCGAGGGTGCGGACGGAGGTCCCCGCCGCGAAGCAGGTCACGACGAGCGGCGGAGGATAATACGGCACGGCATTCTCGACGATCGTGACCCTGGGCGGCGACTGGTAGCTGTAGCCGAGCGCGTCGTACCACCAGACGTTGCAGGACTCCTCATCGGCCTTGAGGTCCGGGGGGGCACCGGCGGCGTCGCGAAGGACCTGGATGATCCGAGGGTTCTCCGCCTCGGCGCGCCGGTTGGCGGCCTCGATCTCGTTGACGTCCGCCGCTAGCCGCTGCTGTGCCGCCTCGGCTCGGAGATTGGCCGCGGCGATCAGGAGGGCCGTCCGCTGCTCGAGCGCCCGGAGCTCCAACGCCGTCCGGAAGGGGTTGGATTCGCCGGCGACCATGCCGAGCTCTACGCCTTCGACGACCAGGGGCAGGCCGTTGATGTCGTATCCGACGTAGCCAAAAAATGAGCGATCGAGCCGGAACGCTGGTGGGGTATCGTAGTTACGAATGATGCGGGCCCGCGACGTATCGACCACCAGGACGCCCCGCGAGCCCGGTCCCTGCACGAGCTCGACCGAGTACTCGATCTTGTTGCGGATTCGCCCGACCATCTCGCCGACGTAATCGCGGCGTGGGCGCTTCCGGAGGGCCTTGATCGCCGCGGTGCGTGCCGACACAAACGGAGTTCCAAGGGCCACCTCGGCCAGGGCCAGCGAGGCCCGGGGATCGTCGATCCGGCCGAGCAGTGAGACGAGCCGGCACTGATCGTCCTCGGAGCGGGTGCCGAATACGAGTCGAAGTGTGGGGACGGCGCGGGGGTCGGTCACCGTGCCCAGGTGCGACTCGGCCTCCTCGCGGGTCGTCGCGGAGGTGTCCCCCAGCCAGGCTTTCCATTTCCGCAGGAGCGGTGCCCAGTGGCGATCAGCTCGGTGCTGCTCGCGCTCCTCATTCTCCTCGGCCGCAGCCTTCTCGGGGTTGTTTCAACGGCCGTGCCGCTTCACATAGCCGAGGTGGCGCCAGGAAGCCTCGCGCGAGGGATCGAAATGGATGGCGGTCGTGATGTGGGCCAGTGCCTCGCCCTCCAGCCCATTCGCCCGGCACCAGATCCCCAGGTTGGCGTGGGCCCGGGCCAGTTCGTGCCTCTTCGTGCCCCGAACTTTCTCCAGGCCCTCCACCAGCCGGGCGTTCCCCAGGGTTGCCTGGTTCAATCGCTCGATTCTCCGGCAGAGCCGCCCGAGACGAACCTCCTTCTCCTCCAGCTCGTCCCGCCGCCGGTTGTACTCCGCCAGCCTCGCCGATCGTTGTTCATCGGTCCCGAAACGCTCGCCGACTCGATCCAACGATTCCCAGCGACCCTCGAAGTGGATCTGGCCGAGGAGCCCGCGCGCCGTCGCGTTGCCGGGGTCGGTCAGCACCGCCTGCGCCAGGTGCCTGAGGCGCTGCGCATCCAGCCCGTGCGCCTCGCACCAGAGCGCCAGCTTGACCTGCGCCGGCGCGTCCCTGCCGGCCTTTCGCCGGAGGGCGTCATAGGTCTTCAGATCCTGGGAGGAAGGTGGCCCATCCCCGGGCAGGGCGACGAGCAGGCCGCTCCAGAGCAGGGCCGCGCAAAGCATGACGATACCTCCCGGCGTGGGTGTCGGTGTGGATGGCTCGAATTTCATCCTACCAGATATGTGGCCAGCGTCCACGACCAGGTCGTCGACGTGGTGGTGTCGCGGCCACGGAGAAGCCGATGGCCCCGAAAAGGGAACGCGACCAGAATCAAATTAATATACATGTAAATTTTTGTTATTTGTATTATTTTCATGTGACGCCTGTGCTTCGTGTGTCCTCCCAGTCTTCCCCGGGCCGCGGCCCGACAGGTTGACTATATAACTGATGGGCAATACAATCATCTTGTGGTAGCTCATGCCTCCGGGTCGCGGCCAGCGTGGCTCCCTGGGGGAAGGAATTCCGACGGAGGCGATCCGCCGATCCCGGGCTCCATCGCGAGGACGATCCATGGCACGCCTCGTCATCCTGGGCGCGGGGATCGCGGGACACACCGCGGCCCTGCACGCCCGTCGCAAGCTCGGCGAGGACCACGAGGTGGTCGTGGTCTCGCCCAATAGCCGGTGGAACTGGATCCCGTCGAACATCTGGGTGGGTGTCGGCGTGATGACGCCCGAGCAGGTGACCTTCCCGCTGGCGCCCGTCTACGAGAAGACGGGGGTGATCTTCCACCAGGCTCGGGCGGTCAGCCTCCATCCCGAGGGGGACGAGGGAGCGGCCCGGCCTTATGTCATGGTCGAATCCACCGAGCCCGGGAAGGCCGGCGCCCGGGAGCGGGTGGAGTACGACTATCTGATCAACGCCACCGGCCCGCGGCTCCATTTCGATGCCACCGAGGGCCTGGGCCCGGAGAAGAACAGCCTCTCCGTCTGCACCGCCGGCCACGCCGCGCAGGCCTCGTCGGCGCTCGACGAGGCGGTGGCGCGGATGCGGCACGGGGAGCAGCAGACGTTCCTCATCGGCACCGGCCACGGCACCTGCACCTGCCAGGGTGCGGCCTTCGAGTACCTGTTCAATCTCGAGTTCGAGCTGCGCCGCCGCGGCGTCCGAGACCGGGCGCGGATCGTCTGGATCTCCAACGAGCACGAGCTGGGCGACTTCGGGATGGGTGGCATGTTCATCCGCCGGGGCGGATACATCACGCACAGCCGGGTCTTCACCGAGTCGCTGTACACCGAGCGGGGCGTCGAGTGGATCACCCGTGCGGCCGTCAAGCAGGTCGATCGCGGCGAGGTCCATTACGAGACTCTCGACGGCCGGGAGGAGTCGATCCGTTCCGACTTCGCGATGCTGCTTCCGCCGTTCTCCGGCGTCGGGCTCCGGGCGTTCGACCGCGAGGGTTCGGAGATCACCGGGTCGGTGTTCGCGCCCAGCAACTTCATGTATGTCGACGGCGACTACGCGAAGAAGCCTTATGAGGAGTGGCTCCCGTCGGACTGGCCCGAGACGTACCGCTCGCCCCGGTACGACAACATTTACGCCGTCGGGATCGCCTTCGCGCCGCCGCACGCGATCTCCCGGCCGATGTTCAGCCCGTCGGGGACGCCGATCTACCCGACGCCCCCCCGGACGGGGATGCCCTCGGCGGTGATGGCGCGCCAGGTCGCCTTCAACATCGTCGACCGGATGGAGGGGCGCGAGGGGACCACGCGGACGGCGTCGATGGCCAGGATGGGGGCGGCCTGCATCGCCTCGGCCGGCGCCAGTGCCCTGAGGGGGACGGCCGTCTCCATGACGGTCTACCCGATCATCCCCGATTTCCAGAAGTATCCCGACACCGGGCGCGACATCCATTACACCTCCGGCGAGATCGGCCTCGCCGGGCACTGGATCAAGCACCTGCTCCATTTCGCGTTCATGTACAAGGCAAAGGCCCGTCCCTTCTGGACGGCGATCCCCGAGTGACCCTACCCCACCGAGTGCGAGAGGTGTCCCATGTCGGTCCGCAGGCCGTTCGAACAGTCGTACTACCCGCCCGTCCCGACGCCCCTGACGAAGGCGATGCGGACGAACTGGGTCTGGCAATTCGTCCGATTCATCGTGATCAACATCCGCATGCTCCGGATGGTCCGGATGCACTGATCGAGGACTGATCGAGCCCGCCCGGTCCGCGAATCTCTGCGCGACCGGCCGGCCCATCGGTTGAGCCCGGCGGATCATGAGCGCGGGGCCGAGGGCGCGGGCTCGGGGCAGATGCCGTCGGGCGCGTCGGGCGGGCCATGGGCTGCCGCATCATTGCGGCGCGGGATGGCGAGCGGGGACCGCTCCGACGAGCCGATCGAAATCGCTCGCTTCCATCAGGCCCCGGCCGTCCAACGCCGTGAATCCCGGCCCGCGGAGCGGGTCCGCTGGACCGCGAGGCTAAACAGGTCGCGTCTCCAGCGCGACGGCGACCTGGGGGTACTCCAGGAGCAACCCCGGGTCGTCCGTCCGGTCCCGCCACGCCAGCATCCGCGGCCGGACGCCAGGCCCGCCGACCCGGCGGCTGTACTCGATCACTCGCCCGCCGGCCGTGACGAGCACCCCGTGCTCGACCCCGTATTCGTCCTCGGCGAACGCAGCGAGCAGGGTGGCGCCGGGGCTCACCTGTCGCCGGCGAAGCGCCCGCCGGAGAGCCTCCCACGTTGGGTCGCCGCGCAGGAGGGCGGTTAGCTCCTCGACCTCCTGCCGGTACAACCGCTGCTGGTCAGGTGTCATCTTCGGAGCGGCCTCACGCCGTGGATCAGCGGCCCGGCGGAGCGGGCTCCGCTGCATCGCCTCGTGAGGCCGATCACCAGGGCGATCAACGAAGCCGCAACCTGTGCTAGGCGGGGTCCCGCCGGACCGAGCGTACCCACTGCCGGATGCCTTCGCGCCACTCGTCGGCCTTCGCGCGGTCTTCTGCGGCCAGGTTGTCGACGTCGAATACCCATTCCGTGACCTCGCGGAACAATGCGAGGTCGTCGTGATCCTCCTCGATCGCACCGAGTCGTGCGGTACATCGAACCCGCTGGCGACCGGCCCACGCGGCGAGCGCCTGCCGATCGTCCTCGGTAACCGGCCGCTCCTTGCCGCGGACGTCCCCGCGACAGTGGACCATACCACCCAGGGAACTCATCCCGTAGTCGAGCCCCCGGTCCTCGAAGAAGGCTCGCAGGGCCTCCGAGAACCGTTCCCTGGTATAGGGCGGGTTCTGATAGGGGACGAACTCGAAATCGTACAGTAAGAGCGGCTTGCCCAAACGGGAGCCCTCCGGCATGTAACGTCGAAACTCGGCCGCCGGCGAGGCCGGTCCGCCGCAAAGAGAGGTCAGGCGCGGCCACCGATGACCGTACCATCGTCGAAGTGCAAAAAGGACAGGCCGAATGCCGCGAAGATTGTCAGAAACCCTTAATCGGCAACATCTTCCGCAGCTCCGATCGGGGTTTAGTCATCCGATAGTACTGCTTCGGCCTCCGCTTGACCACCCGCGGCTCGACCCGACCCGGCCGCGCCGGGTTGACCTTCAGGACCGAGACGTCCCCATCCCCCTCCGTCCCGATCAGCCAGCGGATCGTGTCGATCACGCTGATCCGCTCCGGTGCCACGTCCTGCACCCGCGCCGACTCCGTCGTCAACGACCGC
>DAIDHB010000054.1 GCA_027452145.1 Planctomycetales bacterium
GTGAGATTCCGCGCCACGAGCGGCCCCACCGGTCAGGCCCGGCCTGCCGGCGAGAGGCGATCGCTCGAACGGCGGCGGGACCTGCCAACCGTTCGCCGGCACGTCGGGCCAGGCAAACTGGCAGAATGAATGCCGGCGCGATCAACGTCCCGGCGAGCTGTTGACCCAGCGAGACCCCACTCCGCGCGGACGTTACGAGACATCTCGCCGAACAGGGATTGTCGCAAATCGGCCGAGATCGCTGGCGAGGGAGTTGACAGATCAGTGGAAGGCGGGTCGCCTCCGTGGTGGAATGCCAGTCGGCCAAGACTTGCCACCAACACGGAGGGACGACCCATGCTCAAGCTACCCGTTCGCACCTGGATCCTCAACGCCGCCGCCGTCTTCTCCGGTCAGCACGGCGCCGTCTCCCGCCAGGCCGAGCAGGCCGGGTGCAGCCGCCAGACCGTCTACCAGCACGCGCAGAAGCTCGAGCAACGGCTCGGCGACGAGCCGGCGCCGGAGCCCCCGGCCGATGAGCACCCTCGTCCCGCGGCAGTCGCCGCGCCGGAGCCGGCGTCCGGACCCCATGTCCTCCTCGACAAGGACAAGCTCAAGGAACTCACGACCACGGCCTTCGCCATGGGCGTGAGCCTGCGGCAGGTCGAGGGCCTTCTGGGTGTTCTCCTGCCCGCCGATAAAGTCCCCGACCATTCGACCCTCGGACGCTGGGTCCAGGACGAGGGTCATCGCGCCGAAGCCGTGTTGGCAGCGCTGGACCCGGCCTGCGCCGACCGGGTCAGTACCCTGGCGCTGGACGAGATCTTTTTTGGGGGCGACCGACCCTGGTCGGAATCGAGCCCGCGAGCATGACCGCCGTCTTCTGCCGCGCCACGGCCGACCGCAAGGCCGCGACCTGGGACGAGCAACTGGTGCCCTTCACCCAGTTGGAGTTCGCTGTCTCCGACGCCGCCAAGGGGATCGCCGCGGCGGTGGCGCAGCGGACCGCGGACCGGCGTGACGACCCGTCGGCCCCGCCGCTGGAGCACGGGCTGGACGTCTTCCACACCGCGATGGAAGCCCATCGGGTGCTGGCCCGGCACTGGCGGCGCGCCGAGGGGGCCTGGGAGAAGGCCGAGCAGGCCGACATCGAACTCGCCCGGGCGAAGCGACAGGGGATCGATGCCCGGGGTCCGGCGCACGCGGCCCGGGCCGCCTGGCGGCGGGCGAGTGCGGCCCTGGAAGAGGTCGAGCGGCTCGAGTCGGCCTGGGGCCGGGCCGCCTGTGCCCTGGAGTTGTTCGACGCCGACGGCCGGCTCAACGACCGCGCCCGGGCCACCGCCACGATCGCCGGTGCGCTGCAGGATCTCACCGGCTCGGAATGGTCGAAGGTGCGGAACTTCCTCACCGACCCGCGGAGCCTGGCTTTCCTGGATCGGATGCATCGCCGGTTGGAGGCGGCCGAGCCGCGACCGGAGTGGCGGGAGGCAATGGCCTGGCGGTGGTGGCTGCGGCATGGCCGAGTCGGCGCGTCGGACCCGCTGACGGAGTTGCTCCGCGGGGCGGCGCGGGACCGCGAGTTGGACGCGGAGGAGCGTGCCAGTTACCACGGGGTGGCGGCGGTGCTGGGGGACACGGTGCGGGCCAGTAGCGCGGTGGAGTGCATGAACAGCGTGTTGCGGATGCAGCAGTCGCGACACCGGCGGATGACGCAGCCGATGCTGGACCTCAAGCGGCTGTACTGGAATTGCCGAGCGTTCCGCTCGGGGCCGCGAAAGGATCGCTGCCCGTACCAGGCGTTGGGGCTGAGGCTGCCGACCTACGACTTCTGGGAGTTGCTCCACGCCGACCCGGCCCGCTTGACGCAACAACTGTCAACCGCAGGTGATGCCGAGTGAGACAATCCCGGGCCATAGGGTCTGCTGCGTGTTGTTCACGCTGGCCGGGCTTCCGGTTACGTCGAAGTTCTCAATCCCGCTGATGCTTCCCAGGTTCTCGGCACCTCCGTTGACGGTCAGCTCAGGTAAGAGTTCGTCGATCACATCGCCCAAGTTGGCCGGGTAGATCAGGGTGTTGCTCGCGTTGTTGCTTCCGACGTACGTGCTGGCGGATCCACTGTAGACGAACGAGTCACTGCCCGATCCGCCGATGAGCGTGTCGGCTCCGCTCCCAGCCCCGCCGTCGAGGGTGATCGGCATTGTGGTTTCTGATGCGTCGATCTTGTTGTTTCCGGAACCACCGATTACGGTGATGCTCGTCATGTTCGACGCCGACACGCTCAACGTCGCGGAGGAAGCCCCCGAGGGCGTCCCGGTGACATTGACAGTCGACCCGCTCTGTGTCACGTAGATGGTGTCGTTCGACGTGTCATTTGCATGGATCACCAGGGTGTTCACGATACCCGTGTTGTCCACTGCGAAGGCGGGGCTGGTGACCGTATCACCCGTACCGACCGAATCCGAGGGCGTGATCCGGACCTGGACGTTCGGGTTATCTGTGTTGCCGAGGTCGCGCGCCGTGTCCCAGACGAGCGTATAGGATGTACCCGTGGGACTGGATGTCAGGCCGCTGATGGTCAGGCCGTCGCTGCTGACGGTGCCGTCACTCCCGGCCGCGAAGTGGCCCGCCTGCCATGGGCCACCGTCGACGCTATACTGGAACTGGATGCTCGCGGGATTCGACGAGCTGTTTTCGCCGATCAGGGTGTAATTGACGGCCGCCGTCCCGCTGGATGACTCTGACGTGCCGATCGCAGTCACATCAGGTGGAAGCCTGAAGATGTCCACTTTCGCGCTTGTCTGGGTTTGGCCTACATGACCACCGGCGAATATCGCCTCGCTGCCGACGGCCACCCCGATCGTGTTGCGGTCCGTTGAGAGCTGTGGAGTGCCAGGGAGAAACGTCCCTGAATCCCCGTCGAAAACGTCCACGGCGGAGACGTAGCCTCCACTCGCGTCGTTACCGCCGGCGAAGACGACGAGTTTTCCGACCCTCGCCATGGCGATGTTATCCCGGGCGACGGAGAGCGGGGGCAGGCCGG
>DAIDHB010000055.1 GCA_027452145.1 Planctomycetales bacterium
TGTCTCCTTGTTCGCCAGCGCCACGATCTTGCCCGCCTCGACCGCCGCCCAGGTCCCGTTCAGACCCTCGGCCCCGACGATCGCGCTTAAGACCCGGTCGGTCTCGGCGTCCTGGACCATCCGGATCAGACCGTCGCGCCCGCCGAGGACCTCGACGCCCGTCCCCTTCAGCTCGGCCGTCAAAAGCGGCACCAGCTCGCGCTCGGCCACCGCCACGAACCGCGGCCGGTGCGCCAGAGCCTGCGCCGTCAGCTCCTTCCAACGCGTGTGACCGCTCAGCCCCCACGCCCGCAGCCGAGCGCCGCCGTCGTGCTCGATCACGCTCAGCGCACTCTGGCCGATCGATCCCGTCGAGCCCAGGATCACCACGCGCGTCGTGGGGTTGGTCTGCTCCATCCGTTCTTGCTCGCTGGTCCTCGGCCTCGGGTCAGTGGTCAGTGGTCAGTGGTCAGTGGTCAGTGAACCGTGGTCAGTGGTCAGTGAACCGTGGTCAGTGGTCAGTGAACCGTGGTCAGTGGTCGGTGAACCGTGGTCAGTGTCTGTTCGCGGGGGCATTGGTAGGGTGGGCATGGCCCACCAGCTCGGGGCCTCGGCCGGTGGGCCATGCCCACGCGACCCTGGCCAACCGCCCCGCCGAGACGGACTCTCCGCGGCCGTTATTGGTCGCCTGGAGGCCGCACGCCCACCAAGAGCATAAGGAATTCCGCCCGATCCGGACAAGCCGGGGGGACGGACGGGTCCGCCGGGGCGGCAGTGAACAGACGCTTGCACTCGCCCCGGCGAGGCGAAACGCTCTTTCCGAGCCGGGCCCCGGATGTCCATGATGGATGGAGAGACCGACCCGGCGGCGAGCGTGTCGCGCCCGCCGCCCGGCGGGCGTGGTGACGACGATTCGCTCGACTTCGACTCGACTGGTTCGGGGTGATTCAATGCGCGACGGTTGGCCTGGGCCCGGGATCGCCCGGACGGCGCGGGCGTTCGGACTGGCCCTGCTGGTGGCGAGCGGCTGCTCGCAGCAGGAGGACGCCCAGCCGGACCCCGGGGTTTCTCCGTTCTACGACGGCCCCGCGGCGGGGGCGGGCGGCGGCACTTCCGCGGCGCCCGGCCAGCCGCCGGGCGCCGGTCCGGCGAGCGGCTCCGCTCCCGCCGGCCCGGCGGGCGGCTCCGCTCCGGCCGGCCCGGCCGGGGTCGACGTCTCCGGGCTCGACGGGTCGACCCGCGTCGGCCCCATCGCACGCGACGACATGGAACGGCAGCTCCGGATCGCCCAGCGCGCGGCGTCGAAGGGCGACACGGCCCGCGCGACCGCAATCCTCGACCGGATCCTCGAGGTCCAGCCCGACCATCGCGAGGCGATGGTCGGCCGCGCCGCGATGGCCATGGAGCGCGCCCAGAAGGCCAGTTCGCCCGAGGAGAAGGCCGCCGCCGCCCGCCTGGCCGGCGCGCTGATCCGAAGGCTGCGCGCCACCTTCGAGCGGCTCAACCGCCAGGAGCTCGAGCTGGTCGCGCGGATCCTCTACGACGAGATCCTCCTGGCGACGAAGGAGGGTCGGCTCGACCAGGCCGCCACCATCGTCAAGGAGGTGAACGACGCGGGCTTCGAACCCTTCGAGCGCATCGACCACGACGACGAGCTGGTCAAGCTCCGCGACGCGCCGGCCTACCGCGCGGTCATGGCGAAGATCGACGCCGAGCGCCTGGCCGCGGCCCGCCTCCGCGTGAAGGACCGGCTCGCGAAGCCGCCCGGCTTCGCGTTCGACTTCCATCTCAAGGACATCGACGGCAAGCCGATCTCGCTCGACCAGTACCGGGGCAAGGTCGTGCTCGTGGACATCTGGGGCACCTGGTGCAAGCCCTGCCGCGACGCGCTCCCATCGCTGGCCCAGATGTACTACAAGCACCGCCGCCGCGGCTTCGACATCGTCGGCCTGGCCTACGAGCCGGACGCCCCGGACGCCCAGACGGCGCTCCACAACGTCAAGGATTTCGTGAAGCAGTCGGGCATCCCCTACCGGTGCGCCCTGGGCGACGAGGCGACGCAGAAGCAGATCCCCGACTTCAGGGCGTTCCCGACGACGCTGCTGATCGACCGCGCGGGCAAGGTGCGGGTGCTCGTCACGGAGAACACCGACAGCACGCTCAAGGCGATGGACGAATGGACTGGACGATCCCAGACCAGCAGGAGGCCGTGACGCTGCCGTGGTCTGACGGCCACGCCGTGAGCGACTT
>DAIDHB010000056.1 GCA_027452145.1 Planctomycetales bacterium
CCGTGAGCGACTGGTGGCCACACCTCCGCGACCAGGTCGACAACCTCGCCGTGATCCGGTCGATGTACACGACTGACAATAACCACGGCGCGCAGCTCGAGTTCCTCACCGGCCGGCACCTGCTCGACGGCTGTTTTCCGACGCTCGGTGCCTGGATCCATTACGGCCTGGGCTCGCTGTCCGACGACCTGCCGCAGTTCATCTCGCTGGGCCCCGCGCTCGAGTCGCAGTGCATGGGCGGCGTGGACGCGGGCTACCTCGGGCCGGAGCACGCCGGCGTCGTTCTGAAGGTCGATCCCGACAATCCGCTGCCGTTCGCCCGGCCCGCGGCCCCGGTCTCACAGAGGGAGGCCGCGATCAAGTCCGACATCCTCGGCCGGTTGAACGGACTCGCCGCGCTCGAATATCCCGACGACGCCCGACTCCGTGCCCGGATCCAGTCGTACGAGCTGGCGTTCCGGATGCAGACCGCCGTGCCCGATCTGCTGCGGCTCGCCGACGAGGATGCGAGCACCCGCCGGCTCTACGGCCTCGATCACGATGTCACCCGCCCGTTCGGCCAGCAACTCCTGGCGGCCCGCCGGCTGGCCGAGCGCGGAGTGCGGTTCATTCAGGTCTTCCACGGCGACGGAGCCGCCGGCGCCTGGGACGCCCACGCCGGGCTCCGCGCCAACCATGCGGCACTCTGCGCCCAGGTTGACCGCCCGATCGCCGGCCTGATCGCCGATCTCAAACGCCGAGGACTGCTCGACGACACCATCGTCGTCTGGGCGACCGAGTTCGGCCGGACTCCGTGTGCCCAGGGTGCCGACGGCCGCGACCACCACAACTACGGCTTCTCGGTCTGGATGGCCGGCGGCGGCATCCAGGGCGGGATCGTCCACGGCGCCACCGACGAGCTGGGCTTCCACGCCGTCGAGCACCGCCATTATGTCACCGACATCCACGCCACGATCCTGCACCTACTTGGCCTCGATTCCCGCCGCCTCGAGATCCCCGGACGCAAGCGACTCGAGATCGAGCACGGCCGGCCGATCCGCGAGATCCTGGTTTGAATACCCGGCCGCGAGACCGCCGTTGTAACCGGCAAGACCCATATCCGTGGAACAATATGCCAACCGGAATGGCATTCTCCCGGGAAACTTCAGAAAAAATGAGAAAATTTTTAGTGGTTGCCTCTTCACGACTTGCAACCACAAAACGCCTCGCTTCCGAGTAGGGGCCGTACAGAATTTGCGAACCTGATACATCCTGTTATTGGAGGACGAAGAAAAGTCGGGAGGGGGTACAAGGGGGCCCTGGGGGCCGAATGGCCGGGACTGCATCCACGCATTTGGTGTGGCCCGTTTTTCGGAAGTGAGGCGACCGCCGCTGTTGACGGTTCCCTGGCGCCGCGATCTGCGGTAAGAGAAGGGACGAGCCCGGACGAGGTTGCCGCGTGCAGGGCGCCGGTTGGAAGCAGGAGGGACGACCATGAGATGGCGATGGCTCGTGGTGTGCGCGTGGGCCGCGATCGGAGCGGGCGGGCTGGCGGGAGCGCCGCGGGCCTGCGCCGAGGTTCAGGCCGGGGCGGCGGTGCGGTCCATCACACCGGAGAAGTTCCTCCCGATCTCGGGTGGGATGGGGGCTCCGAACCCGTCGCGAGAGAAGCGGGGTGAACTGACGGCGCGGGCGCTGGTGGTGCGCCAGGGGGACGTCACGGTCGCGGTGGTGGCGCTCGACCTGCTCGGGTTTCCGTCGGTCCTGTGCGACCGCGTGCGGGCGCGGGTGCCGCGAATCCCGGCGGAGAACATCCTGATCGGCTCGACGCATACGCATAGCGCGCCGGATTGCTACGCCTTTCCCGACGGCAAGGGAGGCCACACCGGCGACCTCGAGTACATGGACCTCGTCTGTTCTCGCGCCGCCGATGCGATCAACGCGGCGATCGACGGCCTGGCGCCGGCCTGGATCAAGGTCGGCAGCGGCGAGGCGCGGGGCAAGATCGCGTACAACTACTACGCGCCGGACCTCTACGACCGGCGGATGGGCGTGATCCAGGCGATCACGCCGGAGGGCAAGACGATCGCCACGCTGGTGAATTACGCGATCCATCCCGAGGTGCTCGGCAACAGCCTGGGGATCATGAGCCCGGACCTCGTCGGCCCGCTCTGCGAGCGGGTCGAGTCGCGGGCCGGCGGAGTCGCGCTCTTCATGAATAGCGCGCAGGGCGGCATGGTCACGGCCGACAATCGCGACCTGAGCCGCCCGCGCGACCCCCTGCGCGGCTACTGGGACGACGCGAACACCTGGGAGGAATGCCTGCGGATCGGCCATCTGATGGCCGACGAGGCGCTGCGGATCGTCAAGGACGCGCCGATCCAGAAGAATCCGGCGCTCTCCTGCCAGGCGACGATGGTGCGATTTCCGGTCGAGTCCGACGCCATGTGGGCCGTCGTCGTGCATTCGCCGCTGAAATATCCCCACGGCGAGGATCGCTCGGTCCGGACGCGGATCAACCTCGTGAACCTCGGCGATGCGCAGATCCTGACGATCCCCGGCGAGGCCCTGCCGAACATCGGCTGCTACCTCAAGCGGAAGATGCGAGGCCGGCACAACTTCCTCTTCGGCCTGACGAACGACGCGTTCGGCTACATCCTGACGAAGGTCGACTTCGCCAGCTTTCCGCGATACGAGTACGTCTCGCGGACGTCGCTCGGCGAGATGACGGGCGAGATCCTGATCGAGCAGGCCCTCGGCCTGGTCGAGCGATCGCCGGCGCCGGCGCGTTGATCGGCGCCGGGCGGGATGGGCGGAGGTTGCCGACGCGCGCTGCCCGGAGTTCCGGCCCCGCGGTTGTCTTCATCGTCCATAACTTACCCGGAGGCAGCAGTTCATGCGCGACATCCGCATCGCCGCCGCCCAGTTCGAGCACCGCGACGCCGACAAGTCGTATAACCTCGGCCGCATCCGCGAGCTTACGCGCCGGGCCGTCGCCCAGGGCGCCGAGATCGTCTGCTTCCACGAGTGCAGCATCACGGCCTACACATTCCTCCAGACACTGAGTCGCGACGAGCTGGATGTCCTGGCCGAGCCGGTGCCGAACGGCCCCTCGGTCGCCGCGCTGAATGACATCGCTCGCGAGACCGGCGCCGTGGTCATGGCGGGGTTGATCGAGCGGGAGCCCGACGGGCGGCTGTTCAAGAGCTACGTGGCCGTCGGCCCTGAGGGTTTCCTCACGAAGTACCACAAGCTGCATCCGTTCATCAGCCCGCACCTGACGCCAGGGCGGGGCTATCACGTCATCGAGATCCGCGGCGTGAAGGTCGGGTTTCTGATCTGCTACGACAACAATCTCCCGGAGAACGTGCGGGCGACGGCCCTGCTGGGCGCCGAGGTGATCGTGATGCCGCACGTCACCGGTTGCACGCCGTCGAACATGCCCGGCCGTGGGCCGGTCGATCCGGCGCTCTGGGACAACCGCCATCGCGACCCGGTGCGGCTGCGCCGGGAGTTCCGGGGTCCGAAGGGACGCGGCTGGCTGATGCGATGGCTGCCGGCGCGGGCGTGGGAAAACGGCGTCTTCGCCGTGTTCGCCAACAACATCGGCCGCGACTTCGACACGATCAAGCCGGGCCTGGCGATGGTCCTGGATCCCAGCGGTGAGGTCCTTGTCGAGAGCCACGCGCTGGACGACGACGTGGTGGTCGCCCTGCTGACGGCCGAGTCGTTCGAGCAGGCGCCCGGCCGTCGGTATCTCCGCGCACGTCGGCCCGAGCTCTACGGCAAGCTCGTCGCCCCGCATCCCGAGGGCCATCGGCCGGTGACGAGCCCGGGATGGCGGCTGGCGTACGAGGCCGAGGACCCGTCGGACGGGCTGATCGGTCGGTCGGGTTGACCGCGGACCCGCGGCCCTGCTACGAATGACGGACTGGAGCGGTCTGCGGGCGGACCGATCGCACTCTGGCCTTCCCGGGTTTTGATCCGACTCATCGTATTCCGACGGGGGATCTCCGTTGTCCGCTGAGATCATCGATGGCAAGGCCCTGGCGCAGCAGGTTCGCCGCCAGGTTGCGGGGGAAGTCGCCGCCTTCACCGCGAGCACCGGCATCGTGCCTGGCCTGACGGTTATCCTGGTCGGCGACGATCCGGCCAGCCGGGTGTATGTCGGTAGCAAGCAGAAGGCCGGCGCCGAGGCCGGCATGAAGGGCGACGTCCTGCGCCTGCCGGCGACGGTCTCCCAGGAGGAGCTGCTCGCGACGATCGACCGGCTCAACGCCGATCCGACGGTGCACGGCATCCTGGTGCAGATGCCGCTGCCCCGTCACATTGACGAGCGCGCGGTGATTGAACGGGTCGCGCCGCTGAAGGATGTCGACGGATTCCACCCCGAGAACTTCGGCCTGCTCGCCCAGGGTAACCCACGGTTCATCCCGTGCACGCCGCTGGGAATCCGGGAGTTGCTCCTGCACGCGGGCGTCGAGACCCGCGGCGCCCATGCGGTCGTCCTCGGTCGATCCCAGCTCGTCGGCAAGCCGATGGCGCTGCTCCTGATGCAGAAGGGTTCCGGCGGTGATGCCACCGTGACGATCTGCCATACGGCGACCCGCGACCCGGCGATGTTTGCTCGCCAGGCGGATATCCTGGTCGTCGCGATGGGCCGGCCTGAGCAGGTCGCGGCCGACTGGATCAAGCCGGGGGCGGTCGTGATCGATGTCGGCATTCACCGACGAGCCGACGGCACGCTCTGCGGCGACGTGATGTTCGAAGATGTGGCGAAGGTCGCCTCGAGGATCACGCCGGTGCCCGGCGGGGTCGGGCCGATGACCGTGGCGATGCTGCTCCGGAATACACTCATGGCGGCAAGGCTGGCGACGGAGGCACGACCGTGATCAAGCTAGGCATCTGCAACGAGCTGTTCGAGGGCTGGGACTTCGGTAGCGTCTGTCGGACAATCAAGGAAATTGGCTACGACGGTGTGGAGATCGCCCCGTTCACGCTGGCACCGCGGATCCATGACCTCAGGAAGGATCGAAGGGCGGAATTGCGATCGATGGCGACGGATGCCGGCATCGAGGTGATCGGCCTGCACTGGCTTCTCGCCAGGACGGAGGGCTATTATCTCACGACTCCCGACAGGGCGGTGCGGGAAGCGACGGCTTACTACCTCAGCGCTCTCGCCGAGGCGACAAAGGATCTCGGCGGCTCGCTGATGGTCCTCGGTTCGCCCAGGCAACGCGATCTGTTGCCCGGCGTAACGTATGACCAGGCGGTGGATTACTCGATCGAGGTGTTCGAGGAGATCCTGCCGGTCCTCGATTCCTTCGGGGTCGACCTGTGTCTTGAGCCGCTCGCGCCGAGCGAGACGGATTTCCTGAACACATGCGACCAGGCAATGGCGCTGATTGAACGAGTTGGCCATCCTCGGCTCAAATTGCACATGGATGTCAAGGCGCAGAGCAGTGAAGCGGGGACGACGGTGCCGGATCTGATCCGCCAATTCGCCCCGCGGGCCGGCCACTTCCACGCCCAGGACGTCAACCTGCGCGGGCCCGGCATGGGCGACGTCGATTACGGCCCGATCCTGGCCGCCCTGGTCGAATCGGGTTATGACCGCTGGGTTTCCGTCGAGGTTTTCGACTTCAGCCCGGGCGCCGAGGAGACGGCGAGGCGAAGCTTCGACTGCCTGAAGCGCCTGCGGACTTGCTCACAGGGATCGGGTCATCTAAGATAGACGTGAATGGGAGTGCGGACGCCTGGCCGATGGTCTTGCCCGTACCGGCGCGAACGACGGGATGGAGATGGGCCTGAGACGGGCGTGGGCGGACGGATCCCGCTGATCGGATCATGGCTGACGAGATTGAGACGACGCGGCAGGGGATGGCGCGGTCGCCTGCGCGGATCGTCCATCGGTCGGTGCGTCGCGCGGGAGCAGGGCGCCGGCCGGTCGGGTCGTTCTCCCGAAGCATCGGTCGGCCGAGGGAGTTCTTTTTTCCCTTCATCGTCCCCGTGAGTCATAATGTCTGGACTAGCGGTCGCCGGTATCCCGGATGACCGTCCCAGGAGCGAGGACCTGGCCTGAGCGACGAAGGATGCCGGCAGCGGTAGTTCGCCCCGGGTAAGGCCAAGAGGCGGACCCCGTACCCGACGCTGTCGAGCGCCCGCACGGCGCCCGATCGACGGACGAGGTCGAGCCGATTCTCCAGCGATCGCCACGATCCTCGATCGGGGATGAAAGGATATAGCATGCCAGCAGGCAAGGATACGGGTGGGGGCGGCGGCAAGCGGAACGGCGGTGGAACCATGAGCTCCGGAAATGGCGGCGGCGGCGCCAACAAGAAGAATGCCTTCTGCTCGTTCTGCCGCAAGAGCTACCGGGACGTCGGCCCGCTGGTGGAAGGCCCCGGCGACGTGTACATCTGCGGCGACTGCATCGAGCTGTGCCAGTCGATCCTCGATCAGGAGCGCCGGCGCCGCGGTGTGCCCAAGACGCTCTTCACCGATATCCCGGCGCCGCGTGAGATCAAGGAGCAGCTCGACGCGTACGTCATCGGCCAGGAGCGAGCCAAGAAGGTCCTGTCGGTCGCCGTCCATAACCACTACAAGCGGCTGGTGCATGGCGAGGATCCGGAGACCGAGGTCGAGCTCGACAAGTCGAACATCCTGCTCATCGGCCCGACCGGCTGCGGCAAGACCCTGCTGGCCCGGACGCTCGCCAGGGTGTTGAACGTCCCGTTTGCCATCGGCGACGCCACGACCCTCACCGAGGCCGGCTACGTCGGCGAGGACGTCGAGAACATCCTGCTCAAGCTGCTGCACGCCGCCGACTTCGACCTCGAGGCCGCCCAGCGGGGCATCGTCTACATCGACGAGATCGACAAGATCGGCAAGACGACCCACAACGTCTCGATCACCCGGGACGTCTCGGGCGAGGGCGTCCAGCAGGCGTTGCTCAAGATGCTCGAGGGCACCGTGGCCAACGTCCCGCCCCAGGGCGGCCGCAAGCACCCCGAGCAGCAGTACATCCAGATGGACACCTCGAACATCCTGTTCATCTGCGGCGGGACGTTCGTCGGCCTCGAGCACATCATCGCCCGCCGCGTGGGCCGCAAGACGATCGGCTTCGGCAGCCAGACCCAGGTCGAGCAGCACACCGAGCAACTCGGCGAGCTGCTCACGAAGGTCACCTCGGACGATCTGCTCGAGTTCGGCATGATCCCCGAGTTCATCGGCCGGCTCCCCGTCATCTGCCCGCTGATGCCGCTGGACATCGACGCCCTGGTCCGCATCATGACCGAGCCCAAGAACGCTCTGGTCAAGCAATATCGCCGCTTCTTCGAGATGGAAGGCGCCGACGTCGAGTTCAGCACCGAGGCCCTCCACGAAGTCGCCAAGATGGCCAAGGCCAAGGACACCGGTGCCCGCGGCTTGCGGTCGATCGTCGAGGGCATCATGCTCGACATCATGTTCGAGCTGCCCGACCGGGCGGGCAAGGACAAGGGCAAGTTCCAGGTCACGCCCGAGATCGTGCGGAAGGAGAAGAGCCTCTTCGACGCCGCGCCGGCTCCGCTGACCGGGACCAAGGCCGCGGCCGAGCGAGAGCGGAAGAAGGAGAGCGCCTGAACCGAGCCGATCCCGACGTGCGGGCGGGACGATCGGCCTGTCAGGTCGTCCCATCCGCCGCGCGGATCTCGGCGAGGATGCGTTCGCCGTACTCGATGAGCTTCCGCTCGCCGAGGCCGGCGATCCGCCCGAGGGCGGCCAGGGTCGCCGGCTTCTCGTGGGCGATCGCCTGGAGCGTCGAGTCGTGGAAGATCACGTAGGCGGGCACGCCGCGCTCGGCGGCGGTCGCTTTTCGCCACGCACGCAGTCGGTCGAAGACGCCCTCGTCGTAGTGGATCGAACCGGTCATCTTCCGCTGCTGCTCCCGCTTCTCACGGCTGAGCCGGGCGGTGGCCATGGGCCGGCTCAATTCGATCCGGGCTCGCTCTCGCAGGAGATCCCGGCCCGCGGGGGTGACCTCCAGGACGTTGAACTGGTCGGCCTTCTGGTGGATCAGCCCCCGGCGCATCAGCTCGCGGGCGAAGTGGATCCACTCGTTGCGCGACCGGTCCTTGCCGATGCCGTAGGTCGACAGCGACTCATGGCCCCACTTGCGGACCTTCTCGGTGTCGGCGCCGAGGAGGACATCGACGACGTGGTGGAGGCCGACATTGAACCCGGCCTTCTGCTCGATTCGGAGGATGCACGAGAGGAGCTTCTGGGCCTCGAGCGTGCCGTCGAAGGTCTCGCGAGGCGTCAGGCAGTTGTCGCACGAGCCGCAGGCGTCGAGCGGCTCGCCGGCCGGATCGGTGTAGGTCTCGCCGAAGTAGCCCAGGAGCTGGACACGGCGGCATTGCGGGCTCTCGCAGAACTCGGTGAGCCTGGCGATGTGCCGGCGTGAGACGAGCTTCTCCTGTTCGTCGGTGCCTTCGTCGATCAGCCGGTGCAGCCGGACGGCGTCGGCCGGGCTGTAGAGCAGCACGCATTCGCTCGGCAGTCCGTCGCGGCCGGCTCGGCCGGTCTCCTGGTAGTAGCTCTCGATATTCTTGGGCAGGTCGTGGTGCACGACGAACCGGACGTCGGGCTTGTGGATGCCCATGCCGAAGGCGATCGTGGCGACGATGACCTGGACCTCGTCGCGGATGAACAGCTCCTGCCGCTTCGCCCGCTCCTGCGAGTCGAGCCCGGCGTGATAGGCCAGCGCCGCCACGCCCTCGCGAGTCAGGGCATCGGCCAGCTCCTCGGTGCGGTTGCGGGTCATGCAGTAGACGATGCCGCTCTCGCCGCGATGCTCCGAGACGATCGCGAGCACCTGCTTGAGCGGTGAGGTCCGCGGGATGATCCGGTACGAGAGATTCGGGCGATTGAAGCTCGCGACGTGGACCTGCGGCTCGCGCATCCGGAGCATGGCGATGATGTCATCGCGGACGCGGGCGGTGGCCGTGGCCGTCAGCGCGATGATCGGCACCCGAGGGAAACGGTCGCGCAGGATCGCGAGCTCGCGGTACTCGCGGCGGAAGTCGTGACCCCATTCCGAGATGCAATGGGCCTCGTCCACCGCGATCAGGCCGACGTTCCACCCCTGAAGCGCCTCGAGCATCTCGGGGGTGACGAGCCGCTCTGGCGCGAGGTAGAGAATCCGATACTCGCCGCGGGCCAGGCCCTTCCACCGCCGGCGGCTCTCGTCGGGGGTCAGCGACGAGTTGAGGAAGGTCGCGGGGACGCCCAGCTCGTCGAGGCTGTCGACCTGGTCTTTCATCAGGGCGATCAGCGGAGAGACAACGACGGTGAGCCCGTTGCCCAGGACGGCCGGGAGCTGGTAGCAAAGGGACTTGCCGCCGCCGGTGGGCAGCAGGGCCACGACGTCGCGCCCGGCGAGCAGGCTCTCGACGATCTCGCGCTGGTGGGGGCGGAAGCTGGGGAACCCGAAGTGACGCTTGAGGACGGCGTCGATCGCGGAAGGTTCCCCGGACCCGGGTGCAAACTCGGCCATCGACGCCCGCCAGGAAGGGCAGAAGGATCCGTCTCTCCGGACATCCCGGAGGATCGCTTCTTCCATTCTAACAGGATCGGCCCGGGACCTGTCAGGTCCCCTTGCGATCGGCGGCGTCCCCAGGCTCGCGCGAGGGGGACGGGTTGGACACCTTCACGGGCCTGGGCGCGCCCGTTTCGGCCGGGGTGTGGACTGGCGGGAGCTCGCCTGTGCTGATCTCGGGGTAGCCGGGCGAGTAGGTCGGCTCGACGACCGTCATGAGCTGCTTGGCCGACCAGATACCGTGCCGCTCGTTTCCGGGGAAATAGGCGGTCGTGTCGAAGGTCAGGGGATGCTCCAGCACGTACTTCGACGCGAACTGAAGGCCGATCATGCAGGCGGGGAATTCCGCGGCCCGCTCCATGTCGCCGACGCGGATGGGCCTGCAAAGATTGATGCCGGCCGACAGGTAAGCTTTCTGCGTCATCTCGATGCAGTAGAGCTTCGAGTCGTCCTCGCCGAGCTCGTAATCGAACGGGACCTGCTCCTGGTAGACGCGACGACAATAGGCGACGACCTTGGGGATCGCGCCCCGATATTCGGGACGCAGGCGCTTGACCCCGATGCATCCGACGTTGTCGAGGATCCAGACGCAGAACGGTTGCCGGGCGACGGCCGGGCGGGTGGTGTCGTAGACGACCGGGCCGTCCTTCTCGATCGCGACGATGCCCGTGTGCGAGAACTTGCTGTTGCTGCAATTCGCCAGGAAGCGGCTCATGGGGAAGTAGCCGTGGAGCAGCCGGGCATCTCCCATGCGGAAGACGATATCGCCATCGCGGAGGACCTGGCGGCCCCAGCGGTCCCAGCGTGCCATGTGGGGCGTCATGGGGATGGGCGGCAGCTTGCCTTCCTGGCGCGCCTCGGTCGCTTCGGGTCCCCAGTAATTCGCCTCGTAACCCGGCGGCGCGAACCTCGCGCTCATCTCGCGTTCTTCCGGGGGGAACAGCACGAGCGACAGGGACCAGGCGAGGATTCCAGTCATAGGTCGAGCCTCGATCCTTGTGGGCAGGTCATGCGGGGAAAAGTCACCAGGCCCCGCCCGACAGCTTTTCCAGTTGAGCCATTGTAGTCATCGGCTGCCGCGTCCGGTGGATTCATCGTTCGGAACACGGTATCTGGTGCCGTCGCGTCGGGGGTCTGACAATCGGATCATCTTCCGCCGCAGGTACTTCGAAGATAATCGGCCTTAAAGTATAACCCCGAGGTAACACCATTTCGAGCAAAATCGGTGCTTTCGTGCGCCGCGAGGTGTCCGGCGGCCCGCAGAATCCAAAGTATTCCCCCAAACGAGCAACCCAGTTCTATACGCTAGCGGCGGCAGGAAGGATCGGGCGGATTCCCGTGCCGTGCTCGGGCGGCCGTGCGGATGTCGGGCCGCCTCGAGGTTCGCGGCCCCGAGGCGGCCCGATTCTCGCGGCATCACGCGATGGACCTCGCCAGTGGAGAGTTGCTCGCCGGCGTCAGCGTGACCTGGAGGCAGGGGCATCCGCCTGCGACGCCGGAATGGTCAGCTCGTCGATGACCCTGTTCACCCCGACGGTCTCCGCGGTGAGCGTAACGGCCTTGGTCCTGGCCTCGGCAGTCGGCACGCTGCCGCTGATCGTCGCCACGCCCTCCTCGACCTTGACGTTCAGGTTCGATGTGTTCAGGGCCTTGTCCCAGTGCAGCCGCCCGTAGATCCGGGCCGCCACTCCCATGCTGTGCACCGAGTCGCGGGTCTTGTGGAATCCCTCGCGGACGGCGCCCTCGGCCCGATCGAGGCTCTTCTTGACCTTGCGGCCGAACTGGTCGAGCTTCTCTCCGGCCTTCGCGGCCGGCCCTTCCTGCTGGGCAAGGCCGGTGCCTCCCGACCATGCGGCCAGGGCGAACAGGGCGAGTGCCACAGCCGCCGCGATCCCATTGACCTTCTTCACGGTACGCCTCCCTTGCCTTGATCGCTTGCTGATCGCCGACGGAGAATCGGCTCCAGCCGAGATGATACCCGTTCGGCAGTTCGGAGCCGAGGGGCTGACCCCCGCCCGGACGCGCCGCCGCATGGTGCCGGGGCGGGACTCGGTTCAGCCGTGAGTCTGCTGGCCGCGTCCCACGTTCACGAGGTAATCGTCCCGGTCGGGCCGTCCATGGCTGCGTGCCTCCTGCTCGCGACGGGTCTCCTCGGCGACCTGATCGGGATTGGCGGACTGCCCGGGAGGGGCGCCGGGCTTGCCCGCGTCGGCCCCGGGTGCCGGCGGGACCTGCCCCTTAACGGCCTCGGTGAGCGAGTGTTTCGTGGGGATGTCGGCCATGATGTTCCTCCTGGGATCGGCCCGCAGATGCCGGCCCGGTGCGGGGAGTTCGTCGCGACGTGTGCGCGGCGTCAAGATCGGTCGGGTTGCGTCGGGCCTTTGGGCAACGAGAATGCCCCACCGGACCGGATCGGCGTCCGCGCAGCCGTCGTGCATCGTCCATCACGTCTCTTGTCACGCAATTCCCGGCCCGATCCTCGTGCAATTGATCCCGGCCTGGCGAGGGCGCTGAAATGCTGGTCCCGCGATCCCAGAGAGAGTCCTCGGTATCTGCTTGCCGAAATGGAAGAAGCACCGAGACTTCCAGCAATCGGTCGAGGAGCCGAGCGGCACGCTCACGCGGTAACGCCCAAAGCTCCCCTTCGCACCGTGGTGGGCCATCGCGTTGGGGCCGGCCGATTGAGTTCGTGATGGTGTGCCCGATCGGAGGGATCCGGTCGGTCGGCGGGTTGGGCGGGCTATGGTACTCGCCTACGGCCTTCGACGGCCGCGAGCGCCTGCCTCGCCTCGGCCAGCAGGCGGTGGAACTCCGGCCAGTCGTCCGGGTAGACCCTCGTACCGCCCCCGCCGGAGCCATCCGCGAACGACGCGACGAACTTCTCGGCCTTATCGATAAACTCGCGAGCCGGCCCAACTTCACCATTCTTGCAGTGGACCATGACCAGTAGCGGCCAGCCGAGGTACGCCCGGGCGGGATCGGCCTGTTCGGCGGCTCTGGCCCGGCGGCCGACCTCGGGCCATTGCCCGGCGCGGCAGGCTGCCAGTGCGACGGTGTGGTGGATTGCGGCGGCCTGCTTTCGCATCATGGGGAGCGTCTGAGCCAGGCGCGAGGTCGCCTCGGCGTCCGGGCCGTCGCAGGCCAGCGCGAGGGCCCGCGCCATCGGCCAGGAGAGCGGCTGCGATCCGGCGAGAGCGGTGATTCGGCCCCGCAGTTCGCGGTATCCGGCGAGGTCGCCCGACTCGAGCAGGGCTCGGGCGAATCCGAGCCAGGCGGATCCCTCGTCGGTCTCTCCCGAGGCGGCCCAGCGCCGGTAGTCCTCTGCGGCGGCCGTCGCATGACCGGTGCGCAGGAGGAGCTCGGCCCTGCGGAGACGCGAGGGCCAGTCGGTGGGTTCCTGGGTGCGGATCCGCGCCAGGTGGAAGGCGACCGCGCCGGGCTGATCGGCATCGGCGGCCAGCTCGGCCTCGGTCAGGTGCCAGGTGAATGCCCGCCCGAGCGCCGAACGATAACGATCGGCGGCGGTGCCCTTGGGGCTCGGTCCTTCCCAGACGGCCACGCTCGAGTCCCAGTTGGAGGAGGCCAGCATCCGGCCGTCGGGGCTCCAGCACACGCGGGGATTGAAGCCGCCGTCAGTCGGCCGACGTCCCTCAACTCGCAGCGCGACGAGCTCTTCGCCGGTGGCCATGTCCCAGACCATCGTCTTCTCCCGGTCGGCGCCGGCGAGTCGCCGGCCATCGGGGCTGAAGGCCAGGCGAAAGAGGGGCACCTGCTCCCTGGAGCGGAATCGATGAAGCGGCTGGCCGTTCCGGGCGGACCAGACGCCGCCGGTGCCGTCCATGTCGGCGGCAGCGAGGAATCGGCCATCGCGGCTGAACGCGACCGCGACGACGCGCCTGGTGGTGAAGGGGAGCCTTATGCGGTCCTGCCCTTCCGCCAGCGTCCGGATGCGGAGGAAGCCCTCGGCCTGCGGGTCGTCGCCGTCCTCGATCATTTCGCCGTAATCGTCGAAGGCGACTTCCGAGCCGTCCGGGCTGAAGGTGATCGCGCCCTGGTTGTACCGGCTGGGGTGTCGGGTGACGGTCCACGCCGCCACGACGGCTCCCGAGTCGGCGTCCCACACCCGGATCGCGCGATACCTTGACTCCCTGTCCTTGCCCGGGTAGGCGATCGCGGCGACCTTCCGGCCATCGCGGCTGATTGCCACGACCGACGCGGGCCAATCGAGTCCACCTAGCGTCCGGACCCGCCCGGTTGAGAGGTCGGTGACGTGAATCCGCGTGGGATCCCGCCCGACAGTCGCAACGAATCGGGTCGCCTCGTCGAAGTCCGCGACCGTGCCGGGGCTGATAAAGCCGGCGTTGACGTCCACATACGTCCCACGCGAGAGCTCGTTCCGGACCGGGTCCCATCGCTGGGTCTGGCCGTACTTGCTCACGATCCGGAGCCGACGTCCGTCGGGCTCGAACGCGATCCCCTGGGCGTGGGCGGCGGGCAGGGCGCGGTACTCGGGATGGCGGGTGAGGTCCCAGACCTTGATGTCGCCGTCGCGACGGCCACCCGAGGCCAGGGCGTGGCCGTCGGGATGGAACGCCAGGCATGCCGCGCGCTCGGCATGGCCGCGGAGGACCGACCGCTGCTCTCCGGACCGCGCGTCCCAGAGGCGGATCGTGGCATCCCGGCCGGCCGTCGCCACGGTCCGGCCGTCGGGGCTGAACGCCACGGCGAGCACCGGCCCGTCGTGGCCGATCAGCTCATGGGTCGCCCGCGCCGATGCCACGTCCCAGATCCGGGGTGGCTGGGTCGCCACCGCCAGGAGGCGCTCGTCAGGGCCGATCGCCAGGTCGGGGCCCTCGGTCCGGAAGTAGTCGGCGGCGTGTTCCTGCCGGCCGGGCGGCCCGTTGGGCAGGTCGGCCAGTTTCCGACCGTTTTCCGCCGAGCGGACGACCACCGAGTCTCGCCCGCTGACGGCGAGGATTCCGCCCCGCGGGCCGATGGTGGCCCGTCCTCCGGACGAATCCAACCGGCGCGCGACGGAATGGTCGGCGACGTTGTAGAATGTGACCGAGTCTCGCCCGCCCGCGACGAGGAATCGCCCGTCGGGCGTGAACGCCGCGGTGCCGCCCGCGTTCCATCTCGCCACCTCGCTCCGCGCGTCCAGGTCGCGGACGACGACATCGCCGCCGACGCCGCTGACGGCGATCCGGCGGCCGCTGGGGTCGAACGACACCCGGCACGCGGCGACCGGCGCCTCGAATCGGTCCACGCGCTCGCCTCGCGCGATGTCGTAGATGTCGACCCGGCCGATCGCCAGAAGGGGGTCGCCAATGGGGTTGGCGAACGGGTCGATGAGCAGGGCCGCGAGCCGCGAGCCGTCGGGGCTGAAAGCGACCCGCATCGCCTCGGGAAAGCTCGTGCCCTCCGCCCGCAGGATCTCGGGGTGGTTGAGGTTGGCGAGGTTGTCCCACTCCCAGCCTCTCCTCGCGGGCTCGGTGCGATCGAGCAGGGTGTCCACCCGGTCGACCGAGCCGACGCGCCACTCGAGCCGGGCGCGGGCGATCTGGCTGACGTACAGGCTGTCCCTGGCCTGCTCGCGGGCCTCGGCGGCCTGGCGTCGGCCGGTCAGGGCGTCGGCGGCGCGGG
>DAIDHB010000057.1 GCA_027452145.1 Planctomycetales bacterium
CGGGAGCGTGACACGATGGTGGGGAGACGAGGATTCGTCTGGCGGTCCGGGGGGCTGACGCCCCCCCGGCTACGTCCTGGCGCCCACATCGTGGGCTTCCGGGACCGACCCGAAGCTCCATCTCTCGCTCGTGCGCCACGCAACGGCAACGCGATCCAAGAAGCAGCGAAGCCGACGACGATCCTGGAAATGGCCTCGTTCGAGGCGGCCGGGGGCGGGTCGGCCGATCCGATTTCGTCAACCGCCGGCCCGGCTCGATCAATCAATCAATCGGCGGGGCGCGGGCCGGGAGGAGTGCCGGTCTGCTGCGACCGGTTGATCACGCGGACCTCGACGTCGGACTCGACGTGGATCTGGCACGATAGCCGGATGTTGGGGGCGAGGTCGCCCTCGCGAGCCAGCCTCTCCTTTTCGGCCTCGCCCATGGGGGGCACGGACCCGTCGAGGATCTCGACGCGGCAGGTGGTGCAGCGGGCGTTGCCGCCGCAGCGGTGCAGGATGTCGATGCCGGCATCCTCGATCGCCAGCACGAGCTTCTTGCCGGCGTCGACCTCGACGGCCTTCTCCCCGTGGATGGTCACTGTGGGCATCGGCTCTGGTCTCCAGGGGATCGGGAGGGCCGGGCGCACCCGGCGGGATTGGGATCGCGGGGTGGGCCGGCTCGGTCGCACCGCCGCCGGCCGCGAGGGGTTCCGTGCGCGATGGCCGGCCCCTCGCCGCGAGGCCCTTTCACGGTACGCGCGCGGCGACGTGTGGTCAAGTGGCCGAAAGCGCGGTCCCTCCGTTAAGCACCCTCCGCGGCGCGACGCCGAAGGCGAACCGCAAGGGCGGCCCCGGCCGCTCAGCGGGCGCCGGAGAAGTTGAAGGACGCGGCCTGTCCATCGATCTTGGCGTTCAGCGTGCCGCGGATTCCCTCCAGCAGGTACGGTCCCGGCCTGGAGGCGAAGCGGCAGCCTCCGGACGGGTCGTCCGCCCTGGGTTCGGCGTCGAGAGGGATGGGCTTCGCCGACGGCTGCTGCTGGCCTCGCCCGTCCCGCCCGCCTCCGCCGGCGGAGGCCATCGAGAAGCTGACATCGGTGGGCGCCGGCTCGAGCGGAGTCTTGCCGTCCAGCTTGAGGAAGTAGGCGACCAGGGCCGTCGGCTCGTTGCTGCGGCGGTCGGTCGGCTGGGGCTCGTTGACCAGCTCGACGAAGCCCTTCTTGTCGGGGAGCTGTAGCGTCGTGCCCCGGTGCGGGCCGTTGATGACGGTCTGCTGCTCGATCGGGCGGGCACTCTCGCCGCAGCCGGGCAGCGAGAGCGCCGTGATCGCGATGGCCGCTCCGAGTCGGATCTTCATCGTTCGTACGTCCCCTACTGAATGCGCGGCGGCGGATCCGAAGTCGGGTCCGCCGCCGGACTCAACAATCGTCCTGCGGTTGTGCGTCGCGGACCGTCCCGCGATCGATCAATACTGATCCGAGCTGACCACCTCGCCGCCGGACCGCGTCGAGAGGCTCTGGTAGACCCCCTGAAGGGTCGTGCCGGGCGTCATCGTCCAGATGTAGTTGGCGTAGGCGACGCCCACGGGCGTCGACACGCCGTACAGGCCGGCGCTCGACGGGGTGAACTGCCACGAGCTCACCGAATTCTTGATGAACCTGACCGACCCGTCGCAGAAGCCCCAGTTGACCCCGCCGGGGTGCATGCTGGCCGCGTCGGTCGGGTAGCAGCCCGAGAAGTTGGGCACGCCCGAGTTGGTCGCGACATTCGGCGGGAAGTACGTCGTTACCATGGTGTCGAACCAGTGGTGCGAGTTCCACGACCCGTCCGAATTCTGGTAGCTCGGGTCGTACAGCCGGAACAGGGTCTGCGCGCGCTCTCCGAAGAGGAACGTGTTGCTGGTCCCGTCGGTGATGGCGGCGATGGAGACTCGGCTGTCGTTGTAGATGACGCCGTTGTACTGGGCGAATTCGGCGGCGCCGTAGGTCTGCTGCCACGTTCCGGGGAACATCCCCTGGTTGGCGCCGTAGCTGGTGAACTGCTGCATCCAGGTCCCCGCCGGCAGGGCGTTGACGTTCTCGACAAAGCTGGCGAACGGCGTGGAGCTGCTGATCACCTGCGGCTGCCAGGGATCGCTAGGGCACACCAGCGCGTTGATGGTGATCCCGGCGATCGTGATGTTGGCGGGCTCGTAGTTCGACAGATTGAAGTTCGTGGCGTTGTAGACCGGCTGCTGCTCGAGGAACTGGGTGAGGAACACGAACACCGAGAAATTCGGATACTTGTACTGGGGCGGGAACCCCGAGTACGAATTGGCGGGCAGCACGTTGTTGGAGCTGACGTAGTTCTGGACGGCCAGGCCGAGCTGCTTGAGGTTGTTGGTGCACTGGGCACGGCGGGCGGCCTCGCGGGCCGACTGGACGGCGGGGAGCAGGAGGGCGATCAGGACCGCGATGATCGCGATCACGACGAGCAATTCGATCAGGGTAAAGCCGGGGCGACGTCGCAGGACCGGGCGAGCCATGAAACAAACTCCATGATTGTTTCGGTCGGGGTACGGACGGAGGGCCGGTGGGAGAGGTGGTCGAGATAATATACCTCCTCCGTCTCCACATGGCTAGATGCTTGGGCTTCCATCCGAGAAAGCATTCCAGTACGAATATCGTAAGAGCGTTATTATGAGTTTTCCGTGAATTTCCGGCAAAATCTCCGTGCGTGACGGCGCTTCATTGTGCGGTTGCGCACGCCTGGCCGGCGGCGGCCCCGGGCGGCCCGGCGGCGGCAATCTTCGATGCACCGCAGATCGGAGCCGAGTCGAATGGGGCAGAGATCGGCGAATGCGTTCGAAAGCGGCTCGGCGGAATGCCGGCGTCTGACGTCGGCCGATGGTTGGTGGCGCCGCGATCTTGGCCTTGCGGGGATCGGCGAGGCGTTGTACCTTGCGGCCCACATCGAATGTGGCCCGCGGGAAAGTCCGGTCTCAACCCGACCCGGGTGATCGCCAGCCGGCCGCGCCGGCATCGCTTGCTTCCGGGGCGGACGACCCTCGAGGGTGAGGCTGCGCCTTCTCCGTCGCGATCGGTCACCCGGGATATGGAACGTCCCGGGAACCTCGGGCCGAGCCCAGGATGGGCGGCCGGCGAACTCGGATCTGCTCGGAAGGAGCCGAACTGCCATGCGAGTCAGGTCATGGATGGCCGCTCTCGCCTTGACCGCCGCCGCGATCCCGATCGGGCGGGGATTGTCCGCCTGGGGACAGGGGACGACTCAGTCGTCGGCCCCGGCGAAGGCATCCCGGGAGAGGTCCGCGACCGATGCGGGAAAGGCCCGGGGCGAAACGAAGCACGGCGCGGCGACGGAGAAGCCGCCCGCCGGATCGAAACTGCCCACGATCCAGCTCAACCTCGCCATCGCCGGCCTGGGGACCAGGGGTTGCGACGTCGAGGTCAAGCCGGCCAACGCCGGGTGCCGCTTCCGCCCGACGCCGAGCACTCACGTACCTTCCGGCGGAAAGGCCTCCATCAATCTGAGCGACGTCGAGATCCGCGGCGCCGACAAGATGTGCACGGTGGCGATCACCGTCCGCGAGCCCGGCCAGCCCGCCCACACCATCTATCGCGGCTTCCGGATGGGCTCGATCAAGCCCGGCACGGTGCCCAGCTTCTCCTGCTTCGTGAGCTCGCGGATCGCAGGAAGCGAATCCGGCAAGCTGCGGAAGTAACGGACCTCACAGCAACAGGTCATTCAGCCCGCGCAGGCCGACCGGCTCGCGGCTGGCGAACGGCTCGGCGTGGCCCACGCCGATGAAGTGGCCCCAGTACCGCGTCCGGTCGCAGACCGAATCGATCACACCCGGACGCCCCTCCGGCTGGTTGTCCACCAGTTGCGAGCGGTAGCACCGCAGCGCCGCCACCTTCGCGTCGAGCTCGTCGGAGATGTCGATCGCCAGGCTGGGACGCTCGACGATCCGAAGGTGGACGCTGAAATAGTAGAGGATCCGCGCCGGGTGGAACGGCTCTCCCGGGATGTCGGATTTGCTCAGCTTGCTCCAGAACCGCGCGTCCTCGACCAGCCGGGTCGCCGCGATGTGATCCGGGTGGGCGTCCTCCCAGTAGGGCGCGAATAACAGCCGCGGCCGGACCTGCCGGAACGCGGCGGCGACGGCCCGGCGGTTGGCCAGGGTCGGCTCGAGGCTGCGATTGGGCAGACCCAGGTTCCTGCGCCAGGGGTTGCCCAGGGCGGCATTCGCCGCGGCCGTCTCGGCGGTGCGGCGCTCGGGGCTGCCCAGGGGCGTCGGCTCGCCGCTGGTCAGGTCCAGGATGCCCACCGACCACCCCTGCCGGATCAGCCGGGCGATCGTGCCTCCCATGCCAAGCTCGGCGTCATCCGGGTGCGGGGCGATCACGAGGGCGTCGAGCATGGCGGGCGGCCCCGGTCATTCTGGGGTTATAGGTGCGGATTGTCGCCGGTCCCGGGATTGAGGATCTGCGGAACCGTCCGAGCCCCGGGGCTCCATCAGAACACCTCGCGCGGTCCCGGTAAATGGGACGCACCGATCCGACGGGCGGTCGGGCGTGGCCGGGCCCCACGGTCGCGGCCTCGCGCGGATGGACGCCCAGGATATCCCGGCGATCCGCTCGACGACCCGGATTCCCGAGAGCACGGCGGCCATCGTGCCCTGCCCGGGGAAGACCGAGTCGCCCACCACCCAGAGACCGGGGCCGAGGACGTCGGGCCCGACCGCCAGAAAGTTGCTGTTGGACCGGGAGACCGGCGCCCCTCCGACGGCGCCGAGCGTCCGCCGGGTGTAGCGGCGGAAGCTTCGCGGTGTGCCGAACTCGGCATGGGCCAGGGCGTTCGGCGCGTCAGGCAGCGCCCGCCCGAGTGCGGCCAGCAGCCGGGCCTGGAACTCGGCCTTTTTGGCGCGGTGAGCCTCCTCGTCGAGGCCCTCCCAGTCGGCCGGGCGCGTATGGGTGGAGAGCGTCGCGACACGGACCGTCGCCGGCCCGTAGCCGGGATCCTCGACCGGCGAGAGCGACACCAGCACGTTGTTGCCGTCGTGGGTCGGCCGGTCGTACGACTGGAGGACCTGGTGGAACAGCGGGGCGTCGTCGGGCACGGCCGAGCGGTCGATGGCCAGGTAGCCGGTGAATGCGCTCCAGGCCGCGCGCGATTTCCGCTCGGCGCGGCCGAGCCGGCCCGAAACCGGGCGGTCCAGCAGCCGGGCCGCCAGGTCCAGCGGCAGGTTGAACGCCACCTGCCGGGCGAGGATCCGCTGCCGACGGCGGGTCACCACCGCGAACCGGGCGTCGGAATCCGAGTCGACAGGGCCATCTCCGACTTCCCGGGCCGTGGGGAGGACCTCGACGCGGTCGACGAGCGTCGCGGTCCGCAGGTCGCCGCCGAGCTCGGCGAAGCGGCGCCCGATCCCCTCGACCAGGGCCCGCATGCCGCCGCGGGGCCGGCTCATGCCGCCGCGATAGGCGTGCAGGCAGGCCGCGGCGTTGGCGAACGGGACCGACTCGGGGCCGGCCTGGGCCGTGTCCTCCAGGAGCATCGCGACCAGCGCGCTGAAGGCACGGTCCCGGCCCAGTCCCAGCAGCCGGAGCACGTCGCGGACCGTCACGGCGGATGTCATCGCGGCGAGGAGCCCGCCGACACCCAGGATGCGGAGGTCGTGGACCAGGTCGGCCGGGCCTCGCGCGGGGAGCCGCGGGACGTCGGCCGCGGCGGAGAAGAGACGGGCGCCGACGGCCTGCTGGAGCCGCCAGAACCGCCGCAGCGCGTCCGGCGTGATCCCGTCGCCCGGCGGAAACGCGGCGAGCAGGGATGCGGCGAACCGATTGGGATCGGCCGCGATGTCGAGGCGTCGGTCGGGCAGGACCACGCGGTAGCTGGGGGTCGGCTCGGCGGCGAAGGGCACGCCCAGCACGTCGAGCAGGTCGCCGATCGGCTCGCCGGGGCCGAGGCCCATCAGGGCCGTCGCGCCGGCGTCGAAGGTGTACGGGCCTCGCGGGAAGTACCCGGCGCAGCCGCCGAGGCGGGTGTGGGCCTCGAGCAGCGTCGTGTCCAGCCCGAGCCGCTGCGCCAGCGCGGCGGCGGCCAGGCCGCCCATCCCGCCGCCGATCACCACCAGGTCCCTCGGCCGCTCGCCGCGTCGCCGTTCGGATTGCATGATCTGGATCGTGCCCTACCCTTGTTCGGTTGCGACTCACGGACAGTGTATTCAGGCCGTCGAGGGCGCACCGAGGGCCGGCGCCGGCGGAGATTTGTGGAACGCGGGCGGAATGTGTTAGACTGCCCGACACGCGGGAGCGGGCCCGGAGCACCCGGCCGCCGCGAGAGATCCGGCCCATCGAATCGGCTCGGCCGTCGATGGCGGCGGAGGACGGGAGTTGCTGAGATGCCGCGTTTCGTGAAGCTGGCCACGCTCGACGAGCTGCCCCCGGGGGCGGCGAAGGAAGTCGAGCACGAGGGCCGCGTTTATGCGCTATTCAACGTCGACGGGGTGATCTCGGCGATCGACGGTATCTGCCCGCACCAGGGAGGTCCCCTGGCCGACGGCCCCGTCGTCGGCACCACGGTCACCTGCCCCTGGCACGGCTGGCAGTTCGACATCCGTAGCGGCAAGACCCCGCTGGGGGCGAAGATCAAGCAGGAAGTCTTCGAGGTGAAAGTCGAGGGCCAGGACGTCCTGGTCGCCGTCCCGTGAGCGACGCGTAGGAGGTCGTTCGCGGGGTGGCTGGGATCCGGCCGGCTGGCCGGAGAGCACGGAATCAGGCATTATCTCCTGTCGTTTCCGATCGTCCTGCCGCCCGGCCCGAGGCCCGAGCCGGGTGGGCGGCCGATCCCGACGCGCCGGGCCGGCTCCCCGGGAGCATGACCGGCCCCGCGACGGGGCGAGTCGAGGCCCGGCCCGACCCCGTCGCGATCGGCGTCGCTCGCGGCGAGATCCATCCACGGTGACGCGACTTCGACCGTTCCGCAACTCGGACCCCCCTGCCCTGACGCGCCTCTGGAACCAGGCGATCCCGGGCACGTCCACGGCACGCCCGCTGCACATCCACGAGCTGGACGTCCAGGCCTGGGGCCGCACGACCTTCGAGGCCGACGGGCTGATCGTGGCCGAGCGGGAGGGGCACGCCGTCGGCTTCGTCCACGCCGGTTTCGGACCTGGGCTTCCCGTCAGCTCGGCCCGGCCGTTCGAGCTGGATCGCGAGATCGGCACGATCGCGATGCTGATCGTCGCGCCCGAGCTGCACGATCCGGCCCTCGACGTCGAACTGATCGCTGCGGCCGAGGCGTATCTCCGGTCGCGGGGCGCCCGTGTCCTGTACGCCGGCGGGCTCTCTCCCCTCAACCCGTTCTACTGGGGCGTCTACGGCGGCAGCGAGGGCTCGGGGATCCTGTCCGGCCACGCGGTCTTCCATCGCGCCGTCGCCGCGTGCGGATACGCGCCGGTCGCCACGACCGTGCTCCTCCAGGCCGACCTGGCCGTCCCGGAGCCGCGCGACCCGCGCACGCCCGTGATCCGACGGATGACCCAGCTCGAATTCGTCGAGGACATGGTCCCCGCGCACTGGTGGCAGAACCTGGCGATCGGCGATTTCCCCATGACGGCCGCCCGCCTGTCGTCCCGGGCGGACGGGGCCGAGCTGGCCAGGGCCTGCATCTGGGAGATGCGCTGGTTCGGCCGCGATTCCAACCGCGCCCACGTCGGCCTGCTCGACCTGCACGTCGCAGCCGAGCACCGGCGCAAGGGATACGGCCGGTTCCTGGTCGGCGAGATCCTCCGCCGCGCCCGGACCAACCTGATCGACCGCATCGACGTCCAGACCTCCGCCGACAACCAGCCCGCGCTGGCGCTCTACGCGTCGCTCGGGTTCTCGCCGGTCGACCAGGCGATCTTGTATCGCAAGGAAGGGATAGGTCATTAGTCATTGGTCATTGGTCATTCGTGGGCTTGCTTCGGCTTCCAGGCGTCCGCTCACACACAGGCCTCTTACGATGCGGTCCACTAAACGGCGTGCAGACCATCGCCATGGCTGATAAGCGTCGACAAACAAGGACCAATGACCAATGACCAATGACCAATAACTAATGACCAAGGACAAAGGACACAGAACAAAATGGCAAGACGCACCCTGAATCGGAGGGAGCTCCGCGCGGCGGCCGAGGCGGCGGAGGCGATGGGGATCAAGGACGACGCACCCGCCTCGCGATCTCCCTCGCGTCCGCGGGAGGAGCGGCGGCCGAAGCCTGCGCTGACGACGCGGATGCGGGTGGTCTGGGCGGTCTGCGACGTCGGGGGCCGCACCGTCGCCACGTTCGAGTATCCCCAGAAGGCCGACGCCGAGGCCCTCATCGCCCGGCTGAAGTCGCAGGGAAAGGGGATGCATTTCCTCCGCTCGGTCAAGGAGCCGATCTCGGGCTGACCGCGAGCAGCCCGGCTCGATCGGTCGATGCGACGCGGCCTGCGGGCTCTGACAACACGGGCGCTGGCTCCGAGTCGTCGAGGTGCCTGTCCACGTCCTGTCGCGCTTCCTACGAACCTCCGGGGCACGGTCGGGGTCGGATTGTGTCGAGCTGGACCGCCGGGGTAGAATGGCAGGTCCCGCGCCTCGCGAGGCGCGATCCAGCATTTTGTTCCAGTCGCCGCAATCGGGTCGTGGGAGAGAGGATCAGCCGTGGCCGCCATCGATGACCGTCAGACGTCGCCCAGAACCGCTTCCAAGCCGATGACCGGGGCCGATGTCCTGGTCGAGTCGCTGGCACGGCACGGGGTCGAGGTCGTCTTCGCCTACCCGGGCGGCGCCAGCATGCCCATGCACCAGGCGCTGACGCGCTACCGCGACCGGATTCGCACGATCCTCCCGCGGCACGAGCAGGGGGGAATCTTCGCGGCCGAAGGCTACGCGCGGGCCACCGGTCGGCCGGGCGTGGTGATGGCGACCTCGGGGCCCGGGGCGCTCAACCTGGTCACCGGCCTGGCCGACGCCAAGCTCGACTCGGTCCCCCTGGTGGCGATCACCGGCCAGGTGCCGACCCACGTCATCGGCACCGACGCCTTCCAGGAGACCCCGATGGTCGAGGTCTCCCGGGCGATCACCAAGCACCATTACCTCGTCCCGCACGCCCGCGACATCGCGCGGATCGTCAAGGAGGCGTTCCACCTGGCCAGCACGGGGCGGCCCGGCCCGGTGCTGATCGACGTCCCCAAGGACGTGCAGAACACGATCGTCCCCAACCCCGATTATTCGGTCGCCATGGACCTGCCCGGCTACCGCCTGCCGGGCCCGCCCCCGGAGTCGAAGGTCGCCGAGGTCCTCGCCGCCATCCAGGCCAGCCGCCGGCCGATCATCTACTGCGGCGGCGGCGTGATCGCCTCCGACGCGGCCGAGGAGCTGCGCGAGTTCGCCAACAAGACGGGAATCCCCGTCGCCATGACCGTGCACGGCCTGGGCTCGGTCCCCAGCGACCATTACCTGTCGCTCAACATGCTGGGGATGCACGGGACCGTCTACGCCAACTACGCCATCAATGAGGCCGACCTGCTCCTGGCCTTCGGCGTCCGGTTCGACGACCGGGTCACGGGCAAGCTCAGCGAGTTCGCCAAGCACGGCAAGATCGTCCACGTCGACATCGACGCCTCGGAGATCAACAAGAACAAGTTCGCGCATATCCCCGTGCACACCGACGTGCGGTCGTTCCTCCGCGCGATCAACCCGCTGGTCGCGGCGGGCGACTGGCGGCAGTGGCATCAGCAGGTCGACGAATGGCGCGCCGGCGAGCCGATGACCTACGACCAGCGGGATGACGTGATCATGCCGCAGTACGTCATCGAGCAGTTCTCGGCGCTCACCCAGGGCGAGTTCATCATGACCACGGGCGTCGGCCAGCACCAGATGTGGGCGGCGCAGTGGACGAAGTTCAAGCACCCGCGCACCTGGATCACCTCGGGCGGGCTGGGCTCGATGGGCTACGGACTCCCCGCCGCGATGGGCGCGCAGGCCGCCTTCCCCGACGCCCTGGTCGTCGACATCGACGGCGACGGCAGCTTCGTGATGAACATCCAGGAGCTGGCGACCGTCTACTGCGAGAAGCTCCCCGTAAAGGTCATCGTGCTGAACAACCAGCACCTGGGCATGGTCGTGCAGTGGGAGGACCGGTTCCATCAGGGCAACCGGGCCCACACCTATCTCGGCCCGATCGACCTCCCCGAGGCCACCGGCAAGGGGGAGACCGAGCTGCCCGAGACGCTCTATCCCGACTTCGTCACGCTCGCCCGCGGCTTCGGCGTCGCCGCGCGGCACGTCTCGAAGAAGAGCGAGGTGGTCGATGCCCTGAAGGAAATGATCGCCCACCCCGGGCCTTATGTCCTCGACGTGCTCGTCCCCTACCAGGAGCACGTGCTGCCCATGATCCCCGCCGGGATGACGGTGCGCGAGATCATCAAGTCATAGGGGACAGGGGATAGGGGTTAGGAGAGCGGGCATTTCGTACTCGCCCCGCCGACCTCGGAATCCCACTGCACAGCCGCCCGAGCGAATGACGCCCGGACGGAGAGGCGTCCCCGACTTTCCTAACCTCTAAGCCCTAATCCCGATTCCCAACCCACTACTGCACCCACATCGGCTCGTCGATGAGGAGCCCGTACTTCTTCATCTTCTTGTAGAGCGTGGTGCGGTTGATGTCGAGGACGCGGGCGGTCTCCTGGCGGTTCCAGTTGAAGGCCTGGAGCGCCTGGATGATGATGCGCTTCTCCGGCTCCTCGAGGGCCTCCTTGAGCGGGCGGATGCCCATGGGGAGGTGAGGCTTGGGGGTGCCGCCGTTGCCGCGATTCTGGCGGTGATGATTGAGGATGGGGGCCAGGTGGCTGGACGAGATCCGGGGGCCGGTGCACATGGCGACGGCCCGCTGGATGGCCGCCTCGAGCTCGCGGACGTTGCCGGGCCAGTCGTGGCGCTTGAGGATATCGAGCGCGTCGCGGGAGAAGCCGGTGACGGCCTTGCGGAACTCCTGAGCGTAGCGGGCGCGGAACGCCTCGGCGAGGAGCTCGATGTCGGTGCCGCGGTGCCGCAAAGGCGGCGGGGTGAGCATGACCACGCTGATGCGGTGGTACAGCTCCTGGCGGAAGCGGCCCTGCTCGATGAGTGCGGGCAGGTTCTCGCTGGTGGCCATGATGAAGCGGATCTCGCCGGGAGAGGCCGCGTGGCCGGCGAGGGCGCCGTAGTCGCGGAATTGCAGGTCGCGCAGCAGGTGGAGCTGGGCCGAGACGGACAGCGCCGCGACATCGTCGAGGAAGAAAGTGCCGCCGCGGGCCTGGGCGACCCTGGCGGCCCAGATCGGGGCGGTATCGACGGGCTGGGGGGGCGGCGTCGCCTCGGGATCGTCGTTGTCCTCGGTGTCGAGCTCGTCGGCCAGGCCGGCGGCCTCGGAGACGATGAAGGGGCGATCGGGTCCGCTGCCCAGGGCGTGAATCAATCGGGCGAGGAGCGACTTGCCGGTGCCGGGCTCGCCCGAGATCAACACGGGGGAGCGGGACGGCGCGATGGTCGCGGCCAGCTCGATCACCTGCCGCCAGGACGGGTCGTTGCCGATGAGTCCCAGCTCGCGGACGACCCCTTCGAGGCGATGCGCGGAGAGCAGGACCGTCGAGGGAGCGTGGATGGCCGGATAGCCGGCGCCGGAGGATGGGCCGGCTGCCGGGGTGTCGAGGAGCGGAGCCGTCCGCCCCGCCCCGGGCCAGACGGCGCCGGCCACCGCCGGCGCGGGCATGGCCATCACGGTCGGGCCTCGGGCCGTTGTCGTCGCGGCGGAGGCAACCTGGGAAGCCGGGGCAGCAGAGGCAACCGGGGAAGCCGGGACGGCGTTGGCCTGCGGCATCCCGGACCCCGATGCCGCAGTCATCTCGCCCAGGCGGGCCTCGCACTGCTCGAGTGCCTGGAGCACCGCCGCGCGAAGCTCGGCGGCCGGCACCGGGTACTTCAGCACGGCCATCGCACCGAGCCGAAGCGCTTCCTTGGCACGCTCGGGATGCAGTCGGGGGAAGAGCAGGACCACGGGCACCTCGCGGTGCTTCCGTCGGACGTAGGTGAGGAGTTCCAGGGCCTCCCCGTCGGCCGGATCCACCCCGGCGAGGACCAGGTCGATGTTCTCTCGCTCCATCAGGCGAACCGCTATCCGATCGTTGGCCGCTTCCTCGATGATGTGGCCCAGCGACTTCAGCATCGAAGTCAACAACGCCAGGCCGGCGGGATCCGGGTAGAGGATCAGGATTCGGAGCTTGTGCATGGAATTCATTCTCGCGTCAGGTGCTCGTGCCGTCGCCCAAGACCCGTCGGTCCTCCATGAATGGTGTGGGAGTCTTACGCCGCGACGGCGGGTGGGGATCCAACCCCGACCCCCGTCGCATCCACTCGCCGGCCGAGGTGCATCCTCCTCGATCGCCCCGCCGGCCCGCCGGGCCCATCGACCCCTTCATCCGCTCGCGGGCCTCGCAGCCTGCCGGTCGGGTCGACCGCCTCGTTGTTCTGAAGAAACGAGTATGTCACGGAGGCAGCATCGTCAAAGTCCACTCGGAAGAAGGGCCGCTCCGACGCGGCGACCGACCTGAGTCGGTCAGGCGAGTCTGGTTCTGTGCGGAACGGGGCGTCGTCTTGTGATGATAGTCCAGTCACGGTAGTCAGGCGGAAGGGCACGAGGGTATCGAGCCCGGCGAGTCGGCCGGGGGCACGACCGGCCGCCGGAAGTCATCATACCGCTTCGCCGGGTCCGGAAGCGGTGTCCATTTGACTAGTTCCTCATTGGCCCGATGCCTCCGAGTGGGTCGCAGATTCCTTCAGGCTCGCGGATGTGCGTCATGATATATATCGAGAATCCGGTCCTGTGTGACGTGGGTGTAGATCTGCGTGGTGGTCAGATTCCGGTGCCCCAGGAGCTCCTGGACGCTGCGGAGATCGGCCCCGCCGTCGAGCAGATGGGTCGCAAAACTGTGGCGCAGGGTATGCGGGCTGGCTGTGTCCAGCAGCCCGGCCCGGAGCAGGTGGCCTTCCAGAATACGGCCGACGCTGCGGGTTGTCAGGCGGCCGCCGCGCTGGTTGAGGAAGACTGCCGAGTCGCGGGGCTGTTTCGGCTGTCGCAGTGGCATCCAGCGTCGCAACCACCATGCCGCGACCTCACCAATTGGGCAGAGCCGCTCGCGGCGGCCCTTACCCCGGACCCGCACCAGATCGCTCGCATCGTCCAGGTCGCGTACATCCAGCCCGACCAGTTCGCTCACCCGCAGTCCGCCCCCGTAGAGGGTCTCGAGCATCGCCCGATCCCGCACCCCGGGGGCCGTGTCGACCGGGATTCCGTCCAGCAACCGGATCACCTCGTCCACGCGGAGCAGTCGCGGCAACCGCTTCGCCTGCTTCGGATTACGTAGGCCGGCGGTCGGATCGGCGGTAACCAGTCCCTCCCGCCGCAGGAACCGAAAGAACGATCGCAGGCTCGCGAGCCGGCGAGCGATCGTACTGGGGGCATATCCTCGACCCGCCAGCCAGGCCGAGTAACGCCGCAGACGGCCCGGATCCACCGCCGACGGGTCACTCCCCTCGCCGGCGGCTTCCTCGAGATAGCTCGCGTAAAGGCCCAGGTCATCCTCGTACGACCGGATCGTGTGCGCGGAGGCCTGGCGTTCCGACCGCAGGTGCTCGATGAAGGCGGCAACGGTACGGTGCATCAGTCCCCTCCTCGTCAGATCGCCGGGTCGGCCGGTCCACTGCGGCCGGCCTTCGGGGATCGCCGTCGGAATGCGACCGGCTGCGCCTTCGAGTGGCGCCGGGATGCCCATCCCTTATTCATCGGATTGCAGCCCCAGCGACCTCCACGGGCGCGGTCTGCCACGGCCCGGTCCGTCCCGGCCAGCAAGAGAGAATTAGGTCGACTGGAGAAGCCTCAGATCGCCGTCTTCGCGTCTCGTTCCGTCGATCGAGTGGGCCGGACCGTCTGTTCCGCGGCCCAGCGATCGCGCCCGCGTCCCGATCGGAACTCGCGGTGCGAATCGTACGGATTGTCTTCGATTCTGTCTCGAATGACAACAGACGAACTGCAGCAAAGGGCCTTTTTCTTTATTCCTCCCCTGCTTCCCCTGTTCCTTCCGACAGCCCGAACATCCCGATCGGCCTCGTGGAATGTTTCGCACAACAAGACGTAAAATGTTGCCAAAGCAGTCTGATGTTGGTCGGAAGAATGGTTGATCTGGAATGCCAATGCGACTCGAAGCGGCGTCCGGCCGGGGGAGTCATGATCGTGTCCGCGATGGGGATTGCATGGCGGGTGGCCGAGCTCCGGCGAAAAACGGGATCGTTGCCCTTCCCCTGGCGGGGGGAGCGCGCTATAATCCCTGTGCGCCGTGGAGCAGCGGCTAGCTCGCCAGGCTCATAACCTGGAGGTCGTAGGTTCGATTCCTACCGGCGCAACTTCCGAAGCTTCCCGTCAGCCCTCGATCCTGCCAGGATCGAGGGTTTTTTTTTGGTCCGGCCGGGAAAGTGGATGCGGGCGCGTCGAAAGTTGCGGCCGGACTGTCCCCGTGATAAGCTTTCCGGGGAGCCGAGCGAGCCCATCTCAAATCAATCCGTCCGAGTTATTGCGGACCGCCGGACTCGAGGCGCATGGCCGATCCCAAGCTGTATGACGACGAGACGTTGACCTATCGGCTGATCCTGCCGCGCGACGCGAACCACCACGGGACGCTCTATGCCGGCGTGCTCCTGTCGTTCGCGCTCGAGGCGGGCTATGCCACGGCCTTCCGGGCCGCCGGGCTCAACGCCAACCTGGTGCTCAAGCGGGTCCTGGACCTCCGCTGCTACGAGCCCGTCCCGGTCGGCCGGGTGGTGCAGATCCGCGGCCGCGAGATCCATCGTGCCCGCGCCCAGATCGTCGTCGCCCTGTGGGGCTCCTCCCTGGAGGAAGGGGATGGCCCCTGGATGGACGGCCTGATGCAGTTCGTTCAGGTCGATGCCACAGGCCGCCCCGAGCCGCTCGACGACGAGCCCGACGACGAGCCCCTCCCGCTGCCGGCCCCGTGGTCGTCCCTGCGAGATCGGGCTCGCAAGCTCCTCCACATCCGCCAGTAGGATTCCGGAATCGCGGGCCGGGTCTGGGTGGACGAGACGGGGCGGAGGCCGCCCGAGAGCGGGTCGCCGGTCAGATCACCCAGTCGTCGACGCGGACGCGTCGGCGCTCGTGCTCGTCGCGGACGAGGTCGGCGAAGGTCGTCTGGTCGACGACCTCGGAGATGGCCAGGCGGAGCCTCGTCCAGAAGGCGAAGAAGTGGCAGCCGTCTGGGAAGTCGCAGGCCTTCGGGCGGGACAGGCTGACGCAGTCCACCGGCGCGATCGGCCCGTCGACGAACCGCATGATCTCGCCCACGGTGACCTGCTCGGCGGACCGCGCCAGGCGGTAGCCGCCCTCAGCGCCGCGGCGGCTCTGAACGAACCCGCCCCCCTTGAGCTGGTTGAGGATGACCTCGAGGAACCGGGTCGGGATCTGCTCTTTCTCGGCGATCTCGGCAATCTTCATCGGTTCGTCGCCGTGGCGCTCGGCGAGGACGTACATCGCCCTGAGTGCGTAGTAGCATTTCGACGAGACGCTCATCAGCACCGTTCCTCGGGGCCGCGTCTCCCGGGAACCTTCGAGCTCGACGCTCGAGGAAGGCGGCCGGGGAAATGGGATGCACGCGAACGGTCAACGGACCGCCCGACGGTTCGAGCCACCGACGAATCCCCCGGAACTGGCGAGCCTCGCCGGCACGACGGGACCGATCGGAAAGAACGGGGACCTGGCTTACCGACGCTCAGCCTCGAGCCAGCCCAGATCGAGCGGGATACTCTCCGCGTCCACCGGCAAGGGGACGACGGCCTCCCGCAGCCGCCTGGGCTCGGCGACCAGCAGCCCGCGGCGAACGGCGCAACACAGGCAGAGCTTCTCCTCGTGGCGATGGACGTAGATCTCGCCGTCGAGCAGGCGGTGGTAGAAATCCTGCCCCGGCATCATCATGTAGCAGAACTCCTTGGCGTAGCCGGACTTCACGCTGATCTGCCAGCCGGGCTCCGCCAGGTACATCCGGCGGAGCGGCGGGACCTCGCGATCGTCGGACGTCTCATCCACTTCTTCCTGAGGGGCGGAGAACGGCTCGGAGGCGTAGCTCATGGGTGTGGGGTCTCCCGGGAGTCGGCCGGAGTCGAGATCGGATTGTTGGGATCGGTGACGCGACCTCGGAGGAGGCGAGGCGCGGTTCGCGCCGCCCCGGAATGGAGACCGCAGACGCGGTCGGTGCAAGGGACGTCGCGCGGCCGACCGGCCGCGAGGGAATTGTACACAATCCGTGCCAGCGGTGCGACCCCCGGGAGGAAGGCGGCCGCGGCCAGCGGCCAGGCCAGCGGCAGCCGGCAGCCAATCGCCCGCACGGCGTCGAATCCCGACCAGACCCGGCCCGAGCCCGAGACGACGTGCATCGCCCGCAGGCAGGTCTCGGGCGTCAACGACGGGTGGACCGTCCGCACGTCCACGGCGGTCAGGTCCACCGGCTCGACGACGGCGGCGGGATCCGCCGCGGTGACCAGGGCCATCGAGGCCCGGCACCGCGGGCAGGCGCCGTCATACAGCACCCTGAGCGGGGCCCGATCGGGATCCGCCGCCAGCCCGCGCACCCACCGGCCCGAGACGAACGCCAGGTTGGCCGTCAGCATCGCCAGGGTGAACTCGGTCAGGCCGGGGCTCATCAGGGCGATCCCGATGTGCAGGCCGGCGATCCCGGCGAGCATCAGAGGGCGGGCGATCCGGACCCAGATCAGCACCGGATACAGCAGCTCCAGCGCCAGGCTGAAATGCGTCATCGCATTGATCAGCCAGGGGTCGGCGGAAAGCGAGGTGAAGTCCAGCACCACGAACTCGCCGGCGGTCATCGTCCCCCACAGCGCCATGCCGTTCCACCACGACGGCCCCTGGAGCTTTCCCAGCCCGGCGATCCCGTAGATCACCAGCAGGTGCAACTGGATCAGGCGGAGCGCCAGGTTGGCCGAGACCGTCGGCGTCGGGACCGCAGGATCGTCCGGCGACACCTGGCGAGGCGGCGCGCCCGACGGCCGGGCCCCGGCGGAGGCGGCCGCGGCCGCCCGCGATTGCCGCCAGCGCCGGAGGAATCGATCGAGCGAGACGGCCTGCCCGCTCGCCCCGGTCGCGGCGAGGTACAGGCACAGCGGCGAGAGGATCTGGTCGAACCCATAAAGCGCGACCGGCACCCGGTGGATTGTCGAGACCACGATCAACCACGAGAGCACGGCGGTCGTCCGGCTGAACAGGCCGATCGTCCACGACGCCAGCACGGCCAGGCAGCCGGCCCAGGCCAGTCGAAGGCCGCCCTCGGGCACCGCGTACCACAGCGACCAGACGAACGGGCGATGGTCGTCGTGAATCGCCGACGGCTCGGCCCAACCGTCGGCGCCGAAGTAATCGTGCAGGTCCAGGCCGAGGACGAACAGGCTCCAGAACGCCAGCAGCCCCGTGCCCACGCGGATCAGGCCAAGGGCCGTCGGATCGCTCGGCGCGAAGAAAAAGGTATTCCACCCCCGCCGAGTCGCGCCGAGCAGGTCCGAGAAATACCGGCGGGCCTCGTTCAGAAGTCGTCGCACGCGTAGTCTCCGACCCATTCGGGGGTTGAGAAGAGCGACTCCGCGAACAGGTCGAACCGCGTCGCACCGGGCTCGTTCAATGCGCGGCGGACCTCGCGGATGTCGGGCAGGAGGTGCTGCTGGAGGTGGATCGTCACCAGCCGGCAGCCGGGCCGCGTCCGGCAGAGATGCCGCGCATAGGCCCGCGCCAGCCGGCTCTGCGAGGCGTCCCGGACCCGGCGGCGAGCTTCCTGAACGTCGTTGAACAGGGCATTCGCCAGCCCGAGCTGCCGCTGATGCCTCATCCGGGGGCCGCCGACCTCGCGGCCGGGGAGCCGCACCACCTCCTCGGGCCGTCCGTCCCCGAACTGGAGCGTCGCCGTCACCACTGGAGTCGGCGGCGGCTCGGCGTAGAAGCGGTAGGAATAGCCCAGGTCCATCACGTCGAAATAGGACCTGAAGCCGTCGGCGATCGCCCTTTCCAGCTCCGAGGACGGCGGGACCCCCACCGCGCCGGCCACGATCGCGGCGAGGTGGTAGGCCACGATCAGGCTGACCACGACCCTCGCCCACCGGGGCCATCCCGGCACCCGGTCCTGTCGCGATCTTCCGGCGTCGGAAGACGTCCCGTCGCCGGCGGCAACGGCAGTCGCCTCCTGCGCCACGAGGCCGCGCGTCGGCCCGCGTCGTTCGCCGCCCCGCCCTTTCATGGTATTGCCCATGACCGCCTCCCGATCGATTCCAACCCGGTCCCGGTCCCCAACCATACCCGCCAAAATGACGCCGGACCAGAAATTCGGCCCAATCGTTGCTCTCTGATCCCTACGCCTCGCATACTCAAATTATCCAGTCCGCGGTTTTCCACCATTTTGACTTTTCCTCGATTGAACCTGGGGTATGATGATCAGTAGAATCTGGAGAGCCTGAGCAGAGGCTAGCAATTCGGGCGACTTGATGGGCGGGAGGGCGTGCGCGGGCCTTCGGGTCGTCGCGATGCTCCGCAGAGGCCCAGCCGGATCCTGACGGGGGTTGCACCAGGGGCAATCGGGTGCCGGTCGCGGGTGTCGCGTTACTTCTTCTGAGTCAGCAACGGGGAGGGGAGTGATGCAGGGAACTCTCGTGATGCTGGTGGCGCTCAGCGGTCTGGGCTGCCACAACAAGGGGTGTGAGATCGCGTATGCTCCGCCGACGTACATGGGCTGCTTCGGCGGCGGCTACAGCGGCTGCTACGCCGACGTGTATCCGGGCCCGGCGATGCCGGCCTGCTACGCGGGCTGCTACGGCGGTTGCTACAGCGGCTGCTATGGCTGCTACGGGATGGGCTATGCCGGCTGCTATAGCGGCGGTTACGGCGGTTGCTACGGCGGCGGTTGCTACGGCGGCTGGTACGGCGGATGCTACGGGGCCGGGTACGCCGGGTGCGGGCATCGCCGGCATCGCTGCGGCGGCGGTGGCGGGCTGTTCCACTGCCGTAAGCGCTCGAGCTGCAACACCTGCGCCTACGTCGAGCCGATGTGCAACAGTTGCGGCTACGGCTACGGCTACGGCGGGGCCTATGCCCCGGCGGTCTTCGGATCGGCCGTGGGGATGAGCTACCCGTCGATGCCGTCCAGCCAGACGCTGACGGTCCCGTCGAAGCAGTATGGCACGACGACCGGCACGACCACGATGCCGTCGGAGGTGGCGCCTCCGGTTCCGGCGAACCCGGTGACGCCGAGCACGACGGCCCCGCCGGCCCCGGAGACGACGGTCCCGGCGACGACCATCCCGGGAACGACCGTCCCGGCGACGCCGGTCCCGCCGGCCGAGACGATCACCCCGCCCGCGCCGCGTCCGGCCACCCCGGCGGCCCCGCGGGTCCCGGCGACCTGAGCCGTCGGAATCGATCGAGCGATGGCCGGCCGCCCGATGCGGCCGCGAGGATGAATCTGACGAGACGGGCCGCTCCCGCAACGGGGCGGCCCGCTTCGTTTCCCCCCGATTCCGCGGAGGAAGACCCTCGACCCTACCGGTCCCGCCGGCCGATCCGGCTTCCCATGGTCGGGCCTGTCGCTTATCTTGAACCGTGTCGGCGGTCGGCCGAACGACCGCCGGTCCGACCGCATGCCACGGTTCTCGATGACGGGAGGAACCGGCGGCAGACAACGATCGCGCCGAAGCCGGGAGGATCCGCAGGCAATGGATGTTGGCTCGCTCTCCACCGCTGCGCCGTCTCGCCTCACCGAGTCGGACGCGTCCTCGGCGCCCGGTCCCCGACCCGGGCTCGTCTCGCCGGCCGTGGGCTTCGCCAGCGACGCCGAACGACTCGACTGGCTGATCGCCACCCTCGGCGAGCCCTTCTGCCGCAAGCTCGGGCTGTACCGCGTCCCCGACGACCTGGTGCTCTCGGTCGTGATCCCCGCCTACAACGAGAAGGCGAGCATCCACGAGATCCTCAGGCGCGTCCGCGCCGTGCCCCTCCGCAAGGAGATCATCATCGTGGACGACTGCTCCACGGATGGCACGCGCGACATCCTCCGCGAGATGGCGAAGGCCGACGGCGACCTCAAGGTCGTCTTCCACGAGCGCAACCAGGGCAAGGGCGCCGCTCTGCGCACCGGGTTCCGCGAGGCGACCGGCCAGATCGTCATCGTCCAGGACGCCGACCTCGAATACGACCCGGCGCAGTACCCCGAGCTGATCCGGCCGATCGTCGAGGACCAGGCCGACGTGGTCTACGGCTCGCGGTTCATCGGCGAGACGCACCGCGTCCTGTATTTCTGGCACTCGCTGGCCAACAAGTTCCTGACCCTGCTCTCGAACGCGTTTACCAACCTGAACCTCACCGACATGGAGGTCTGCTACAAGGTCTTCCGCCGCGAGGTCATCCAGGGGATCGAGCTCAAGAGCGATCGCTTCGGCTTCGAGCCGGAGGTCACCGCCAAGGTGGCGCGCTTCACCTTCCCGGCCCGAGGCGAGCGGCCGGAGCGGAAGTGCCGGGTCTACGAGCTGCCCGTCTCTTACCACGGCCGGACCTACGCCGAGGGGAAGCACATCGGGGTCAAGGACGGCTTCCAGGCCCTCTGGTGCATCATCCGTTACGCCATCGCCGACTGAAGGATCTCGCCCTCGCTCCGCAACACCTGCCCGCCGCGACGGATCGCAACCCACGAACGAGACCGGCAACCGAGACAGACGGGGAGCCCGCCATGATCGGGAAGAACCGAGGTTTCAAGAGCTGCGCCGGGCTGCCGGCGCTCGCCGCGGCGATCCTGGTTGCCCTCCAGGTGCCGGCGGCCGCCCAGGACCCGGCGCCCTCGGGCGGCAAGGACGAGCCCGTCAAATCGACCGCCCGGCCGAAGGCGAAGACAAAGGCAAAAGCCAAGGCGCCGGCCCGAAATGATCCGCCCGGCTTCTACATGGGCCGGCCGATCGCCGACGTGATGTCCTGGGAGGGCGCCGACTGGCTGTTTCGCGAGACGCGGATCCAGGAAGAGCAGCCCGAGGCGATGCTGCGCTCCCTCAAGATCCCGGCCGGGGCCACGGTGGCCGACGTCGGCGCCGGCGCCGGGTATTACAGCATCCGCCTGGCTCGCAAGGTCGGGCCGAAGGGGGTCGTGTATGCCACGGACGTCCAGCCCGAGATGCTGCGATTCCTGCGGGAAAACGCCCGCGCCGCCCGGGTCGCGAACATCAAGCCGATCCGCTCCACCCAGACGAAGACCAACCTTCCCGCCGGTACGATTGACCTGATCCTGATGGTCGACGTCTATCACGAGTGCACGGACCCCGAGGTCATCTTGCAGGGGCTGCTGACGGCGCTCAAGCCGGGCGGGCGGCTCGTGCTGGTCGAGTTCCGCGGCGAGGACCCCGAGGTCCCGATCAAGCCCGAGCACAAGATGACGCTCGAGCAGGTCCGCAAGGAGGTCGAGCCGCAGGGGTTCACCTTCAAGGAGTCACTCGAGTTCCTCCCCTGGCAGCACGTGATCATCTTCGAGAAACCGCGCGAGCCCGGGGACGACAAGAAGAAGGCATCGCCTGCCACCACGAAAAAGGCGCAGTGATCCCTCGCTGACCCCGATCCCGCCAAGAGCGCAACCGCAAAGGCAAACCAGCAGAAGATCCGGAAAACAGAAGATCCGGACTTAACCGCGAAAATCGCGAAAAACGCGAAAAGGATCGGTGATCCGTTCGGCAGCGAGTGAGATGCTTGCCCTTGCTTGTTCTCGCTATAATGTTTTGATTTATGGGACTACTGGCCGCATTGTGTGCGGCCGCCGAAGAGTGGAACAACGGAAGATCTGGTCGCCGTCGCCTGGGACCTCCGTCCCATTCTTTTTTCGCGGTTTTCGCGGTTTTCGCGGTTAAATCCGGATTCTTCTCCTCGCTTGCCTTCGCGGTTAATCCCGGGACTCTTGCGAGCCCTCCGGCCTGGCGATTTCGATCTCGACGCGCTGGCCCAGGCGGAGGGGGCTCTTCTCCAGGAGTGCGATCCGGACGACCAGCACGCGGGTATCCGCGGGACGGCCTGGGTCCTCGGGTCGGGTCTGGCGGGGGACGACTGCGTCGGCGATCTCCTCGACCCGGCCGCGCCAGGTGGTCTCGGGATAGCCCTCGGCCGAGATCGTCGCGGCGGCGTTCACCGCGACGCGCGGGATGTCGAACTCGTCGACCTCGGCCTCGATGCGCAGCCGGTTCAGGTCGGCGATGGTTAATAGCGGCGTGGCGGACGTTACCGTCTCGCCCGGGTCGACGAGGCGGGAGATCACGACGCCGTCGATCGGAGCGACGATGCGATACCTCGCGGCCTCGGCCTCGAGGCGGTCAACCGCCGCGCGCGCCGCGTCGCGCCGGGCCTCCGCCAGCGCGAGCGTGTCGCGGCGCGTCTCCGGGGTCGGAGGCTGGATGACGACCATCGGCAGGATGGAGTCCAGCCGCGACCGGGCCTGGGTCAGCCGCAACCCGACCTCGGCCTCCATGAGCTGTGACTGGGCCTCGCGCAGCGATGCGCGGACCTCGTCATCGCGCAGGCGTACGAGCAGTTCGCCCCTGCGCACGGCGGTTTTCTCGCGAGCCGGCATCTCGACGATCGTGCCGAGCACCTCGGTGCCGACCGTGACCTCGGCGCCCGGATAGGCGGCGACCCGGCCCTCGGCCGTCACGCGGTCGATCGCGGAGTCGGCCGATACGGCCGGCTCGACCCGGACAACCTCGGTCGCCCCGGCGCGGGCGACGATGGCCTGGATCGACTGCCACGCCAGCGCGATCACGAGGACGACCGCGGAGGCCGGCAGCACGACTCGACCCAGGATCATCGACGGCGACATCGCTTTACGCCTCCTCGTGGATCAACCGGCCGTCGCGGATGGTCACGACCCGGTCGGCGATGGTGCGCACGCGCGGGTCGTGCGTCACGATCACCATGGCGCGGCCCTCCGAGTGTGCCAGGACGCGGAAAAGCTCGAGCACCCGCCGGCCGTTCTCGCTGTCGAGGTTGCCGGTCGGCTCGTCGGCGAGGATCACGCTCGACGGCCCCGCCAGCGCGCGGGCCACGGCGACCCGCTGCCGCTGGCCGCCCGAGAGGTCCCGCGGACGGAACGCCTTGCGATCGCCCAGACCGACAGCCTCGAGCATCCGCTCGGCCTCGCGCCGGGCCTGCTCGCCGCTCCAGCCCTTGAGGTTCAATCCGTATGCCACATTCTCCATCGCCGAGAGCGCCGCGAACAGGTTGAATTGCTGGAAGACGAAGCCGATCGACCGACGCCGAAGGTCGCGCAGCTCGTCCGGACGGCGGGGATCGACCGCGCGGCCGTCGACGACGATCCGCCCCGAGGACGGGGTGAGCAGGCAGCCCAGGATGCACAGCAACGTCGTCTTGCCCGAGCCCGAGGGACCCTCGACCGCCACGATCTCGCCGCGGTCGACGGCCAGCGAGACCCCGCGCAGCGCGGGCACCTCGAGGGCCCCCTCGCGGTAAATCTTCGAGACGTCGTCGGCCTCGAGCACCGGCATGACGTCGCTTGCCTCCTCACTCTTGCCCCGGCAGGAAAGTTCCTCAAGTAGGTCGGGCAGTCTTGCCCGACCCCGCGGCCACGTCGGCCAAGACTGGCCGACCTGCTTTCAGGCCGGCGTCATATCAGCCGCGAAAAACGATGGCCGGGTCCAGCGACGCCACCTTGCGGAATGATAACGAGGCCGCCGCCAGGCAGAGCGCCAGCGTCCCGACGTAGACCAGGGCCGCCATCGTCATCGAGATATTCATCTTCATATCAAGGCTCGCCAGCACCGGCCGCAGGGCGAACGAGAGCGCCAGCGCCAGCGCATATCCGAGTGCCGCGGCGAACGTGGCCTGCTCGGCGATGATGCCGTAAACCGTGAGGTTCCCGCCGCCGAGTGCCTTGACCGTGCCGAAGTCGGTCAGGTGCTCGGTCGTGGAGGCATAGAGCGTCTGGCCGACGATGACGACGCCGACCAGGGCGCCCAGGCCGACGGTCAGCGCCAGGGTCAGGCCGAGCCCGGTGCTCTCGATCCAGTAGCCGCGTGACCGGGAGGCCCACTCGTCCCGCGTGTAGACGTCATTATATGGCAATCGGCTGCGGATCTCGCTCCGGACCGCCTCGACATCGGCGCCGGGGGCGAGCCGGACGATGACAAAAGTCGTCCGCCCCGCCAGGTCGGCGGGCGAGAGCGACTGCGCCAGGCGGTAGTCGAGGAACGCCATCGGACTGGTGGTGAACGACAGCGCCCCGCGGGTCTTGCCGATGATCTTGAGCCGCCGGCCCTGGAACTCGCGATAATCGCCCGGCCGAAACGCGCCGAACCGCCGCTCGGCCGAGGCATCCAGCATGGCATAGCGCCCGCGCCGCAGGTCGGCCGGATTGCCCGACTCGACGTTCCAGGGAAACCGCCAGGCGGGGAAGTCCTCGAGGCCGTAATAGACCACCGACTCCTTGGCGCCGTTGGGCAGGGCGACGATCGCATACCAGACGATCAGGTTATCAGCGCGCTCGACGCCCGGGATCGATCGGACGCGGCGGACGTACCCCTCGGGAAAAGGATTGCCGAAGTCGACGTTCGGGGCGTTGCGCGAGGTGATCCATAAATCGGCGCCAAGGTGTTCGATGGTGATGCTGGCGTTCTCGAGCAGTCCGAAGAAGATGCCGACCTGGATCAGGACCAGCGCGGCGGCGAACCCGACGCCCAGCACCGTGGCGGCGAACCGGGCCTTCTCGTCGAGGAGCATCCGAAGCGCCAGGTCGATCATGGGGCCGGCTCCGCGGGTGCAGGCTCGTGGGCCGAGCCGTCGCCGACGAGCCGCGCGACGAGGGCGTCGGGCATCCGCGCGATCAGCGACATCAGCAGGGCCATTCGCCTCGGGAATCGGTGGACGCCCCCGCGCCGGCCTTCGATCAGCCGGGCGATGCGATCGGCGGCGGCCTCGGCCGACATGATGAACGGCGTGGCGGCGGCGTCCATCGGCGTCATCGGCGTCTGGACGAACCCCGGGCAGACCGTCGTCACGACCACCCCTCTCTCCCGCAGAGCGATCCGAAGGCCCTCCATGTAGACGTTGACCGCGGCCTTGCTGGCGCAATAGGCCGACTCGCCCGGCATGCCCCGGTCGCCAGCCAGGCTCGAGACGGCCACGATCTGCCCGCTCCGCCGGGCGAGCATGCCGGGCAAAACCGACTCGATCGAATAGACCACGCCCATCAGGTTCACGCGGAAGGTCTGCTCGACATCGTCGATGTTCAGCGGGTCGAGGTGCGTCGGAGCGCCGAAGCCGGCGTTGGCGACCATCACGTCGGCCGGCCCGAGCTGCTCCTCGACCCGGGCGACGGAGCCGCGGAGCGCGTCGCGGTCGCCGACGTCGGCGGCCTCGGCGACGGCCAGTCCACGTGCCTTGGCGATCTCGTCCCTGAGCGATTCGAGCAGCTCGACGCGGCGCGCGATCAACCCGACGCGGTACCCCGACGACGCCAGCCGGACGGCCAGCGCGCGGCCGATGCCGCTGGATGCGCCGGTCACGATGGCGACCGGTGCGCCTCGACCATTCCCCGCCCTCGCTGGCATCGTTCCCGGCGTCTCCCGTCGTCCGTCGCTGAGGGATGCACGATCGTCGCCCCGATCCGATCCGATCCGCCGGCGCGGTCCTCGGGGGCTCTCCCACGATAACATTCAGGCCCGTCGCTTTACACCGCGCGAAGGACCAGGCTGGTATTGCTGCCGCCGAAGCCGAACGAGTTGGAGACGGCGATGCGGACCCTGTGGGGCCTCGCCTCGTGGGCGACCAGGCAGAGGTCGACGTCCGGCTCGTCGAGGTTGATCGTCGGCGGGATCGCCTGGTGTCGCATGGCGGTCAGACACGCCAGGGCCTCGAAGGCGCCCGCGGCGGTCAGCATGTGGCCGGTGAGGCTCTTGGTCGACGACACCGGAATCCGGCTGGCCTGCTCGCCCAGCACGGTGCGGAGCACGGCGGCCTCGGCGGCGTCGCCCACCGGCGTGCCGGTGGCATGGGCGTTGATGTGGTCGACCTCGTCGGCGTTGATCCGGGCATCCGCCAGCGCCCGGCGGACGGCGCCGACCGCCGGCGACGGGTCGGGGCTGGGGATCACGTGGTGGTGGGCGTCGCTGCTGGAGCCGCAGCCGGCGACCTCGGCATACGCCTCGGCGCGGCGGCGACGGGCGTCCTCGGCCCGCTCGAGCACGAACGCCACGCCCCCCTCGCCCAGCACGAACCCATCGCGAGCCCGGTCGAACGGGCGAGACGCCGCCTCGGGCGACTCGTTCCGCCGCGAGAGCGCCCGCAGGTTGCCGAACGTCGCCAGCCCGACCGGCGTGACCGCCAGGTCGCACGCGCCGGCCACGCAAATATCCACCAGTCCCAGCCGCAGCCAGTGGCGGGCGGTTTCCAGCGCGTGGTTGCCGCTGGCGCACGCCGCCGACAGGCCCAGCGCCGGGCCGGTCAGGCCCAGGTCGCGCCGGGTGCGCTCGAGCGTCGACTCGCGGTCGAGCGCCGGGTCGTGGATCCGGCGGCCGCCGGCGAGGTGGTCCGTCTCCCACAGGAACATCCACTCGGCGCCCAGGCCGAGCACCAGCCCGACCCGGGCCTCGCGGTGCGGGCCAAGCAGACCGGCGTCATTCAGGGCGGTCGCGGCGCAGTAGTGCGCGAGCTGCTCGAGCGCGTTCAGCCGGGCGAACTCCGACGGCTCGCAGCCGGGCGGCGTCGGGACGGAACCGATCTGCGCGGCGATCCGGCTGGGGTAGTCGTCCGTCGGGAACCGCGTGACCCGCGTGACCCCCGACCGGCCGGCCAGCAGGCCCGACTCGATCTCGCCCAGCCCGCTGCCCAGCGGCGTCACGGCGCCGACGCCGGTGATCCAGACCGATTCATCAGTCGTCATGTTCGCAGCCTCGGCACGACATTATTCCTCCGCGATCAGCTCGACCCGGACGCGCCCCGCGGGATCCGTCGCGATCGTCCTCGGCGTACGGACCGATCCCCCCGCCAGCTCGTCGGCGAGCCGGACCAGGTCGACGGGAGCCGGCGCCCGGACGTCCGAGCCATCCACCCGCAGCCGGACGGACATGCCTTCGCGTCCGTCCTCACGGGCACCAGCCGGCCGGAGCGCCAGGGCCAGCGCCTGGACCTCGATCTCGCCGTCGTCCGCCGCGGGCGCATCTGTCGCGTCCGCCGCGTCGCCCGGCCGCGTCGGCACCAGCTCGGGCGACCAGCCGCTCAGGACCAGCCAGACTCCCGGCACGACCCCGGCCGACAGCCAGGTCAACGCGGCCAAAAAACCCTCGGACGCCGCGTGCAGGCCGCCGCCCACCCCCAGGTTCGGCCCGCGCAGCCCCAGGGCCAGGCTGATCGTCCCCGACGGCGAATGCAGCGCGAAGTGCGGGATCAAATGCGGCGAGGTGCCCCAGACGCCCTCGACCCCGAAGGACCGCAGCGCGGCCGCCAGGCTGGCTCGGCCCAGGTAACGCGACGCCGCCACGATCCCCCATCCCTCGAACGCCGCGGGACTCGCACCCATCGCCGCGATCGCCTGGAACACCGACGCGGTGCCGGCCACGGTCTGCTCGTCGGCGTAGCGCAAGAGCGACACCGGCGTGCGCGACCAGCCCTCCGGCACCGGGCCGGGACGTTTGCGCAGCGCGGGGATCTCCGCCGGCCGCGCCCGATAGAGGGCCATCCCCGCCACGCCGCCGACGAGCACCGGGCTGCCTCCGACCCCGGCGGCATCATCCGACGCGATCCGCTCCGATCGTCGAACCATGGATTTCGAGGGCCTTCCTTCTGCCCAGCTTCCTGTTTCCGCGCCCTCGCTCCACGAACGGGAGGAGAACCGAGAGCGTTCGCACGGGACGGTCCACTCGCCACCCCGGCTCGATTTGCTCGATTTGAGCTAGCTCAGGATGTCAGTGTATCTCTACAATTCCGAGGTTTTCAACGGATCTTCCGCGGTTCGGCGTCCCGAAGCACGAAATTCCCTTCCTGTTTTACCCAGTGTGACAGCCAAAGCCATGACCTCGCCCATCCCGATGGAGAAACTGGGCCGCGCCCTGCGCCAGAACACGCTGGTGAGAATCATCGAGCAGTTCGGCGAGGAGCATCCCGACAGCCACCTGAAGGACCTGGTGATCGACGAATCGGGCCCGGGGCGTCGGATCGTGGTCGGCGGCCGGCCGCTGGTCAACTTCGGCTCCGACAGCTTCCTCGGCCTGGACCAGGACGGTCGGGTGCAGGAGGCGATCCGTCGCGGGCTCTCGCGGTGGGGCACGCACAACGGGGCCTCGCGGGCGTTCGCCAGCGTCCGGGCGAACATCGAGGCCGAGGAGCGGCTGGCCGAATGGCTGGGGGTCGAGTCGGTCCTGATCCTCCCCTCGGTGATGCTGGCGAACCTGGGGGCGATCCCCGGCCTCGTCGGGCGCCAGGACGCCATCGCGATGGACGAGCAGGCCCATACGTCGATGCAGGAAGCCGCGAAGATCGCGCGCGCCAACGGCGCGAAGGTGGCGACGTTCGCGCACGGCGACCCGGCCGCGCTCGAGCGCACGCTCGACGCGATGCGACCGTATCGCTCGGCCCTGGTCTGCATCGACGGGGTCTACAGCATGAGCGGCCGGATCCCGCCCATGGCCGAGCTCGACGCCGTCGCCCGCGCCGCCGACGCGGTGCTCTATGTCGACGACGCCCACGGCACCGGCGTGCTGGGCGCCCAGGGGCGCGGGACGGTGCTCGACGCGCTGGGCTCGTACGACAACGCGTTCGTGGTCGGGTCTCTCTCCAAGGCGTTTTCGTGCGCGGGGGGCTTCATCGGCGGCCCGCGGGCGTTCCATCGATTACTGAAGATCCGCTGTGCCCCCTATGTGTTCGGAGGGCCGGTCGTGCCCCCCTACCTCGAGGCGATCGGCACCGTGATCGACATCCTGCGCTCCGAGGAGTATCCGAGGCTCCGCGCCCGGCTGGACGCGTCGATCCGCCGCGTGATCGGCGGCCTGGGCGACCTGGGGCTCGTCGTGATGGGCTCGGCGACGCCGATCGTGTCGGTCCTGGTCGGCGACGAGGCCGATACCCTCAACGCCGGCAAGTTCCTGTTCGACCGCGGCTATTACGTCCAGTCGGTCCTGTTCCCGGCCGTCCCCTATCACGCGGGCGTCCTGCGCATCCAGTGCAACGCCAACCACGCCGAGACCGAGGTCGAGGGGCTGCTCGAGGCGTTCGCGGCGCTGACGCGAACGATGAAGCTCCCGCGCTCGTCACCGGCGGGCCGACCGCGACATCCTGCCGGCCCGGGGCCGGAGCGAGGTTGAAACCCATGGGCGGCGATCGAGGGCGGGTCCTCCTGATCATGCTGGCGGCCGTGGTCGCGTTGACCCTGGGCGAGACCGCGCTGGCCAGGGGGATGAAACAGACCGTCGGCGCGGCCGGGGGCTGGCTGGCCCAGGCGGTGGCCGTCGCGCGCAATGGATGGGTCGCCGGCGGCGTCGCGCTGCTCGGCCTGCACCTGGCGCTCTACCTGATGGCGCTACGCCGGGCCGACCTCAGCTTCGCCCTGCCGCTGACGGCCGCCTCGTATCCCCTCTCGGCGCTGATGGCCCGGCACTTCCTCCGCGAGGAGATCGGAACGACGCGCTGGCTCGGCACGCTGCTCATCACCCTGGGCGTCGCGATCGTCGCGTTCGGCGAGGGCGCCAGGCGATGAGCGACGAGGTGCCGCGCGGGAACCTTGCGGCCTCGCGACCGTCGCGTCAGAGGAACATCGGGATCGGGTTCAGCTCGTCCTCGGCGAGCGGCCGGTTGAGCCAGCCGAGCCGGACCGGCACGTCATACAGCCGCCCGGGTGCGAACCTCGCCCAGAAATGCCGGAGCCCTGGCACGATCACCTTGGCCACCGGCAGGCCGATCTCGGGCCGCGTCTGGTCGAGCACCATCAGCTCCATGCCCCGGTCCTCGGCCAGCCGCTGGCAGGCCCGAACGTCCTCCGCGAGGTCGTCGCTCGAGGTGCGCGAATACGCATCCGCGGTCCGAGGCACCGTCGTCGGATCGGGGAGCAGATAGGGCTGGTTCTCGACGGTTGCGGTCCTCAGCCAGTGCCGCGTCTCGGCGTCGGTGATCGCCTCCTCGCGGCCTTCCTCGCCCGGTCCGGCCATCACCCAGGAGAGCATCTGGTTCATCTCGGTGACGGCCCGCATGAGCGCCACCGAGGCATCGAGGTGGGCGCCGAAACCGAGCATGATCCGCTGGTCCTGCGCATGGTCCGCACGCGAGATCGCGGCGAACACGGGCACCCCGAGGTCCGAGGTCAGGTCCACGGCCCAGAACGTCCGTCCTCGCTCGCGGAGGAACGCGCCGACGCGGTCGAGATACGGCTCGCCGAAGCTCGCGAGGTCGACGCCCGGCCTCCTCAGCCGGTTGTACCACCAGAGGGCCACGCTGTCGCGCTCGACCAGCTCGAGGAACCCCTGGAGGACCGCCTCCTCGAGCGTATTGCCCGCGGCATTGCCATTCGAGCAAGCCACGCAGAATGGCCCGCGCTCGGGGTGGGGATGGTCGTAATAGCAGAAGGCCGACGGCAGATAGCGGAACTCGCCGCGGGTCAGCGACCACACCGGCGTCCAGTCGATCTCGGCCGACGGGTCGAGCGGCAGCGGGACGAAGTTGTATCGCGATTTCCGCGCATTCCAGGCGTCGCGCTCGCGATACTGCCGCTCGCTGAACAGCAGGCAGTCCTCGAGCCGCACCCCGGACTCGCCGAGCTGACGGGCGACGGCACGGCGGCGCGGCTCGTCGCCCCGGAAGACGCCCGAGTAGCGCTCGAGTCCCTCGCAGAGTCCGCTGGCGCGGGCCTGGGCGTCGCTGGCGCCCTTGCCGGAGCTCATGTTGCGCAGGTCGCCCCGCAGGTGGTTGAGGCTCTCGTGCCCCCTCGCCAGGTTGTGGCCGGCGAGGTACACGTGGAAGGCGCCGTCGTCGGCCGTGGTCGGCCCGACGCGCTCGAGCATCGTCACGGCGCCCGTGATCGGGCTGACGTGGCGTCCGTAGCGCTCCAGCGTGACCTCGGGGGCCACGACGCGATGCCCGCCGTCGCGCGTGCCGGATTTCGGGCGAGGTTCCAGCCGGATCGCACGGGGTTCGCCATCCCCTGCGGTCTCCCTGCCCTCGCCGCACGCCGGGCAGTACGGCAGGCGGATCAGCGCGTGGCCCTGCGTCTTCCACGACGACAGGTCGAGCGTCTGGATCATCCCTTCCAGCTCGGGCAGCTCGCCCCGGACGGCCCACGAGGCGACGGCGTGGGCGGCCAGGCCCCGGCCGACTTCGAGGATCGCTGGCGAGCCGGCCGGGACGGCGGCATCCGTGCCGGGCGAGCCGTTTCGCCGGCGTTCGAGGTAGCTCTCGACCGGGTTATTGGCGCGGAGCCGATCGGCCAGGCATTCCCAGCAGCCCGTCCGGCCGGGCCGGAACAGCGGGCCGACCCAGACCTGCCGGCCAACCGGCCGGACCAGGAGCCAGGGCCGGCCATCCCGCAGCGCGGCCGCGTTCTCGTCCTGGAGCTCGGCTCGCAGGTAGCTATCGACCACAACCACGCGGCGCGCGCCGGACTCGTCCTCGTGCTCATCGGCGACTCGGACGTGGAGTTGCTGAAGCAACGCGCGAAGGCCCGAGTCGTCGACCCCGTAAGCGCGGACGATTACCTGCGTCTCGGAAAGCCGGCGGGCCGCCACCGCGGGCTCCACGTCCGCGGCCGACCAGAGCGCGGCCTGGTCCGGCGGCAAGGCGCCATCGTCCTCGCACAGGTAGCCCTTGCGCTCGAGCTGGCCGAGCACGTAATAGACCTGGGCCGGGTTGAGGTCGTCGCGGACACGGTCGCAGATCTCGTCGGCCGACCGGTCGCCGCCGACCCAGGGCACGACCAGCTCATACGGGCGGCCCTTCAGCACGGACCGCCGGGCGTCCGAGATCACGAAAGCCCCCTCGCCTGGCACGACCTCGACGTGCAGGTGAGGCCGAAAGCGGGGATGGGTCAGCATGTCGAAGACACCCGGCACCGGGAATGAAGGTTGGCCGGGCGTCGCCCCCGGCCGGGCGAGGATTTGACATTCCGGGGGACTCCGGCGAACCGGCGACGTGAGTCGCCGGGTGCTTTCTCCACGCATGCCCCGGCGACTCACGTCGCAGTTTCGGCCGGGTTTCGAGCGTTGCCGATAGGTGGCTCGCGGAGGGACCGGGCCGGCTCAGACTCTGGGCCGGCAGGGCACCGAGCCCCCGTCAGGGGGCGACCGGACGTAGCCGGGGGGCGTCAGCCCCCCGGGGTCGGACCGCCGCGCCACACCCCCAATCCTCTCGACGGATCGTCCCGGCCGCGACCCCGCGTTGCGGGGGTCGCGGCCGGGACGGTGACACGATGGCGGGGAGATCAAGGTTCGTCCGGGGTTCCGGGGGGCTGACGCCCCCCGGCTACGTCCTGGCGCCCACTTCGTGGGCTTCCGGGCGGACACTAGAAAGACAGGACATCGATTGCGTGCGGCGGGCCACCGGGTGGTTCACGGCGGCAGCGACTTTGCCCGGCCGGTGCGCATCGATGAGGCCGTATTACATCGGCTCGGCGCGCTCGTTCCCCTGGCGCCGCTGCATCAGCCGCACAACATCGCAGTGATTCGCGAAACGGCCCGGCACGCCCCCCAGTTGCCGCAAGTCGCCTGTTTCGATACGTCATTTCACCGCACGCAACCCAAGACCGCGCGCACCATTGCGCTGCAGGCTGCACTTCGAAACGCAGGCATCGAACGCTA
>DAIDHB010000058.1 GCA_027452145.1 Planctomycetales bacterium
CAGAGACACAGCGCGGCCTTCGGCCGCAGTGGTCAGTGGTCAGTGGTCAGTTGAAGATCGGGACGTTAGGTGACAGCTTGCTGATCGGGACCCTGGCCCAGCTTGACAATCTTGCACGGCGTACAAAGTTCTCGAAGTGAGTAGTACAGAGACACAGAGACCGGAAGAGAAGACCGTTGGGGGACGGGGCATGGGAGATCGGCCGGGGTGAGCCGGTCTCGAGTCCTCTTCTCTTCTCGGTCCGATCTCTGTGTCTCGGTGTGTCTGTGGTTTCCTCCGGGGGCTGGCCAGCGGGAAACGGCGGAGCCGGGATGGACCGAGGGCGATCCGGGCGAGGAAAGCAATCCGATTTCTCTGTTCGCAAGCGTAAGAGTCTCGAACTCAACGACGGCTGCGTCCGTCTTCTCTGCTTCTCTGCTTTCTCTGCTTTCTCTGCGTCTCTGCGTGAAACGTCTTCGTCTTCTCTGCGTGAAACGTCCTCGTCATCCTCACACCGCCGGATACACCACCTGGATCAATGACTGAAGCGCCAGGGTCTGGGCGCCGATCAGGGCGGTCGTGACGGCCAGGGCGATCGGGCGCGGGGGGAAGCGCTCGAGGCCGACGGCGGCGGCGATCAGGAACGGCGGGGTGTAGAGCATCCAGAGCCGGGCGACCTCGCCCATGTTGCGGCCGGTCAGGTTGACGAGCAGCAGGACGAGCAGCGTGATCCCCACGATGCGCGGGATCTCGCGAGGTTTCACCAGGCCCAGCACGAACCAGACGATCGCCGGCAGGCCGATGGCGATCGCCAGCTCGATCATGTTGGCCCAGAGCCACAAGGAGTAAGTGCGCGGATATTCGTCGTAGAACCGCGCGTGGTGGTGCAGGTTCCAGCTCCAGACGACGAACGGGTTGGCGCGCGTGACGGCCCACCCGGCCAGGATGAACGCCAGGAACCCGATGCCGACGGCCGCGATCAGGGCCAGGCGGTCGGGCCATTTGAGGTCGCGCTGGCTCAGGACATAAAGCGCGACGATCAGGCCGACGGGCAGGAATGCCAGGGTAAAGAGCATGCCGAAGGCCATCACCAGGCCCGACGCGGCCGCGGCGATCCAGGCCCAGGCGGATCGTCGGCCGGCGAGGTGCAGCCGGCGTACGGACCAGGCGGCGAGCGCCCAGGCGGCGCTCGAAAGAAAAGGATAGGTCGTGTCGGCGCCGGGCTGGAACAGGTTCGGGGCCGAGGCCAGCGGCCAGAGCGCGGCGGCCGACCAGGCCACGCGCGCCGGCAGTGCCTGGCGGGCGAGCAGGTACAGGGGAATCACCGTGCCGGCGCAGGCGAGCAGGGTCAGCAGCGCGGTGGCATAGAGCGAGGCACGCTCGGCCGGGCGAATCGGATGGCCGTCGGTCGGCGGAAGCGAGCGGAACGCGACGCGGACCGTCTCGGGCATCGCCGCGTTGAGCCGGTTTGCCAGCGACGGGTTGTCTTCCATCGCGCGGAGCAAGATGCACTGGGCGACGATCAGGCCGGGCGGATGGGTGCCGATGTGGAGCGAGTCCTGGCCGCGGATCCAGTCGGGGTACTCGCGGAGGAACCGCCAGGGATCCGCCGCGGCGCGGTCGCGGGCGATCCGGAAATAACCGGTCGAGGCCGGGAGGTAATTCACGTACGCCCAGCGGGTCAGGCCGTAGCCGTAGGGTGCCCCATACAGGACGGCGAGCTGCACGCCGACCGACGCGACGAAGAGCGCGGCGAGCCACATCGACTCGACCCCGCGCGAGGCGGGCGCCGCCAGCCGGCGCGCGCCCAGCGCGACGAATCCCCCATACACGCCGATGCTCACAATCGCCAGCGCGAGCGTGCCGCCGAGCGGGCCGACGCCCGCGGGCAGGCGCGGCCATTCCCACTCACCGCGGATTCCCAGCGGCATCCGGCCCGTGGCGACGCCGACGGCCAGCCCGAGCACCAGGGCGGCCTGGATCGCCAGGATGATTGCGAGTCTCCAGCGCATGGGCACGATCCGATCCGATCCGATCCGATCCGACGAGTTCCGGCAAAACGGGAACGGGCACCTCGTGGAGCCGGTCCTCGATCCGTTCCTGGGCACGATCTTAGCGACGATCGCCCCGGCCCGCGAGGCGGCGAGGCGAAATCGTCAGGCAAGCGCAGGGGGATTTCAAGCAGGTCGGGCATTCTTGCCCGACGCTCCAGCCCCGTCGGGCAAGAATGCCCGACCGACTGATCCGCCGACAAAAGCAAATCGCCACCACGCGGTTGCGGAGCGCGTTCGGGCATGGTTTCATCGTGGTTCACTGAAGGTTCGCCCCACCCCGGCCCCGGCGGGCGCCGGCCCGACGGGCCGCCCCCACGAACCGATCGATCGACCGACCGACCGAACGAACGACCCGGACAGGACGACCGACCGACGGGCGGAATCGCCCGCTGGCGGGCGGAATCGCCCGCTGGCGGGCGGGCCCGGCCCGGCGACGCGGAGGACCGCCCGATGCATTTCAGCGACGACGCGCCCGGATCCGCAGCCAACCTTGAGCGGCCGCAAGGCGCCTGGTGGCAGGAGCTGACGGGATACCAGTGGTTCGTGTTCGTCGTCGCCTCGCTGGGGTGGTTGTTCGACACGATGGATCAGCAGCTCTTCACCATGGCCCGCGTGTCGGCGGTCCGCAGCCTGCTGGGCGTCGCCACCGGCGACCAGTCCCAGCTCAAGCTCGTCGAAGCATGGTCGGGCTACACCAATTCCATCTTCCTCATCGGCTGGGGGACCGGCGGTATCATCTTCGGCATCCTGGGCGACCGGATCGGCCGGGAGAAGACGATGACCCTCACGATCCTCAGCTATTCGGCCTTCACGGGGCTGAGCGCGCTTTCGAAGGGCGTCTGGGATTTCGCGCTCTGGCGGTTCCTCACCGGCCTGGGAGTGGGCGGGCAGCTCGCGGTGAGCGTGTCATTAGTCGCCGAGGTGATGTCGGACCGGGTGCGGCCGATGGCGCTGGGGTCGCTCCAGGCATTATCGGCGGTGGGGAACATGATGGCGGCCGGGATCGGCATGACGCTGGGCCGCCTCCAGGAGACGGGCCAGATTGCCAGCTCATGGCGGGCGATGTTCCTGGTGGGGACGGTGCCGGCGCTCCTGGTCATCCCGATCTTCCTTCGGCTGAGGGAGCCCGAGCGGTGGAAGGCCGCGGCGAGGGAGGGCGAACTGGCCGCCGGCGATAAGCCGAAGCTCGGGTCGCTGGCCGAGCTGTTTGGCGACCCGCGATGGCGGCGGAACACGATCGTCGGCATGATTTTGGCGTTCGCCGGTGTGGTGGGCCTCTGGGGCATCGGCTTCTTCAGCTTCGACCTGATCGACGCGGTGTTCCGCAAGCACTTCCTCGCCCAGGACCTCTCTCCCCGCGAGGTCGAGGGCCGGCTGTCTTTCTGGAAGGGGATCACGTCGATGGTGCAGAACGCCGGGGCGTTCTTCGGCATCTATGCGTTCGCCATCATGGGCCGGTCGCTCGGCCGCCGGCCGGCGTTCGCGATCTCGTTCGTCATGGCCGCGATCGCGACCGTGGCGACGTTCTGGTTCCTCGACTCGTTCTGGCAGATCTTCGTGCTGATCCCGATCATGGGCTTCTGCCAGCTCGCGCTGTTCGGGGGATATGCGATCTACCTGCCCGAATTATTCCCGACGCGGTTGCGGAGCACCGGGGTGTCGCTGTGCTACAACGTCGGCGGCCGGCTGGTCGCGGCCGGCGGGTCGTCGCTGAAGGGTCTGCTGTCGAGCTCGGTCTTCGGCAATTATCCGGCCCCGATGCCGATGCGGCTCTCGGGGATCGCGATGTGCGCGGTGTTCCTGATGGGCCTGCTGGTGTTGCCGTTCGCGCCAGAGACGAAGGACCAGCCGTTGCCGGAGTGACGTCGTCCGCCCGGCGGATGGTCCCGCGGCTCCCGGGACGGGCTCTCAGACCACCAGCCGGGCCGAGTCGCGGTCGAGGTAGAGCCGCGCGCCCTTGTGGCGGCGCAGGGCGGTCGCGGGGCACGACTCGTTGATCGGGCCGCGGAGGGTATTCAGGACGGCGTTTGCCTTGCGCGGGCCGGGCACGATCACCGCGAGCGATCGGGCGCGCAAAAGCGCCGGGATCGTCAGGGTATAGGCATGGGTCGGGACGTCCTCGAGCCGGGCGAGATGCGCGTCGTGGAGCTGCTGGTTGCGGCAGGCGGCGTCGAGGCGGACGACCTTCACCAGCACCGGGTCGAGGAAGTCGGCGACGGGCGGGTCGTTGAACGCCAGGTGGCCGTTCTCGCCGATGCCGGCACAGACGACGTCGGTCGGCTCGGCGAGCAGGAGGCTCTCGTACTCCAGGCACGTGGCCAGGGGCCGGTCGGTGCGCTCGCCGGGGATCAGCCGGAGCTGATCCGGAGTCATCGCGGCGAGGCGGAAGATGTGCTCCTGAAGATACCGGCGGAAGGAGAGCGGATGGTCGGCGTCGAGGCCGAGGTATTCGTCCATGTGGAAGGCGGCGACGCGGGACCAGTCGACGTCCGGGCGGGCGACCAGCTCGGCGAGCAGCTCATCCTGGCTGGGTGCGGCGGCGAAGATGACGTTCGCCCGGCCGGCCTCGCGCTGGCGATCGGCGATGGCCTGGGCCACGTGCCGGGCGGCGGCTCGACCCGCCTGGGCGCGGGTCTCATAGACGAGGACTTCGAGCGCGTCCGCATGGAAGCGGGAGATCGTGGCGGGCTCGGAGGCCGACATGTCCGGGATCCTGGGGAGTGGGGTTGGGTTGGGCTCGACCCGAAGGATTCTCGCCACAGGAATGCCGGGCCGGGTTGGTTGCCGATCGGGTTGGCGCTCCGATCCGGTTTCGTTCCCGATTCCGATTTGAACCACAGAGGCACAGAGAGGAAGAAAAGTCCGAGAAATCATCGAAGCGAGAAGTCAGCAGATGAAAGCCTTGTGTCTTCTTCTCTGTGAATCCTCTGTGTCTCTGTGCCTCTGTGGTTCAAGATCCGTGTTCGATTCCCCGAGTCCTGCCGAATGAGTCGCTCGACTGAACTTACCCCATTCCCCGCGTGGATGCCAATCGGCCGGGTCGATCGTCGGGCGTCAGCAGGAGCACGAGGCGGCCAGGCGCGAGGCGGACCCGGCGGCCAGATCGGCGGTGCGGAGCTGCTCGCAGAGCTTCTGGCACTGGTCCAGGTCGCCGAGCATCGCATCGGCGAGGAAGGACTGGGTGGGCTCGTCGCTGGTCCACTGGAGCTGGTCGTGGCAGCGGGCCAGGTGGTCGATCAGGTCCTTCATCCACAGCAAGGTGTGACGCCGATTTCTCATCGCGGGGTGCTCCTTCACTCGCCTCGAGCGGAAGGCGATTCGACTCTTCCTATCGTGAATCCCAGCCCGAACTTGCATGGCCTGCCCCGCGGGTCGGGCGGCCAGGCCCGGGCTCCGTGGAGGGGGGAATTCGCAAAGGTCGTGCCGAGGGAAAACGCGGCCCGCAACAGGTTCTCCAAGCCGTTGCGAGCGGCAACCTTGAGGAAAAAAGTCCGCCCCCGCGCGGAATTCGGCCGGGTGGGGTATTGTTGTAAGGGTTACACGACCTGTCGGCGGTCCGACGCGGCGGGCGTCGCGCGGGGCCGCTGGGCAGGCGACGGTCCGGCCGATAGACTGGATGAAACCGCGGCCGGCGCGTGGCGCGGCCCGGGGCGGCGAGGTGGGGCGGGGGGAACCGAGCATGACGGCGTGGCAGACGGCCTCGACCTCATCGACCGACGAGCCGGGCCATGCGTCGTCGTCGCCGGCGCGATCGCACCTCTGGCCGGATTTCCTCTCGCGCTGGCTGTTCGGCCGCGGCGACGAGGAGCGGCTGCCGCGCGCGGCATCGGGGGGCGTGGCGCGGTTCCAGAACATCGGCATCAGTCGCGAGGCCGGCGCGGGCGGAGGCGCCATTGCCCGGATGGTCGGCAAGCGGCTGGGCTGGAAGGTCTACGACGACGAGCTGATCGAGGCGATCGCGCATCGGATGGGCGTCCCGCTCGACGAGGTCCGCACGCTGGACGAGCTGGCCCCTAGCGTCGTGCAGGACTGGCTGCTGCCGCTGCGCGAGGAATACTACGCGCCCCAGGAGGCGTATCTCGACCACCTGGCCAAGCTGATCGAGGCGATCGGCCGGGCGGGCGAATCGATCCTGGTCGGTCGCGGGGCCAATTACATGCTGCCGCGCGAGGTGACGCTGACGGTGCGGATCATCGCGCCGCTGAAGGTCCGGGCGATCCGGCTGGCGGAGCGCATGGGGGTCTCGGTGCGGACCGCTCGCCGCGCGGCGCGGGACATGGACCGGCGCCGGCTCCACTTCGACCGCACGATGCACCGGGCGAACTCGAGCGACCCGCACAACTACGACCTGGTGCTCGACTCGAACAGCCTGAGCCTCGAGATCGCCGCCGACGTGCTGGTGCGCGCGGTCGAGGCGGGCCGGCCGTCGGGCGCACCGGCCGGGCCCCTGCTCCGCGGCGGCGGCGCGGCCGAGCGCGTGGCGGTCAAGCCGCAGGCCCAGGGGGATCGGGCGCCGTCGACGCCTGAATCGTGGACCGCGCCGCCCCCATCGGCATCCGCCGGGGCGGAGGCGCCGCCGGCCGAGAATCGCGGCTCAGAGCACGGGCAATAGGTCGACCACGCGGATGCGGCCGACCTCGGCACCGTCGAGGATGACGGGGACTTCCTGGTCCTTTGTGAAGACCTGAGCCGTGCGGTAATCCTGGCCGTCGGGGTCGGAATAGACCTCAACCTGCGACTCGACGATGTTGATGATCCAGTAGTACGGAATGCGGCTGGCGGCGTAGATGCGCTTCAAATCCCGCTGGTGCCCGTAAAGACCATCGTCGGCAATCTCCAGGACGACACCGATGTCGGCGGCCGATTTGTCGCGCTCGATGTAGTCGCGGATCTGCCCGCGGATGACCGTGAGGTCGGGATCGGGCTTACTGTAGTCCGAGACGACCACCGGGTCCCGCCTGGCGACATGCCAGCCGGGCACTGCGATCCGCTGGAAGGACTCAAACGACTTTTTGCCCGCCACAATGTGCAGGCGGGAGCGTTCCTCCATCGCCAGCAGGAACCCATCGATTAGCTCGACGCGATCGCGCTCGTCGATGCATCCCGACTCGACCAACTGATCGTACTGGTCGACCGTCAGGCGATAAAGGTGCTTGACCGACATGCCGGTGGCTCCGCTCGGGATCGGCGGTAAGGTGAGGGCGATCCTCGTCGATCGCATTGTACCCGACCCTATCCCCGGCGCCGCGCGGGAATCCCAGCTCCAGCCCGATCGTGATCGTCCGTCTCATCCGCCCATCGCGACGATGCTCAGCCCGTAGCGGTCGGCCAGGGCGATGACCTTGTCCTGGTCGAGGAGGATTGTCTTGCCGGCCTCGATGGCCAGGACGCGGGCGCCGGCCTTGTGGAGGTTCTCGATCGTGGTGACGCCGATCGTGGGGACGTCGAAGCGCATGTCCTGCTGGGGCTTGGCGACCTTGACGAGGGTCCAGCCGCCGGCGCGGCAGAGGTGGCCGGCGCGCTCGATGCAGCGATCGGTGCCCTCGATGGCCTCGACGGCCAGGGCGGCCTTTTCCTTGATGGCCACGGACTGGCCGACGTCCAGGCGTCCCATCTCCTTGGCGAGGTTCCAGCCGAACTCGATGTCCTTGCGCTCGCCGGGGGTGGGCGAGCGGCGAGTCAGCACGCCGTCCTTCACGAGCAACTCCGGGCAGAAGTCCAGCGCCGAGGCGAAGGTCATGCCGTCCCGCTCGAACTCGGCGATGACCCCGAGCAGGAGGCTGTCGTCGCGGTTGTCGACCCGATTGCGAAAGTACCACCAGCGGATGGTGCGGAAGTCCGGCATGAGCTGGACCATCCGCCAGGGGGTGTAGATGACGTTCTTGGTCACCTTGCCCGCCATGACGATCCGCCGGACACCCAGCCGACGGAACGCGCGGATCATGCCGCCCAGCCGGGCGACGCCGGCGATCTGGAACGAGTCGCAGAGCTCGCGCAGCTCATCCGGGGCCTCGTACTTGATCCCCACGCAGGCGACACGCAGGCCCTGCCGGCGCGCGGCCTCCGCGAACAGGATCGGGAACCGTCCGCTGCCGGCCAGCAGCCCGATCGGGGCATCGCCCTCGTTCTCGTCGGAAGAGGCGGCGGTCAAGACCTTGCCGCGCCGGGTGCCGAGGAGCGTCATGCGAGCTCCTCCGTGGCATCCTCCGCCGAGGAGCCAGGGCCGGCATCGGTCGTCAGGCCGTCGAGGTGGCCCTCGGGCAACGCGGCGGTGATCTCGGCGATGCGGGCGGAGAGCTCGCGGAGCTGGCGGTGCATCTCCGGCAGGCGGGCGATCATCTGGAAGATCCGGCGCTGCTCGCGGACGGGGATGGCCGGCGAGCCGAGGACGTTCTGGCCGTCGGGGACGTTCCGGTGCACGCCCGCCTGGGCGCCGACGATCACGCCGCTGCCGATCGTGGTGTTGTCCTTGATCCCGGCCTGGCCGGCCATGATGACGTAGTCGCCCGTCTTGCAGCTCCCGGCGATGCCGACCTGGCCGCACAGAAGGTTGTGGCGGCCGACCTGGTTGTTGTGGCCGATCATCACGAGGTTGTCGATCTTGGTCCCCTCGCCGATGCGGGTCGCCTCGAAGGTGGCGCGGTCGATCGTGCAATTGGAGCCGATCTCGACGTCGCTGCCGACCTCGAGCCGGCCCGAGTGGGGGATCTTGACGTGCCGGCCGCCGGTGGTTCGATACCCGAAGCCGTCGCCGCCGAGCACGGTGCCGGCGTGGACCTCGACTCGGTCGCCCAGCACGACGCCCGGATAGAGCACGGCATTTGGATGGATGACACACTCGCGCCCCAGCGTGCAGCCCGCGCCGATGACGGCGCCGGGATGCAGGGTGCAGCCGTCGCCGATCGCGGCGTCCTCACCCACGTAGGCGAACGGGTAGATCGCCACGTCGCGGCCGAGCCGGGCCGAGGGGGCGACGCTCGCCTGCGGGTGGATGCCGGTCCATCGCGATCGGCCGGTGCCGCTCAGGTGCGTGCGGACGGCCAGGAAGGCGGCCATCGGGTCGTCGACCTCGATGACGGCGAGGGTGTCGGCGGTCTCCCGGTGGGCGACGGTGAAATGCGGGCCCACGATGGCGGCGGAGGCGGGCGAACTTCGAAGTTGCTTGGCGTACCGCTCGCTCTCGATGAAGGTGATGTCGCCGGGGCCGGCCTCGGTTACCGGGCGCGCGGACCGGATCGAGACGTTGCCATCACCGACCAACCGACCGCGGACGAGGTCCGCGAGCTGTCCCACCGTTGCGACCACGAGCGTTATCCTTTCTTCCCTGAAAGGAGTCGACGAGGACCGGCGCTTGGGGGGGTCGGTCACGGCGGGTACGGCCGTCCAGGCCGGTCAGACCGGGAGTCGAAATGTACCGCCATCGCGAACCAAAGGGGAACGGGCCATCCAGGCCGCTCGGGATGCTAAACCATCTCGACAAGCCCGGCAAGGCGAGTCCCGCCCCGTCGACTCGAACAACCGGCATCCCCAACCATCGTCGCGCGGGGGGGCGGGACTTCAGCGGCCGTTGAGGCGGGCGGGGACGAGTGCCGTCAGATTCGCCACGTGCGGCAGGCCGGCGGGAGCACGGTCGACGCGATCGACCAGCAGCGCCGAGAGGCCGGCGCGCATCGCACCCCGGACGTCGTTCTCGACGTCGTCCCCGACGCACATCACCCGCTCCGGCGGCAGGCCGAGGCGGTCGCAGACCGCGCGGAAGAACGAGGGATGCGGTTTGCGGTAGCCGACTTCCGACGAGATCACCAGGTGATCGACCCAGGCCGCCAGCTCGGGCAGCCCGCCGACCACGCCGCGGAGCCGGCTGTCGAAATTCGACCCGACGCACAGTGGCACGTCCATCTGCTCGAGCGCCCTGAGCGTCGGCACCACATCAGGGAAACACCGCCACGACCGCGGGCTGCTGAAATGGTCCCACAGCTCGTCGAATGCCCGATCCGGATCGGGCACCTCGGGCAGCACGCCCGCCACGATCTTCCGCCAGCGGCGACGTTCCGTCTCCTCATCCGTCGACCAGACCCCCTGCCCCGCGTGCACCTCGTCGCTCTGGAAGTGCACGCCGAACCGCTCGCGCACCTCGTCGGTTGACAGCTCCACTCCCTGCCGGCTCGCCGCCGCCGCATACGCCGACGCCACCGATGGCTCCGGTTTGATTAAAGTCCCCACCGCGTCAAAGACGATCCCTTCGATGCCGTCCCACAGAGGTCGCTCACTCATGACCGTTTCGTTCCCATGTCCTTATTGACCGGCGTGATCAGTCGCCCCTCCACTGTGACATCCGCCCACGCATTAAACCAGGCCCCGTAAAGATCGGGCAAAGAATTAGCCTGGGCGAACTGTAGGAACATTATGGGCGGGAGGCCCGAGGAAGAAAGTGGCGCGTCGACCGGATTCGGCGCAGCTCCCTCGATTGCCAACCGGAGACAAATGACGATGAATACTCTGCATGCGCGTCCCGGACGTTTCCACCAGGGTCATCAGCCGGGCGGGGTCCCGGCGGGCCAGGCGCGGGCCCTGCATCGCCGCCAGGCGCTGGAGGCCCAGCAGCGATCGTTCCGCCTGGGCGAGCCCCCGTCGAGCGGCCCGGCCGGGAATTCCCAGGCCGACCTGGCGCCGGTGCGGTTGAGGCCGCGCGGGTCGGACTGAAGTCGGCCGGCAGCCGGATTGATACCCACAGCCTTGCGGCCTTACGAGTTACGCCCGGGGCGGACGAGTCCCGCGGTGACGTCGACGTCCAGGTCGGCGACCTGTCCGGCGTGGAGCTTGGGCAGGGCAATCGCGGCCATGGCGGCGTTGTCGGTGCAGAGCGTGGGCGGCGGGATAAAGAGCTCGACGCCCAGTCCGGCCGCCATCGCGGCGATGCGCTCGCGGAAGTGCGCGTTAGCGGCCACGCCCCCGCCAACGCCCAGGCGCTTCAGGTCCGAGCGCACCAGCGCCTGGCGAGTCTTGGCGACCAGGACGTCCACCACGGCCTCCTGGAAGCTGGCGGCCAGGTCGCCGAGGCCGGTCTCGTCGAGCAGGACCTCGGCCGACCGGGCGTTCTGCCCGTGCAGGGCGTAGAGCACGGCCGTCTTCAGTCCTGAGAAGCTGAAGATCGGCCGGTCGTCGTGGATGAAGGAACGCGGCAGCGCGAAGGCGCGCGGGTTGCGCCCGCGCGCCAGGCGCTCGATCGCCGGGCCGCCGGGATAGCCCAGATTCATCAGGCTAGCAACCTTGTCAAACGCCTCGCCGGCCGCGTCGTCGGTCGTGCCGCCCAGGAAGGTGGATTCGAGCGGGCTGTCGCAGCGATAGAGGCTCGTATGACCGCCCGAGACGACCAGGCCGATACAGGGATAGACCTGGCGGTCGGGGTGCGCGAGCTGGCAGGCGTAGAGGTGGCCCTCCAGGTGGTCGACCGCGACGAGCGGGACGTCGAGCGCCAGCGCCAGCGCCTTGGCCGCGGTCAGGCCGACGATCAGGGCGCCGACCAGCCCGGGGCGGGTGGCCACGGCGATGGCGTTGATCTCGGCCAGTGAGACTCCCGCGCGGACGAGGGCCTCGTCGATCATCGGCAGCACCTGGCGGACATGGGCCCGCGAGGCGATTTCGGGCACAACGCCGCCGTAGCGCTGATGCAGACCGACCTGCGAGGCGACGACGCTCGACCGGATCCGGGGCACGCCAGCGGCGGGCGGCCGCGGGCCCTCGATGACCGCGGCGGCCGTCTCGTCGCAGGTGGTCTCGATCGCCAGCAGGAGGTCCGTCTGCTCCACGGGCTCGTCGCAGTCTCGTAGGGTGGGTGAAACCCGCCATTTGCCACGGATCGAACTCGGTGGGTTTCACCCACCCTACGCGGCGTCTGAACCCGGGGCGGATCCGGGCGAGCGGGGGGTGGGGTCAGGCGGCCTAGGCCTTCGGGGCGAGCTTGCCCCGGATGACCTCGAGCGCCTTCTCGAGCGGCTTGTCCACGAACGGCTCATCCGGCCGCTTCGCGGCGGGCGGCTTCTGGTCCCTGGCAGGCTCGGCCTTCGGCTTGTCCCCGTCCTTGTCCCTGGCCGGTTCGGGCTTCGCTTCGGGCTTTGCGCCCGGGGCCGGGGTCTGGCGGTGGCCGGGTGCGCGTTCGCGGTTAATCTCGAGCGCCCGGCGGATGTGCTCGACCTCCCTGGCCGGCTGCTTCGTGTCCTTACCGGCTTCGGCCGTCGACTTGTCCCTGTCCCTGTCCGGTTCGGGCTTCGTCTCGGGCTTCGTGCTCGGGGCCGGGGCATGGCGGTGGCCGACGGCGCGGTCGCGGTCGTGGCGAGCGATCGCCCACTTGTGGTACTCGGTGGGCGTGAGCTTCACCTCGCAGCCGGGGTCGGGCGAGACGCCCCACTTGTCGGTGGCGCGAGCGTTCTTGAAGCGGTGGATGTTCTCGCCCGAGGGACGGTAATAGCTCGCCACGGTGAGCTTCAGCACGCTGTTGCCGTCGTCGAGCTCGAAGATGTTCTGCACCGAGCCCTTGCCATACGAGCGCTGGCCGACGATCGTGGCCCGGTGGTGATCCTGGAGCGCGGCCGAGACGATCTCGGAGGCCGAGGCCGAATTCTGGTTGACCATCACCACCAGTGGCAGGTCGCCGTACGGGCTATCCTTGCTGGCACTGTAGGTTTTGGGGGCGGTGTTGCGGCCCTTGGTGCTGACGATCTCGCCGCGGTCGAGGAAGAGGTCGACGACCTCAATGGCCGCGCTCAGGAGGCCGCCCGGGTCGTCGCGGAGGTCAAGGACCAGCCCGCGCATTCCCTGGTCCTTGAGCTGATCGAGCACCTTCTTGAGATCCTCGGCGGTGTCGCGGACGAAGCTGGAGATCCGGACGTAGGCGATCTTCTTGTCCTTGTCGATGAAGAAGTCCCACTGGTCGTCGGGCTTGCGGTGATCGCCGAGGATGCTGGGCACCTCGATGATGGCGCGGGTGATCGTGACCGTCTCGGGCTCATCGATCCCCTCGTGCAGGACGGTCAGCTTGACCGGCGTGCCGGGCCGGCCGGTGAGGACCTCGACGGCCCGGTCGGGGCTCATGCCCTCGGAGGACTGGCCGTCGATCTCCATGATCTGGTCGCCGGCCAGGACTCCGGCCTCATAGGCCGGGGTGCCGACCATCGGGGCCACGACGCGGAGGCGCTGGGTCTCGCGGTCGACGTCCACCTGGATGCCGATGCCGCCGAACCGGCCCTCGAGCTGGCGGCGGAACTGGCTCCACTCGCTGGTGTTGATGAAGGTGGAGTGCGGATCGAGCTGCTGGAGCATGCCCTCCAGGGCGCTTTCCAGCAGCTCGCGGCGTGAGACGGGGCGGACGTAGTTGACCTCGACCTTCTCGACGGCATCGACAAACAGGCCGTAGAGCTCGAGCATCTCGTCGCGGGGCTTGCCGCCGTAGGTGGCCTCCCACGAGAAGAGGCCCATGGACGCGATCATCGCCAGGGCCAGATAGTTCCGTCGCGGCATCGGCGAGTACCCTCCTCATCCGCCAGGGCGCAATCGTCTTCCCTTCGGGGATCTTCAGAGTCTAGTCGATCGCCGCCGAGACTGACAAGCGGACCGGGCAGGTGGCGGAGCGTTCCTGCTCATTGGACCCCCTGGTCGTCTGTTCGCCGCCGGACCTTGGGGCTGGTATTGGCCCTGGTCCGGGAGCGCCGGGTCCTGGGCGCCGGCGCGGTTTCCTCGGCGGGCTCGTCGGCCGTGGCGGCGCCCGCGGCGGGCTCGACCACGAAGATCCCTTCGGAAGTGGCCATGAGGAACTTGCCGCCCTGGGGATGGACCGCGAACCGGATCGGCGTGCCGACGCGCACGCGCACGTTGCGCGATGCCAGGTGATAGGCGTGCACCCGGCTGCCGCCGGTCTTGAAGACGATCAGGTCGAACTCGCCGCCCTGGGTGAGGACGCGGCCATTCTTCGTGTCGAAGCCGATCGCCCGCGGGTAGGCGCCCGACTCGATCACCGAGACTGGCCGATCCAGGTTGGTCGGCTTGTAGAGGTAGGTGCCGTACTTCTGCGGGGGATGGAGGTCGTTCGGCACGTAGTTGCCCCCGCCGGACGGCAGCGCGATCAGATTGCCGTCGTCGCTGATAACCAGGTCCTGGGGATTCTGGCCGATCCGCGGGCCGGCCGCGTCGAACTGGACGTCGCCCGTCGGGGAGACGCGGAACCGGCAGATCATCTCGCCGGGCGCCACTCCGAAGAGGTACCGGCCGTCGGGGCTGAGATTGGCGTAGGCGAACCCGGAGTCGAAGCCCGACGACTCGAACGAGCCGGCGGACTTGCCCTTCGTCAGGTCCAGGACCTCGACCCGGCCGCAGCCGAGGCCATTCCGCGGCTGCGGGGTCGCGAAGGCGTACCTGGAGCGCAACGACGAGACGACTCGCGTCACGCCCGGCGCGGCGAACTTCCGCACCAGGGCCAGGTTCGCCGGATTGATTTGCCAGACCTCCTGGAGATTCGGCAGGACCACAAGCAGCCCGCCCGACGACGGCGCGAGCCACGAACAGGGCTGGCCGATTTCCAGCCGGGCCGCCTCAACCCGTCCCGACGTGGTTACCCGGCGCAGGATTCCGTCGTTGGCCGAAAGCAGGAAGAACGACCGACCCTCGGGCGACCAGACCGGGCACGGCAAGATGTCCTTTTCCGCGAACTTGAGCGACGTGACGTCGAGATCGTCGGCGCGCCACCGCTGGGTGTCGATCGGCGTCCCGGGCGTGGTTGGCGTGACGACGATGTCGCTGAGCTGCGGTGCGGCGGAGCGCTTGCGACGAGTCGTGCTCACCCGGTTCGGGGCCGGGCTCGGCTCCGGGGCGGCGGCGGCCGCAGCAGCCGCCGCGGCACCGGCCGCTCCCGCGGAGTCGACCTGGCCCCTGGTCATGGCCCTCGGCCGCGGCGCGTCGGTGCCCAGCTCGCTCGGCTCGGGCTGGCCCTTGGTCATCACCCTCGGCCGCGATGCCGCCGGGGCCGGGGCCGGCTCGCTCGGCTCGGGCTGACCCTTGGTCATCACCCTCGGCCGCGATGCCGCCGGGGCGGGCGCCGGCGTCGGCGACGGCGTCGACACGCCTCCGGCCCGGGGCGGCATCGCGCCGGCGGGTAGAATGACCTGGGTGAACTCGGGCTCCAGCGTGCTGGCGCCGGCCAGGAGGGTGGCGGTCTCGAGGAACCGCTTCGCCTTCTCCGAGTCGATCGAGGCCTTCGGTCCGGTGACCAGGAACCGGTAGCCGTAAGGCCACATGTACATCAGCCGCCCCCTGACGAATTCGGAATCGTCGCCCTTCGTCGTGACGATGTCGCGGCCTTCGCGCACGAAATCGTACTTGAACGCCCGGGAGTCCACCACGCGGTGACCGAAGCGGCGGAGGACGTCGCCCTGCATCGAGGTATAAAGGACCGGGTAGGCATCCACCTGGCCCTTCCACTTGGTGATGACGACGCGATAGGTGGCGTCGCCGTCCTGCACCGAGAATTCCTTGGCCGGTACTTCGGTGCCGTCCTGGAGCGTCAGGCGGATCGTCGCGACCTTCGGGTCGCCCGGCAGCTCGGCCTTGAATCCGAAATCCTGCGAGTGATAGAGCTTCAGCGGCGTATCTCCGCCGTCCGAGCCGAGGACGCACGCGGTCACCAGAACCCAGGCGCTCAACTGCATTGTCGTCTCTCCCCCCTGGATAGAACCCCAGATCGCCGGGAAAGCATAGCACAAGTGTCATTGGTTGTGCCACCCATAGCATCAGGATTGGGAACGAGCTTGCGAGCGGAGCTGGCCTGACGCTGGTGGGGACCTCGCCGTCTGCTCGAACGGTGGCGACGCGAGCCAACCGCCGTCGGGCCGCCCCGCGAAATCCGCCGCAAGTTCGTGGAAACGGCTCTGGACTCCGGCCAGCCTTCGCCTACAACACCCGCGGCGAGGCAAGAGCCGAGTTGCTCACCCGTCAAACTCAGCTCGCCCGAGAATTTAATGACCTGTTACACATTTCCCGTGGAGGTGACATCATGCGCAAATTGCTGACTGCGTCCGCGCTCCTGATCCTGGCGGCCCCGGCGCTGGCCCTGGCCGGCGACAAGAAGGACATCGTCGACACGGCGGTGGCCGCCGAGAAGTTCAAGACGCTGGTCGCGGCGGTCAAGGCCGCCGGGCTCGTCGAGACGCTCAAGGGCGAGGGGCCGTTCACGGTGCTCGCGCCGACCGACGAGGCGTTCGCGAAGCTGCCCGAGGGGACGGTCGAGAGCCTGCTCAAGCCCGAGAACAAGGAGAAGCTGGTCGCGATCCTGAAGTACCACGTGATTCCGGCGAAGGCGATGGCCGCCGACGTGGTCAAGCTCGACGGCCAGTCCGTCAAGACGGTCGAGGGCAAGTCGGCGAAGATCGAGGTCAAGGACGGCACCGTGATGATCAACGGCGCGAAGGTCGTGAAGACCGACATCGAGTGCTCCAACGGCGTGATCCACGTCATCGACACCGTGCTGTTGCCGCCGGCCGAGTGAGGGTTCCGTCGGATTGATGGGGCTCCCGTGCCCTCCGATACATCGCGACGAGACGTCCGCCCGGGGCCACACGGCCTCGCGGCGGACGCTCGCATTCCCGGCGAACCGCGGCTTTCGGGCTCATGTCAAGGGAAGAGGCGAGAGACGAAGCGCTGCATCCCGGGCCACGGGTCGCTAAGCTGGAGGTCTGACATCCCGCGGCCGGCGGCCGGGGACGCGACCGCCCGTTCGCGGTCGCGGCCCGGCGCGAGACGCCGCACGTCCTCCAGCCCTGGAGAAGAGACGAGGCGACCATGGAGAGCGAGCCCGCCCATTCCGAGCTGCGTTATGTGCGCAACATTGGCATCATCGCGCACATCGACGCCGGCAAGACGACGACGACCGAGCGCGTCCTGTACTACACGGGCGAGATCCACCGGATGGGGGATGTCGACAAGGGGAACACCACGACCGACTACCTCGAGGAGGAGCGCGAGCGAGGGATCACGATCGTCGCCGCGGCCATCACCTGCCACTGGAAGGACGCCGAGGGGCATCCGATCACGATCAACATCATCGACACGCCCGGGCACGTCGACTTCACCGCCGAGGTCGAGCGGTCGCTCCGCGTGCTGGACGGCGCCGTCGTGGTGTTCTCGGCCGTCGAGGGGGTCGAGGCGCAGAGCGAGACCGTCTGGCGCCAGGCGACCAAGTACCGCGTGCCGCGCATCTGCTTCATCAACAAGATGGACCGCATCGGCGCCGAGTTCGAGCGCGTGTATCAGGAGATCGAGGAGCGCCTGCTCGAGAGTCACCCCATCCCCGTGCAGATCCCCATCGGTGCCGGGCCCGAGGGGACCATGGGCGAGTTCCAGGGCCTCATCGACCTGATCACGATGCGGGCGCTCTTCTACAAGACCGAGGACCTGGGCTCGAGTATTACCGAGGTCGAGATCCCCGAGTCGGTCCGCGCCGAGGCCGAGCTCTGGCGAGAGAAGATGCTCAATGCCCTCTCGGACAAGGACGAGACGTTCACCGAGGCCTACATGGCGCACCTCGAGGGGGCCGAGCTGTCGACCGACCAGGTCGTCGCTGCCCTGCGGCGGGCCACCTTGACCGGCCAGGCGCACCCGGTGCTTTGCGGCTCCAGCCTGCGTTATGTCGGAGTTCAGCGCCTGCTCGATGCCGTGGCCGCGTACCTGCCCAGCCCGCTCGACAAGCCGCCGGTCGTCGGCCACCACCCCAAGAAGGGGACCGAGCTGACCCGCGAGCCCAATCCCGACGAACCCTTCTGCGGCCTGGTCTTCAAGATCACCAATGATGCCCACGGCGATCTGTCGTTCGTGCGGATCTACTCGGGCCGGCTCAAGTCGGGCACGCGGGTGTACAATGCCGGCAAGGACAAGAAGGAGATCTGCTCGCGGCTGTATCACATCCGGGCCGACGATCGCGAGCAGATCCAGGAGGCGCCCGCCGGCGACATCGTCGGCGTGGTCGGGCTGAAGGACTCGGTGACGGGGGACACGCTTTGCGACGCCCAGCACCCGATCTTGCTCGAGCGGATCGAATTCCCCGAGACGGTGATCAGCATGTCGATCGAGCCGGTCAGCTCGGCCGACAAGGGGAAGCTGGCCGAGACGTTGAACGCGCTGGCGCGCGAGGATCCGACGTTCTCGTTCCGGGTGAATGAGGAGACGGGGCAGACGCTCATCTCGGGGATGGGCGAGCTGCACATGGAGATCCTCAAGAACCGGATGGTCCGCGACTACAAGCTGAAGGTACACGTCGGCCGCCCGCGGGTGAGCTACCGCGAGACGATCAAGAAGGCCGTTAAGCACGTCGAGGGGACCTGCATCCGCCAGACGGGCGGATCCGGCCTTTATGCGAAGGTCACGATCGACCTCGAGCCCGAGACGCAGCCCAAGGGCGCGCCGGTGCTGCACTTCGTCAACAAGATGAAGGGGGGCACGATCCCGGCCGAGTTCGTCCCGGCGATCGAGGCTGGCCTGCGCGAGGAGGCCAAGAGCGGCGGCCGCACCGGATATCCGCTGGTGGACCTGAAGGTCACCGTCGTCGACGCGGATGCGCATGATGTCGATTCGAACGACCTGGCGTTCCGGTTCGCGGCGTCGGACGCGCTCCGCAAGGCCGTGCAGGACGCCGGGGCCGTGCTGCTCGAGCCGATCATGAAGGTCGAGATCGTCACGCCCGAGGAGTACCTGGGGAGCGTGACGGCCGACCTGTCGAGCCGCCGCGCCCTGATCGACCGCACCAGCACCCGCGGCAAGCTGATGGTCATCGAGGCCCGGGCGCCGCTGGAGCAGATGTTCGGCTACTCGACGGCCGTGCGGAGCCTCAGCCAGGGCCGCGCCAGCTACACCATGGAGCCGCTCGAATACGCCGCGGCGCCGGACAGCCTGCTGGAGGCGATCGCCGGGATGTGACGCGGGGAAACGAACCACGGAAGGCGCGAAGGCACTCGCCGGGACGGCGACACAGCAAGAGAACCACGAAAAACACGAAATCACACGAAAAAATGCGGGTACAATCCCCGTCCGGTACTGGTCCGCGACGGCGATGTCCTTCGTCGCACCGCCGAGACGAGGCGGCAGCGGGCCCCGCTCGTACGGACTCCCGATCCTTTTTCGTGTGATTTCGTGTTTTTCGTGGTTCTCTCTTTCTTTCCGGTGCTCGGCCTGCGAGTTCAGCGCGTGGTTCCGGTGTGAGGCATCGGGGATCCGTGCTCCCGTTTCTGCCAGGCCCAGCGGAAGAGGTTGCGGGTGTCCGGGTATCGGCTGTCAGGGGAACTGGAGCCGCCCAGGACGACCACGATCAGATGGTCCGACCCGCGATGGCCGCTGGCGACAAGGCAGGTGCCCGCGGCCCGGGTCGTGCCGGTCTTGATGCCGTCGTAGCCCTCGACCTCGAGGAGGTGATTCGTGTTGGTCCAGGCGATGTTGCGTCGCTTTCCGTCAGGGGCGACGACCGCGCAGCCGTGGCGGCGGGTACCGACGACCCCGGCGAACGCCGGTTGCCGCATCGCGTGGGCGGCCAATCGACAAAGGTCTCGGGCGCTCGAATGGTGCCCCGGCGCGGGGAGGCCGTTGGGGTTCGCAAAGTGCGTCTCGTGCAGCCCCAGCTCCCTCGCCACGCGGTTCATCTCCGCGACGAACCGATCGAACGGCTGTTCGTTCTTCGCGTCCTTGACGGACGCTTCGAGCCGGCCGCCGAAATGCTCGGCGAACGCGACGGCGGCGTCGTTGCCCGAGGGCAACAGCAGGCCGTAGAGCAGCTCGCGGACGGCGATTCGCTCGCCCTCGCGGACCTTCGACGACGATCCATCCGTCTCATCCGCCCGGCGCGAGAAGGTGACCATCTCATCCCCGATCTTCGGGTTCTTCGCCATCAAGCGGACCACAATCAAGGCCGTCATGATCTTGGTCGTGCTGGCCATCTCGAGGGTGTCCTTCTCGCGGTGGCCCCAGAGGACCTCGCCGGTCGCCCCGTCGGCGATCGCCCAGGCCTTGACCGTGGTGAAAGGCGGCCCGTCGAGCCGCTCGGCGGGCTCGCGGGTGAAGGTCTCGGCGTTGATCACCTCGGGAGGCGGGACGGCGCCGGCATCGCCCTCCTGCGCCGGACAAGGCGCCGCGAGGATGGCCGTGATCGCGAGGAAGTTGACGATGAGAACCGAGCAGGATGCCAGGCGGCGAGAACAAAGGCCGGCGAGTTGGGGCATGGAGGGTCTCCGGCAGGGTTACGCGGAAATGGCTGGGGACGCCTTCGCGTAGGTCGGGCTTCAGCATGACGGTTTGATGGCTGCGGAGTCAGGCTGAAGCCCGACCTACGAATCGTGCGAGGCAACTGCCGGGACCGACTCTCAACGCAGGTCAGGAACATCGGGCGCGGCGAGCGAGAGCAGGAAGCCCTGGAGCAGCGACCTTTCGCGGTCGGTGAGCTGGCGGTAGCGCTGGGCCGAGGCCGACGCCTCGCCGCCGTGGAGGCGAATCGCCTCGTCGATCGTGGCGGCGCGGCCGTCGTGCAGATAGGGGGCCGAATCGCGCAGGCCCCACAGCGGCGGCGTCCGCCATTCTTCCAGCGCGGGCGGGCGATTGGCGCGGCCCCCGCGGGCTCCGGCGGGGACGACGCGCGCCGGCGCGGGTGCCGGCGGCTCGGCGGCCTGGAAGGCCTTGTACGACGACGTATCGGACAGATCGGGGCTCATCGCGTGGAGAAGCAGATCGGAGTAAAGGCCCTCCACCTCGCCGAGCTTCTCGACGTGGCACGCCGCGCACCCGGTCGAGCGGAACAACGACCGGCCGAGCTTGCGCGCGACCGTCGTGCGCTGGCCGTCCGGCCTCGCGGCCGTCGGAGCCGGCAGCGAGCGGACGAACGCCGTCAGCGCGTCGCACTCGTCCTGATCGAGGTCCAGGCCCTTCGCCCGGATCGGCGGGATTCTTGGGTCGCCGGCCTGGGCGTGGCCGGGAACCTCCAGTCCCAGCTCGACGGCCGCGGCCGACAGGACGAAATCCCTGAGGTTGGCAGTCTGGCCCTTCCAGCCGAAGCGGCCGACCCGGCCGTCGGCCAGGCGGGCGACCCGGCCGTTCACCTGCGGCCAGCCGGGATGTCTGCGCCGCGCCTCCGCCTCGATGGCCTCGTCGGGGATCGCGTCGACCTGGCCCAGGCCGTACAGCGGCGTCGGGTTGCGCTGCGAGGTCCGGATCGCGATTGCTCCATGATCGCCCAGGACCCACTCGCGCCACGATCGGTAATCGGCGTCATTCCCGTAGCGGTGGAGCACGACGCTGGGGGCATCGCGGAAACCGGGGTGGATTCGTACCAGTTCGGCGACGTTGGGCGCGGCGGCGCCAGCGTGCCGGCGTGCGTCCCTCCTGCCCCGGTTCGCATTGGCATTGGCGTTCAGTCCGGGCGGCTCGCCGATGTGGTACTCGAACCCGTCGGGCCCGTAGTTGAATGAGAAGGCGTAGTAGAACCCGTTCGAGCCCGAAGCGACCGCGCCCGCGGGCACCGCGGTGATCAGCTCGATGTTCGTGGCGGCCGAGCCGCCCCCGCCGCCGGTTGGCCCCTGGTGGTGGCAGCCCAGGCAGGAGCGATCGTTGAAGACCGGCCCGAGCCCGTCGCCGCCGTGGGTGCGCCGATCGTCGGGCACCCATTCGCGGACGAACAGCGCGCGGCCCAGTGCGATCCGCGCGTCCTCGCGGGCCTTCTTCCGGGCCGCGTCGGCCTTTTCCCTGGCGTCAAGGCCGGGCGGCTGGCCGCAAACCCCGCCGGACAACGCCAGCCAGACGCTCGCCGTCACCATGCCGCCGACCGCGGCTCGAAACGCGGGGTGCATGTCGAGGTCCTCGTTCTGCGTGGAACGTTCGCCGATCGTTGAGGTCCCCCCGATTCTAGCAGGGCCCGGAGCCGCCTGACAAACCTCCGCGCGGCCCTCCGGCCGACAGGATCCGCCCGGCGAGAGGACTCCTCGGAGACCATGGACGTCGAACAGGCCGAATTCATTCGATCGGATCGAAGCCGTCGATCCCGCGATCCCGATCCCGCCCCAGGTGCCAACTCGCCTTGCCCGATCGGCCGACGTCGGGTACGTTCCCGCTCCGAAATCGTTTTCAGCGGGTTTGCAACATCGCGGTATTGCCGGCCGGGACGCCCGTTTTCATTCACCCGTGAATCCGGGAGGCCGGCATGGATGCCAGCATACGGGGGGTCGGTGCGAGCGCGCGGCCTCGCGAGGGGCGGGCGGAGGTCGCGGCGAGAGTTCACGACCGGGGCGACGGTGTCGCGGGGCCGCCCCTGTCGGGCCTGCGCGTGGCCCTGGTGCACGACTGGCTGACCGGGATGCGGGGGGGCGAGAAGTGCCTGGAGGTGCTCTGCCGGGCGTTCCCCGAAGCGACGTTGTACACCCTGATCCACCGCAAGGGCGCGCTGAGCCCGGCGATCGAGGCGATGGACATTCGGACGTCGCCGCTCCAGAAGATACCGGGGGTCCTCCGGCATTATCGCCATCTACTCCCTCTGATGCCGATGGCCGCGCGGACCTGGCGGCCCAGGGGCGTCGACCTGGTTATCAGCCTGAGTCATTGCGTGGCCAAGGCGATCGTGCCGCCCGACGGGGTGCCGCACGTCTGCTACTGCTTCACACCGATGCGGTATGCCTGGCAGGGGCGGGACACGTATCTCGAGGGATGGTCGAACCGGCCGATCCGGCGGGCGCTGGCGCGGACGCTGCTTGCGAGGCTTCGGCGGTGGGACCGGCGGACCTCGAGCCGGGTGACGCACTTCGTGGCGATCTCGGAGACGGTGCGAGGGCGGATCGCGCGCTGCTACCGGCGCGACAGCCGGGTGATCCAGCCGCCGGTGGATGCCGCATTTTACACGCCGGACCCGGCGTCGGCGTTCCGGGCGCGCGACGACGGCTACCTGGTCGTCTCGGCGCTGGTGCCCTACAAGCGAGTGGATCAGGCGATCGAGGCGTGCCGGGACTCCGGGCGCCGGCTGACCATCATCGGCGAGGGCCCCGAGCGCCCGCGTCTGGAGGCTCTCGCCGGCCCGAACGTGCGGTTCCTGGGCTGGCAGCCGGACGACGTGATCCGCGACCATTATCGGCGATGCCGGGCCTTGCTATTCCCCGGCGAGGAGGACTTCGGGATCGTGCCGGTGGAGGCACTCGCCTGTGGCGCGCCGGTGATCGCGCTGGGCCGGGGCGGAGCCGCGGAGACGGTGGACGACGCGGTCGGGCGGACCTATCCTGAGCCGACCGCCGAGGGGCTGCGGGAGGCGATCAACGCCTGGGAGCAAGCGGGCTGCCCGCACGACCCGGTCCAGGCCCGATGCCGTGCGGAGGCGCTGGCGCTGCCGATCTTCCGCCAGCGCCTGCTCGGCTTCGTCGCCGACGTCATGGCGGCCCGAGGCGTCCACGCTGTCCCGCCGGCGCCGCACGTCGGGCTGTCCTGAATCCGGCGACGGCGTGATGTGTTCGGCGGGTTACGAGCAATGGGCAGAGTGGGAGTCGAACCCACGACACCAGGATTTTCAGTCCTGTGCTCTACCAACTGAGCTATCTGCCCGAGTCACTTATGTACGGATGTAACGATAACGCTTCGAGCCGGCGTTGTCAACGGGTCGGTGGCCGGATCTGCGAATCGCCGGCCGGAAAGATACCTCTCTCTGAGGAATTCGCGTTGCGCGCCTCCGGTGTGTTGACTCACCCGGGGAGTATTCTACAATGGGTCCATGCCCGACGTAACCGGGCGCATAGCTCAGACGGCTAGAGCGCACCCCTGATAAGGGTGAGGTCCGAGGTTCGAATCCTCGTGCGCCCATTTCCACTCCCCCAGCCAGAATCCAATCCGTCCGGCCTCGAGTGTCTGGTCGTTGGGTTGTTGCATGCGGTGTCAATCGCTCACAGCCCGCCTCATTTCCCTCTCGCGGAACAGGCGTCGCGTCGAAGGAATGTGGCGGCGTCTGGCGGGTTCTTCCCCCGGAGCCAGCGATTTGGTCTCGCGGGTCGGGATCGGCGAAGGTTGGCCGTACCGCGCGAACTGGGCGGCTGTCAGCGCCTCGGCAGCGATTGGGATCTCCGAACCCCGGATAGCAGGCCCAGCGTCTTCCTTCTGGCCATGAGCAGGGCCGAAGGACTTTGACGCCCCGGCGGGCGGGCCTCTGCAAATCTTCGACGAGTTGGGTCGGCTTCGAGATGGGCGGGTGGAGAGGAGGCTTCAGCTCGGCGGACCCGGCGGTCACGGGACGGGACCTGGCGTGACGTGGCTCGGAGGGTCCGGCGACGGATACGCCACCGCCGGACCCCGGATCGACCGTTCTCACTCGTCGTCGTCGTCCCCCTCGTCCGCCATATCGATGTCGCTCTCTTCCTCTTCCTCGAGCTCCTCATCGTCCTCGATGGCGGCCTCGACGACCTTGCGCTCGGCCTTGGCGGGGGCGGCGACGGTCCTGGGGATCGCGGCACCGATTCCCGGCGCATCCTCGGGCATGGGCTCTTTCATCCGGGAGACGAAGTGCGTTCCCTTCTTGGCCGTCAACTCGGCGGCCCGCGCCTCGGCGGCTTCTTTCTGGTTGTACTCGAAGGTCGCCACCGGCTTGAATGCGTCGTTGAGCACCGCCCAGACGATCCTCATCCTCGCCGCGGGCTTGGCCGAGGAGCGCGACGTCTTGGCCTTCGATTTGGCCGGGGCCTTCGCCTTCTTCTTGGGACGCTTCTCGACGACCTCCTCTTCCTCGACCGTTTCGATGGTTTCCTCCGTCTCGTCCTCCATCGGGTCGAGCGGTTCGGCGGCTTCCCTCTGCCGACGCAGTTCCAACCGATTCAGCGGTTTCCCAGCCATGAAACCGTCCTTCGCTTCCCACGAAATGACGCCAGGTGAATCCCGGTGCGGCTCCCCTCCCTCGCGAGGCGCACAACCGACCGCCCCGCCGAGGAGATCCCGACACCCACGAACCTCTTATATTAACCCACTCGCGGCGGATTGAACAGGGCATGAGTGCAGCGGCCGCGGTCGGAGGAGGCCCCGCCCGTTCGGGGTCGGCGCGGCGCGATCGGCGCCGGCCGCGAGCTGCGCGGCTCGGCACCGCGAGTCATCTCCTCCGCAATGCGGTCGAGCAAGTCGAGCGGGTGATAGGGCTTGGTCAGGAATTGCTCGACACACAGGTCGCGCAGCTCGGCGACATGCCAGTCGAGGATCGCCGCGCTGCAGATCAGGACCGGCTGGAGCGGGCGGAGGGCCTTGATCCGACGGCAGACGTCCACGCCCGAGAGCAGCGGGAGGTTCAGGTCCAGGAGGACCACGTCGAACGGGCCCCGGCTGGAGTAGACCGACGCCCCCTCGGGGCCATCGGCGGCCTCGAGAACCTCGTACCCTTCCCCACGGAGGAACTCGGCAATCAGACGCCTGAGGATGGTCTCGTCCTCGACCAGCAACAGCCGTCCGCGCGCCTTGCCGTCCATGGCGATCTCCTGAGCATGAGGGTTCCGGCCGACGAGCCTACCCGGCGTGCCACGACCCGGCCCATTCGGGCAGGGGACCTGGCGTCGGATCCTGGCGAGGCCAGGTCCGGTCTCGTCGCCGGCGATCGTCCGGGTGGGTCTCAGGTGCAGAACAAGCGATTGGGGATCTTAACGAACGGGATCGCCCGCGCCCACACAGGATTCGCATAATGCGCAACGGTCGACGGTGCGCAATCCGCGTCCGGCGACGGTCGGCAAGTTGGCCGGGACCGGGTGTCAGGCGAGGGGTAACTCCGTGCGGGCGGGAGTTGCGGCGATCGTGGGTTCGGCCGCGGCAGGCCGATCCAGGCCGATCGCATGGCAGAGGTAGGCAATCACGACGTGCTTGGTCACGTTCAGGCCGAGGATACCCCAGAGGATGCCCACCCGGAACAGCCAGAAGTTGAGCGCGACGCAGCCGACCACGCCGATCATGGACCCCACGGTTAACTGGAAGGTCGGTCGCTCCATGAGGCTCATTATGGGCCGGGCCTCGGCCGCCGGGAAGCACGTGCGGGCCGAATCCGAGGGACGACGGCATCCCCCGACATCGTCAGCGGTCATCGCGGGACGGCGCGGCCCCGGGCACATCGTGGTCGCTCGACCGAGAGGGCGCGGCCGGCACGCGGGATGCGTCCGCCGAGCCGAGGATCGTCAGGTCGACCGACTGGCCGGGCGGCAGGACGAGCTTGCGCCGGACCCGGCCGAGCAGCTCCTGGGCCGACTCGATGTAGCGGCGGCGGAGGCCCAGCGCCGGCGAGCGGCGGAACTCCACCAGCAGGGTGAGGAACTGGTCGGCCTCGGCGCGGGCGGCGAGGAGGATGCGGGCGGCCTCGGCCCGCGCCGACTCGCGGATCGACGAGCCCCGGGCGACGGCCGTCGTCCGCTCGACGGCCTCGTAGGTCCGTGCCCGGTTGACGCGGTCGTCGCGCCGGCTCTCGGCCGACTGGGCCTCGGCGAAATCGGCGGCGACCTCGACGGGCGGCCGCCCGTCGGTCAGGCTCACGCCCAGGATGCGGACACCCAGCCGCAGCGAGTCCGCGGCCGCCTGGAGCTCGTCTCGGACCTCCTGAGCGATCCGCCCGCGATCGGACCGGAGCACGGCGTCGACCTCGCGCGTCGCCAGCGCGCGGGCCAGGCGGGATTCGGCCGCCCGGCCCAGCCACCGGTCGCCCCGTCCGGCCCAGAGGGCGTGGGCGACCGGCTCGTCGACGCGATACTGGACGGTCGCCTCGAGCCGGAGCAGGTTGAGGTCGCCGGTCAGAAGCTCCCCGGCCGACGGCTCCTGGTCGGGCGACGGCACGCCGGCCTGGCCGATCGTGAGCCGGCGGACGGCGTCGGTGCGGATTCGATCGATGCGGTCCATCCCGGCGGGAAGAGACCAGTGCAGGCCCGGGCCCCAGGCGGGCGACACGACCCGGCCGAAGCGGCGGACGACGGCGACCTCGCCGGGCCCGACCATGCACCAGCCCGACGCCGCCAGCGCAGCCGCCGCCAGCGCCGTCATGCCCCCGATCGCGAGGATCGGCCGCTTTCTTGTCATCGCGTCGCGTTCCCGAAGCGGTTGGTGAGACCCGACGGTCCCGGGGGGCGACTCACGACGATCCGACCCGCGGCGTGGGCGGACTCAATTGTAGTACTTGGCGAGCGCCTTGTGCACAACGTAGATGACGACGTTCTTGCTGACCGGCTTGGCCAGCACGCAGAAGGCGTGCTCCGACAGCGCGCGCCGCATCAGGTTCTCGTCCTGGTCGGCCGTGATCAGGATCGCCGGGATGGCCCCCTTGATCTGGCGGACCAGGGCCAGGGTCTCCAGGCCCGAGAGTCGGGGCATGTGCATGTCAAAAAGCGCGAGGTGGACCTCGTGCTCGCGGACCAGGTCGAGCGCCTCCTCGCCGCTCCCCGCCATCAGCGTGCGATAGCCCTGGGGAGCCACGATCTCGCGCAAGGTCTCGCGCGCCGCCGGGTCGTCATCGGTGATGAGGATCGAGTAAGGCTGATCGAAGGTCATGAAGCAGACTCGCTCTCACCGAACACGCGGATCATCGCAGGTCGCCGAAATCCTCATGCACGCCCCGCGCCAATCCCGGGATTCAACTTCGTCTATCTGAAACCAGCCGGGCAACTCCTTGCAAGTCTTCTGGTTAGAATATTCGGCGCGATCGTGCGGGATTGTCGGTTGCGGTCAACATCCGCCGAGCCGGCTGCCGATTTGACAGTCATCGCGTCGTGGTCTGGGCATCGGCCGGGTGGTTCGCCGGTGCCCCGCCGCGGGCGAACCGCGACAGGAGGCCCCCGCCCGATCCCCAGCGCCGATCGGGGTCGAAGGCATCGGCCGCGGCCAGCTCGGCCGGGTTCTCGATCACGTCGTGGTAGATGTACTTCTCGTCGAGCTGCCCCTTCGGGTCCTTGGCGACGACCATCCGGGGGAGCATCGTGCGAGCGTCGATGAAGACGGTCCACGTCTCGCCGTTGGGGGACTTTCGCGTGAAGACGTGGCAGGGCTGGTCGAGGCCCGGGGGCTTCTCGATGCCGCGATAGGCGGCGCGGCCCTGGGCGGCGTTCGCGGCGTCGACCTGGTCGACCGAGTTCCTCAGGTTCTGGACGATGGTGTCGAGTCCGGCCTCCTTGATCGAGTGCCGGCTGCTGCGGGTGACCATCGGGCTGTCGATGGCCATCTTCATGGTCGGCAGCGGGATCGCGGTTTTCGGCATATGGACGTAGAGCGTCCGGTCGTCGACCCGCGTCGAGTAGATGACCTCGCGGCCCTTGCTCGAGCCGGAGGCCCACTCGAGCCGCACTTCCTTCGGCTGGCGGTGGACGCTGAGGACGACCTCCTCCTCGGGCTGGAGCCGGCCGTCGACCCGCTCGACCCGGGACATCTTGACCTGGTACGTGTCGAGCCTGCGCAGTCGGGCCTCGCTCTGGGCAAGCAGGCGGCGGGGGTCGGGTGCGGTGGGCTTTGCCGCGGCGGCCATGCCGGCCCGACGGGACCGCAGTGAGCCGGCCGATTCGACCCGTGCGGGGCGATCGGGGCGTTCGCTCGGACCGCGCTGGGCCAGCCGCTCGCCGCCGGTTTCGCGGCGGGGCGAGGACGACGGCGACGGCTCCGGCTCTGACGGCGGCATGGGTGGTTCGGAATCGGGGGACACGTCCGACGCGGCCCGTTCCGGGAGCGAGCGGGTCGACGCCAGCCGCGTCTCGGGGGCCAGCAGCGGGGCCGGGCTCGGCATCGGCTCGGGCATGCCGAGCGTCACCTGGACCTCGTCAGCGGAGTCGGGGGCTCCGGACGGGACCCTCGAGCCCATCGCCCGCGACGGCGACGGCGACGGCGAGGCCGACGGGCGGCGGTCGCCGTCGGCCAGCATCTCGGGGGGGGCCGGCGGGCCGTCCTGATCGCTCGCCGCGCTCGGGTTGGCGGCCTTCCGCCCGGCGAGGTGCATGTACCGGGCATAATAGTCGTCGGCCGGGTCGGGAGGGGGCTTCGGGCGGCGGTCGCGCAATCCCAGGAGCGAGGGTCGATCGGTCCAGATCGAACGGAGGCCGGGCGACTCCGCGCATCCCGGCACCGCGAAGCAAGCGCCGACTGCCAGGAGGCCCGCCGCGACCGTCGACGATCGCCCGATGCCTACCCTCGTGGTGAACATGGATAGCTGCTCCCACTCCTTGGGGATCGTCGCGGCGCGACGGCCCGTTCCCTCGGGAGTCCTCCGGAACACAAGCGAATACCAGATTCCCCCGATCCGAGCAAGTTCGGCTTTCGTGTCCGGCTGCATGGGTGATTCTCGGCGAACGAGAGCTCTCGCCTCGACTCGCCTCGACTCGCGGCCATCGGGGAGAAGCTCTGCGGCCGGCCCACAACCGGCATGGCCAGGCTCCGGCCGAGCCGGGATGACGCGAAGGTTCCTCCCCACTCCCGGCTCGCGGGGAGGCTCGTCCTCCCGAAGAGGCCGTCGCGGTTGGATGGGAGGGCGAGGCTCCGGCCGAGCCGGAAGCTCCGGCCGAGCCGGAAATGCCGGCTCGCCGACACGTTTCGGGCCCGTTTGGGATCGGCTCTCCGACCACACGGCAAGCACCCGCGCGCCGACATCTCGGTGGAGGTCCACGACCCGGTCGAGGCTGTGGAGGAACAGCGGCGCCGTCGCCAGGACGAACGCAATCGTGGCGGCGACGGCCAGGGAATGCGGGACGCGGCGGCCGGTCCTCGCCCGGTAGAGGTGCCCGAGCCCGGCGCCGGCGACGGCCCCCAGGCCATGCAGCGAGAAAAAAGCGAGCTGAAAGCCGATCGCCTCGGGCGCGGCGGGCAGGAACAGGTATTCGTGGTACAGCCCGCTGAGGCCGAAAACCGCCAGGATGCCCAGCGCGGGGCGTCGCCATCGCCGGCCGATCGGCTCGAAGATGTGCCGCTCGAGCCAGCCGTGGACCCAGACGTTGTACCGGCTCCAGAAGTCGAGCACCGAGCTGGCGAAAACCGGGTAGCGGAAGCCGTCGGCCACGCGATAGCCCGCCAGCGCGAACGCGCCGACCGTCAGCGAGTTGGCCCCGCCGGCCAGGGCGTAGATCTCGAAGACCTTGAACGCGCCGTCCGCCCATGGCCCCCGCGCGGGCATGTCGAGCGCCTCGCCGACGGCGGCCAGGAGCAGGCCGGCGATCACACCGCAGGCTCCGCCGGCCAGGCGGCGGGCGCCCAGCACCATTCGCTCGCGCCGGTCGTCGATCCGGATCCCGACGTCCTCGATCCAGAGCGCCGGCCAGACGGACAGCGCCAGCGCGACCCGAACGCGATCGTCCTCGAAGCGGGGATGCGCCAGCCAGTCGATGGACTTGAGCATCACGACCACCCCGAGGATGGCGACGATCAGGATGACGACCGGCCCGGCGGCCCCCACCAGGACCCACGGGGCGGCGGCCGGAACCAGGCAGAGGATCGCCGATGGCAGCCAGCTCGCGAGGCTCCTCGCCGGCCGACGCCGGGCCAGCTCGGCGAGCCTCGGGCCGAGGAGCGCCGGGGACATCAGGACGAGGAGGACGGCAGCGGCCCGAAACGCGAGCATGACTGGACCCGACCGGGTGGCTTGCTGGCGGCCCGCGCGCTCGGGATGCGGTGCCGACGGAGGCGACCGCCCGGGCGGCCGGCTCCGGCTCATTGTAATCGAGATCCCCGGCCGGGCTGGAACCAACCCGTCGTCGGTCGCGCCGGCCGCCAGGCGCCGGCTTGAGGACAGGCCGGGCACGTCTGCCTCATTCCCGAGCCCGCCGGTGCGCTCCGAACGATCCAGGAGGGCGAGATTCTGCCGCGTCCTGGTGTAAAGTCGGCCGAAGCGTGCCCTCGTCCACGATGCCGTCGCTAGGGATCAAAGAAAGACAGGCATTTCACCGCCGGGGACCAGGAGAGGACCCGGTAGACGGCGACCGCACCGGGAAGGGCTCGGTCGCTCGGCTTGACTGGTCCGTACGTCTGGTCTAGACGGCGATTCGCTCGGTCCGGACCGTTCCCCGCGACCGGGCCTCGGAATCCGGCCGGATCGGCACGGGTCCGCTCCCCTGATCCGGAGCGCGACTGGTGGTGTCGTGGATACCTCGGACGCGGGTCAGGCTGTCGGGCAGGCGTTCAGGTTCGCCAGCCGACGCAGGCCCAGCCGCTCGGCGACTTCACGCAAACGCGCACGGCTCGCCGCGAAGAACCGGCCGAACATCCGGCCCCGGCCCAGCTTCTCCACTCGCGCCTGCCAGCTCTCCACGCTGCTCCCCAGCCGATGGAGGATCTCCGCCGCACCCTCGGCGATCGCCGCCTTCCCCTCCCGCACCAGCCGACCGGTGTAGTCAACCAGTAGCAGGTAGCTCCCCAGCGAGAACCCTTCCATCATCCCTTCTCGCGGCGATCCCAGCCCACGGCGGTCCTCGATCGGGCAGAGCCAGAGCGACTCCTCCAGCCCCGCCGACGCCTCCGACCCCGCCACGCTGCCGCCCCGGGCCGCCGCGAGATCCTCGGTCCGCTCCTGCGCCTGCACGTGATCCACCCGCTGCTTGATCGACGTGTGCTCGCCGGCCTCGGGGACCTCGGCGATCCCGGCCGCCACCGGGTTCAGGTCGATGTAGGCACAAGTCGCCAGCAACGCCTCCTCGTCGAGAATCCCGATGCTCTTGAACCGCCCTTCGAAGAACGCTCCCTTGGTCCCGTCCTGGCGATTGGCCAGCCGCGCCAGCGGTTCCTTGAGGCATTTCATGAACCAGCCGAGCCCCTGCAACCGCTGCCGCGCCGTGGCGATGAAGCCCGGATTCGCCAGCCGCTCGGCCACCCACTGCGCCGAGACCGGCAGGGGCTGGCCCGCTTTGTCGCGAGGAGGATGGAGCCGCCCCCAGCGCCGGACGACTTCTTCATCCGACCAGGCGTCGGCGACATGGGGATCGAGGCGGATGAGTAGATGCAGATGGTTGTCGAGGATGGCGAAGCCGGCGACGGCGACGGCGAAGATTTCCGCAAGTTCGCGGATGCGGTTTTCGATCCAGGCTTTACGGTCGTGCTCACCCTCGCCGAGGAGGAATGCGCGTCGGACGCAGCGGGAGACGCAGTGATACCAGCGAGTGACGGCGGGATCGACGAGGTGGGCGCGTGCCATGGTCATGGATCGACTCCGGCTCAGAGCGGGCGGTTCGTCAGAGGCAGCCAGTGCGACCCATGCAATCTAGCGACCACGGCGGCAGGATGCAAGGGTAAAGTGCCTGTCCTTTGTCACTCTTTGTCACTCTGCTTTGTCACTCGTGCATGCAATCTAGCGACCACGGCGGCAGGATGCAAGCAAAAAGTGCCTGTCCTTTTGGGCCCCGATCTCGCTGTCTACGCTTCGCAGTGGAGGTTACCCGCCACCACGCAAGACTCGCTTCCGGCTGCTGGCCCGGCTCTACCGGACGGGATTGGTTACCCGCAAGGTTCCTGCGAAAGGTTTCACGGTTGTGACGATCCTCCTTTCCCGAGCTTACTTGGCGCAATGCCTGTCCTTTTTGGGATTCTGGCGACCGAGACGGCGAAGATTTCCGCAAGTTCGCGGATGCGGTTTTCGATCCAGGCCTTGCGGTCGTGCTCTCCCTCGCCGAGGAGGAACGCGCGTCGGACGCAGCGGGAGACGCAGTGATACCAGCGCGTGACGGCGGGATCGACGAGATGGGCGCGTGCCATGGTCATGGATCGGCTCCGGCTCAGAACGGGCGGATCGTCAGAGGTAGCCAGGGTGTCCCATGCAATCTAGCGA
>DAIDHB010000059.1 GCA_027452145.1 Planctomycetales bacterium
CTCCTGCCGAGCCTTCCCCCGCGGCTCGGCAGGAGCCTCGCCCTCCCGACGCCATCGGAAAGCATCAGCGGGTTCGTGAATCAGGCGCCCGGCTTCGACTCGGCCGGTGCCGCCGAGGCCGCCGACGGCGCCCCGGGCAGCTCGAACCTCGGTACGGAGGACGAGTCGGTGTAGGTCGAGGTCGACTCGCCGGCCGGGCGGTCGTCGGAGTAGCGCGACGACCCGGGGTTCGAGAACGAGCGGCCGGCCGACGGCGAGTCGAAGTCATCCCCGACGCCGTTGAGACCTTTCTTGAACTCGACGATGCCACGGCCGAGCGAACGGCCGACCTCGGGGAGCCGCTTGCCGAACAGCAGCACCCCCAGGCCCATGATCAGCATCATCTCCATCGGACCCAGGCTACCAAACATCGCATTTGCTCCGGTTCAGGTCACGATATCAGGAGGTCTCGCGCGGGCGGCCGAAGAACCACAGGACAAGTCCCAGCAGCCCGCCGCCGACCAGCAGGAGGAACAGCAGTTCGATCGGACCGATCATCGTGGCGGCCTCCATCGAAATGGAAGGCGGGCCGTGCCAGGCGCCAGGCGTCAGGCGTGGGGGCTGGTCGACTCCTGCTTCTTCTCGGACGACACCTGGCGATCAATGTCATCCTCGATTCCGGAGACGCCCTTCTTGAACTCGGTAACGCTCTTGCCCAGCGAACGCATCACGCTGGGGAGGCGGTTGCCGAAGAACAGCAGGCAGACGCCCGCGACGAGGAGCATCTCCCACGTACCAAAACTGGGGAGGAAGGCGAGCGGCATCATGGGCGGTCTCCTTGCGTGAGAACGGGCCGGGGATCGGGGACGAACGCGGGTGTTTCGGAAAGCCGTGACGGTTCGCGCATCGACGCGGGGCTCAATGGCCCGCGGCCGTGCCGGCGCCGTGGAGGATCAGCATGCGGGTGACGATCGCGGTCGCGACGGCGGTCGCGGCCAGGATGGTGAGGAACCAGAACAGCCGGTTCCCCTCGAGCTGGAACACTCCCGGCCGCCGGGTGCTGGTCTGGTCCGGGGCGGTCGGCGCGAAGGCGGCTCCGGCTCGGGCAGCGGGCCGGGCCGACGACGTGCCGGCGCTCGGGTTCGGTCCGGTGCGGACCGGTTTGCGACGGACGGGCGCGATCCATGGCCAGATTGCCTGGAACCGCTGGCTGCGGAGGACGCTCGTGCGGCCATAGAGCACCAGGACCACCGTCGCCACCATCGCCAGCTCGCGCAAGCCCAGCATGCCCAGCCCTCGTTCGAATCCCGCCCGCGACCGGACGCGACGGAGACCGCCATGATTGTACGAGATTCCACCCCTCCGCGACGAGGGGGCCGGCGACCGGCCAGGCGATCCGGCGTGCCGGGCGCAGGCTTTGATGATCCCAGGGATGAGACCGTCGCGTGGACGGAGCCTCGCGGAATGGGAGCACGGCGGGATTCGCTCGAGGGGAGGCCGGGCCGACAGATCGGCACCAACCCGGGGCCATGGCGTCTCGACAGGGACGACGCGGGGCGGGATATCTGTGATTTATCGTAACACCCGTTCGCCGGCTGTCAATGGGGCGTCACGAGCGGTCCGACAACGACCGGAGTCGGGCGCGGGCTGGTCGGCCGTGTCGCCCCATCATCCGGGGAGCCGGTGTCGTCCTGGGTCTGCCGTCACGAGGGCTTCGAACTGTTTACGATCAGCCGACCAAGGTGGCCTCGGGGAGACTCGAACTCCCACGTCCTTTCGGACATCGGCTCCTAAGACCGACGCGTCTGCCATTCCGCCACGAGGCCCTGGTGAAGTGGGGACAACCCGAGGATAACGGACGAGGTGTCGCGAGGGAAGGAGTATTGATGCTGGATTCCCGATATCGGGACGCCAGGAGACCGGGGGACGAATCCATGACGATGCGGCGACGGCGATTCCTGGAGGGGTGTGGCGCCGGGCTGGCGGGGCTGCTGACGGCGACGGCGGGGCTGCCGTCGGCGGCGAGGGGGGCGGGTGCGGGCGAGCGAGAGGTGGCGGCGGACGTGGTGATCATCGGCGGCGGCCTGGGAGGCTGCGCCGCCGCCCTGGCCGCTCTGCGCGCCGGGCGGACGGTCGTGCTCACCGAGCCGACCGACTGGATCGGCGGCCAGCTCACCTCGCAGGCCGTGCCGCCCGACGAGCATCCGTGGGTCGAGCAGTTCGGCGTGAATGCGTCCTACCGCGAGCTTCGCCGGGGAATCCGCGCGTACTACCGCGGGCATTTCCCGATGACCGAGTCGGCGCGGGCGGCGCGGGCGCTCAACCCGGGGAACGGCAGCGTTTCGAAGCTCTGCCACGAGCCGAAGGTCGCGCTCGCCGTGCTGAACGAGCTGCTTGCTCCCCATGCGTCGAGCGGGCGGCTGCTGGTGCTGCTCGAGCACGAGCCAGTCAAGGCCGAGGTGCAGGGCGACCGCGTCCGCGCGGTGACCGTGCGCGACGGCCGGACGGGTCGCGAGCGGACCCTCACCGCTCCCTATTTCCTCGACGCCACCGAGCTGGGCGACCTGCTGCCGATGGCCGGCGTTGAGCACATCATTGGGGCCGAGTCCCAGGCCCGCACGTCCGAGCCACACGCCGCCTCGGTCGATCAGCCGGGCAATCAGCAGGCGATCACCTGCTGCTTCGCGATGGAGTATCTCGACGGCCAGGACCACACGATCGACCGGCCCGAGGAATACGCCTTCTGGCGCGAGTATGTTCCGGCGCTGCGGCCGGCCTGGCCGGGGAAGCTCCTGGACCTGATGTACACCCACCCACAGACGCTCAGGGCCGATACCCGCGGCTTCGACCCGCGGGGCGCCGGGGTCGGGCTGTGGGTCTATCGCCGGCTCGTGGACCCGCGGAACTTCCGGCCGGGGGCGTATCCCGGCAGCTCCGGCATGACGCTCGTGAACTGGCCGCAGAACGACTACCTGCTCGGCCCGATCGCCGGGCCCGGCGTCACGCCCGCCGACGCCCGCCGGCACGTGGCGCGGGCGAAGCAGCTCAGCCTGTCGCTGCTCTACTGGCTCCAGA
>DAIDHB010000060.1 GCA_027452145.1 Planctomycetales bacterium
GGCGGCGGCCAGCGCGAGCGTTGGCTCCGCCTCAGGCGTAAGGCCATGCGCGGCCGGGTCGACCGCCAGGGTGAAGGTGAGGCTGCCGGAATCGGACCACCAGGTGTTCTCGCCCCGTCCCCGGCCGCGCGTCTGGCGGGCGGACCAGACGCAGAGCGGCAGGGAGATTTCGGCGTCCCGCACCAGGTCGGCCGCGAGGTCGCTCGTGGACTCGGCCTCGTCGAGGACCAGCATGGTCCGCACGAAGGGCCAGGGCCCCGGGTCGACTCGCCCGATCGGGGTCATCGGTCGATCACTCCCCTCCCAGGCGGAGCAGCAGCTCGCCCGTCTTGACCTGGTGGCCGACGGCGGCGAGCAACTCGACGACCCGCCCGTCCCGCTCGGCGTAGATCGTGGTCTCCATCTTCATCGCCTCGATCGAGAGCAGCTTCTGGCCCTTGCGGACGGGGTCGCCGACCGAGACCGCGACGCCGACGACCAGCCCCGGCAGCGGCGAGCCGACCTGGCCGGGGTCGGCGGGATCGGCCATCGGGGTCTCGCGGACCGACGAGGCGAGCGAGCGATCCGTGACCTCGACCTCGCGCGGCTGGCCGTTGAGCTCGAAGAACACCGTGCGACGGCCGTCGGCATGCGGCTCGCCGACGGCGACCAGCTTGACGATCAGCGTCTTGCCCGGCTCGATCTCGACGAGGTTCTCGACGCCCGGCTCGGGCCCGTGGAAGAACAGCGTCGTCGGCAGGATCGAGGTATCCGAGTAGGACCGCTCGTGCGCCGCGAGATCCGGGTAGACGCGGGGGTAGAGGACATAGCTGAGCGCCTCGCGCTCGCCCGCCGGCCGGCCGAGCAGCGACGCCGCCTTCTCTCGTGCGGCGGCCAGGTCGGCCGGGGGCAGCCCGGCGCCCGGCCGGTCGGTGAGCGGCTTGCGCCCCTTGAGCACCCGCTCCTGGAGCGCCGGCGGGAAGCCCCCGGGCGGCTGGCCCAGCCGGCCCTCGAAGAACTCCACCACGCTCTCGGGGAACGCCAGCTCGCGCTGCGGGTCGAGGAGGTCGTCGCGCGTCAGGCGGTTCGCGACGACGAACAGCGCCATGTCGCCCACGACCTTCGAGCTGGGCGTCACCTTGATGATGTCGCCGAAGAGCTGGTTGACCTCGGAGTACGCGGCGCAGACCTCGTGCCACCGCGACGCCAGCCCCAGCGCCTTGGCCTGCTGGTAGAGGTTCGAGTACTGGCCGCCGGGCATCTCGAGCTCGTACAGGTCGGCCGCGGGCGAGCGCGGGCCCGACTCGAACGGGGCGTACAGCTTGCGGACCTCTTCCCAGTACTGGCTCATCTGGATGAGCGCGCCGGGATCGAGGCCGCTGTCGCGCGGGGTGAACCGGAGCGATTCGACCAGGGCATTCAGGCTCGGCTGGGACGTCAGCCCCGACATCGAGGCGACCGCGCCGTCGGCGACGTCGAGGCCCACGTCCGCGCCGCGCAGCACGCTGGCGGCCTGCGCCCCGCCGATGTCGTGGGTGTGGAAGTGGATCGGGACTCCGACCTCCTCGCGCAGGGCCTTGACCAGCCGCTCGGCGGCCGCCGGCTTGCACAGCCCGGCCATGTCCTTGATCGCGATGAAGTTGGCCCCACGGCGCTCGAGCTCGCGGGCGAGGTCGACGTAATAGCGCAGGCTGTACTTGGTCCGCGCCGGGTTCAGGATGTCGCCGGTGTAGCAGATCGCCGCCTCGCACAGTGCGCCGGCCTCGCGCACGGCCTCGAGCGCCAGGGCCATGTTGGGCACCCAGTTGAGCGAGTCGAACACGCGGAACAGGTCGATCCCGGCCGAGGCGGCCTCGCGGGCGAACCCCCGGACGACGTTGTCGGGGTAGCTCGTGTAACCGACCGCGTTGGCCCCGCGGAGCAGCATCTGGAACAGAATGTTGGGGATCCGCTCGCGGAGCTGGGTCAGCCGCTCCCAGGGGTCTTCCTTGAGGAACCGCATCGCGGTGTCGAACGTCGCGCCGCCCCACATCTCGATCGAGAAGAGCCCCGGGCAGAGCCGGGCGTAGGCGTCGGCGACGGTCAGCATGTCGCGAGTGCGGACGCGCGTCGCCAGCAGCGACTGGTGGGCGTCGCGGAACGTGGTGTCGGTGAGGAACAGCGGCTGCTGCTCGCGGACCCAGCGCGCGAAGCCCTCGGGCCCGAGCGCCTTGAGCCTCTGCCGCGTGCCAGGCGGCGGCGAGAGCAGGGGGTCGAACCGCGGCGGCGACGGCTCGGGCGGCGTCACGTAGCCCGCGGGCCGCGTCACGCCGGGGAAGCCGTTGACCGTCACCTCGGCGAGGTAGCTCAGCAGCTTCGTCGCCCGGTCCTGGCGGATCGGGAAGTTGAACAGCTCGGGCGTCTCGTCGAGGAAGCGCGTGGTGCAGTCGCCCGACAGGAACGTCGGGTGGGTCATCACGTTGAGCAGGAACGGGACGTTCGTCTTGACGCCCCGGACGCGGAATTCCTGGAGCGCCCGCTCCTGACGCCGCGCCGCGTCGATGAAGCGGCGGCCGTAGGCGCTGATCTTCACCAGCAGCGAGTCGTAGAACGGCGTGATGATCCCGCCCGTGATCGCCGGGCCGCCGTCGGTGCGGATCCCCATTCCGCCGACGGCGCGGTAGTGGGTGATCCGGCCGTAGTCGGGCGTGAACTTGTTCTGGGGGTCCTCGGTCGTCACCCGGCATTGCAGCGCGAAGCCGCTCACCTGCACGGCGGCCTGGTCCGGCAGGGCGATGTCGGGATGCGACAGCGACGCTCCGCCGGCGATCAGGATCTGGCTCTTGACCAGGTCGACGCCGGTGACGATCTCGGTGACGGTGTGCTCGACCTGGATGCGGGGGTTCACCTCGATGAAGAAGAACGACCCGGTCTCGACGTCGAGCAGGAACTCGACGGTGCCGGCGTTCTCATACCCGACGTGGCGGCCGATCGCGACGGCGGCGTCGCAGATGGCCTGGCGCGTCGCCGGGTCGAGCCGGGGAGCTGGGGCGATCTCGACGATCTTCTGATGCCGTCGCTGGACCGAGCAATCGCGCTCGTACAGGTGGAGCAGCTTGCCGTGCCGGTCGCCGAGGATCTGGACCTCGATGTGCTTGGCGCGGCGGAGGAACTTCTCGATGAAGACGTCGGGGACGCCGAAGGCGGTGCCGGCCTCGCGGCGGGCCTGGTCGATGGCACCCTCGAGGGCGTCGGGCGACTCGACGACCCGCATGCCGCGGCCGCCGCCGCCCATCGACGCCTTGATGATGACCGGGTAGCCGAGCTTCGACGCCAGCGCCGCGGCCTGTTCGCCGGGTTGCACCGGCTCGTCGCTGCCGGAGAGCACGGGGATGCCGGCCTCGCGCGCCAGCTTGCGCGCGGCGACCTTGTCGCCGAGCTGGTCGAGCACCTCGGGCCTAGGACCGATGAACGCGATGCCGGCAGCCGCGCAGGCGCGGGCGAACTCGGCATTCTCGGAGAGGAAGCCGTAGCCGGGGTGGATCGCGTCGACCCCCTTCTCCCTGGCGAGCTCGACGATCGCGTGAATATCCAGGTAGCTGCGGATCGGCTCGCCGGGGCGGCCGATCTCGTACGCCTCGTCGGCCTTCAGCCGGTGCGTGGCGAATCGATCCTCGTGAGAGTAGATCGCCACCGTGCGGATGCCCAGCTCGTGCGCCGAGCGGAAGACCCGGATCGCGATCTCGCCGCGGTTGGCGGCCATCAGTTTGCGGAACTCGGTCATCAATCAGCCATCCCGTTGATCTAAAGGGGCCCGCAGGCGGCCGCCCGCCGTGGCCCTCGGGGTCGGTGGTCGAGCCCGCCGGGCGGGCTGCGAGGAGCGGTTGGTCGCGGACGGTTCGGGGGACTCAGTATTCGTCGTCGTCCTCGGCCTCGACGGGGTTCACCAGGCTGCCGATGGGCTCGATCGTCGCGACGACCAGGTCCCCCGGCCGAAGATAGGTCCCGGTCGCCGAGCCCACGCCCGACGGCGTCCCGGTGGCGATCACGTCGCCGGGCTGGAGCGTCATCATCTGCGAGATGAACGACACCACCGCCGCGACGGGGAACACCATCTCGGCGGTGCTCGCGTCCTGCTTGACCTCGCCGTTGACCGCGAGCTGGATCGGCAGCGCCTGCGGGTCGGGGACCGCGTCGGCGCTCAGGATACACGGGCCCATCGGGCAGAACGTGTCGTGCCACTTGCCGTGCATCCAGTCGAAGAACTTGTCCCGCTCGCGCGGCTTACGCCCGGGGTTGGGCTTGTAAGAGCGATCGCTGATGTCGTTGATGATCGTATATCCGGCGATGTACTGGAGCGCGTCGTCCTCGGCAACATGACGGCACCGCCGGCCGATCACCACGCCCAGCTCGCACTCCCAGTCGATATGATCGGGCGAGACGCGGGGCAGGATGATCGGGTCGCCGGGGCGGGTCAGCGTGGTGCTCGGCGGTTTCATGAAGACATAGGGGAAAGTCTCCTGTCGCTCGGCCGCGACGCCGCCGCGCTCGGCCACGTGCTTGGCATAATTGCCCGCCAGGAGCAGGATCTTGGACGGCTGCGCGATCGGCACCAGCAGCCGGACGTCGCCTATGGGAACCATCAGCTCCTCGCGCTCGGGCCCCGTCAGGCGGTCGACCCAGGCAAAGAGCTCGCGGGCCGACTCGTACGAGATACCGTCGGGCGGCAGCAGATCCATCGGATCCTCGGTCGACGGCAGCAGCATCTCGACGCCGTTCTCGCGGCTGTAGGCCTCCGCGGCCTGGTCGATGGGAATCACGTAATCGTCGGCATAGAAGCCGGTCAGGACCATCTCATCGAAACCGAAACGGCAGACACGCATCGCGGAGCTCCTCGGCTCATGCCCGGGCCTTGCGCCCGCCCGACCGGAGATCGGTCCCCGCCGGACCCTCGGCGGACGACGCCCCGCGGCCGTCCCGTCGAGCCGTCGCGGGGCCCCCCATATCCTGACACACGGCCCGGATGGCGTCGAGGAGTCGCGGCTCCTCGTCGCGGCCGACTGACCTCAGATCCAGCACGACGTCCCCCTCGGCGATCCGCGCGACCACCGGCGGGTCGCCCAGCCGCAACGCCTCGGCAAACGCGGCCTCCGATTCCACGCGCCCGCGGACCGGGAACGGCCGGGACACCGCGACCGCGGATGACGCGATCGCCCGGACCGGCAGGCTGCCGCCGCCGACGTACGCCTCGGATGGGATGGGCCGCGCCGCCAGGCCCAGCTCGGACCGAAGGACTTCCGCCAGGGATTCGGCGCGGGCATGCACCTCGCGCGCGGGGGCGGCAATCATCGACCAGAGCGGGATCCGACCGGCGGCCAGAGACGGGTCACGGGCCAGGCGCAGCGTCGCCTCGAGCGCGGCGAGCGTCAGCTTGTCGACCCGAAGCGCCCGCATCAGCGGGTCGACCTCGATCCGCCCGATCGCCTCGCGACGGCCGACCATGATCCCGCACTGCGGGCCGCCCAGCAGCTTGTCGCCCGAGAACAGCACGAGGTCGGCGCCGTCGGCGATCCCGGCGGCGGCCGTTGGCTCGTCATGCTCGCCCGGCGGGCAGCCCGGCCCGAGCGCCCCTGAGCCGATGTCGTCGATCGCCCAGAGGCCGTGCGCATGGGCAAGCTGGACGAGCTCGGCGAGCTCGGGCGTCTCGGAGAACCCGACGATCCGGTAGTTGCTCGGATGCACGCGGAGGATCGCCGCAGTCTCGGGGCCGATCGCCAGGCGGTAATCGGACAGCCGCGTCCGGTTGGTCGTGCCCACCTCGCGGAGCCGGGCGCCCGAGACCTCGAAAATCTCGGGCAGGCGAAAGCTCCCGCCGATCTCGACGAGCTGCCCGCGCGAGACGATCACCTCGCGCCCGGCCGCCAGCGCGCGGAGGGCCAGCACCGTGGCGCCGGCGTTGTTGTTGACCACTGTGGCCGCCTCGGCCCCGGTCAGCTCGCCCAGGAGCCCCGCCACGGACGACGCCCGGCGCCCTCGGCCGCCGTCGGCGAGGTCGAGCTCGAGGTTGCAGTAGCCTGCGGCAACCTCGCGGATCGCCTCGATGGCCTCGGCCGCCAGTGGGGCCCGACCCAGCCCGGTATGCAGCAGGATCCCGGTCGCGTTGATCACCGGGCGAAGGTTGCGGCGCTCGCGGTCGAGGACCGTCAGTGCCCGCCGCGCCACCCCCTCGGGGCTCGCGTCGACGGCCGAGCCCTCGCGCCATTCCAATCGTAGCTGATCGAGGACCGCCCGCACGGCCGCGCGCACCGCGACCCGGCCGCGATCGCGCAGGGCGTCCGCGAGCAGGCTCTGACCCAGGATCGTGTCGACCGCCGGAAGCCGTCGACGTCCGTCAGGCTGGCCCAATCCCATGCTCCAGGCTCGATGGCCCCGGCCGCCGCCCCGCGGCTTGACCCTCCGCCGGCGGCCCGATTGCCCTGCCGATCTTACAGGAACACGCGCGCCCGTACAACTTACCGCGAAGGTTGAGCCCCGGCCCGGCAGGAAGCCTGAAACCAGCCGTGGATGCCAGGGAGTATCATCGTTCAGTTGGAGCGGCACCGCGACACCTGGAGGGCTGCACCCATGCGTATCCCCGCGGCGATCCTGAGTCTTGCCGCCGCCCTCATGGCGGCGAGCGCCCGCGCCGAAACCCCCGCCGAACAGGCGGACCGGCTGCTGAGCGCGGGGAAGCTCGCCGAGGCCGAATCGAGCCTGGCGAAGATCCTGGCCGAGCACCCCGACGACGCCGAGGCCCGATTCGGCCTGGGCGCGACCCGATTCCTGCACGCGGTCGAGCGGATGTCGCAGTCGTTCTACCGGTATGGCCTCCGCGGTAACGCGATAACGGACAACCTGATCCCCTTCGCACGGCTGCCGATCCCGCCCAATGCGCATCCCCAACCGATCCGATACGCAGACCTTCGCACGGTCATGCAGGCGATGGTCGACGACCTGGCGAGGGCCGAGTCCACCCTCGCGCCGATGGGCGACCGCGACGTGAAGCTTCCCCTGCATTTCGGCCGCATCCGCCTGGACCTCGACGCCGACGGCGATGCCGAAGGGGATGAGCGGCTCTGGAAGCTCTACCTCAAGCTCAACGGCCAGCTCGAGAACCGGGTTACTCCCGAACAATGTGAGGCGTTCGTGATCGGGTTCGACCGGGGCGACGTCGCCTGGCTTCGCGGCTATTGCCACCTGCTGATGGCGATGGGAGAGGCCTACCTGGCCCACGATGGAGAAGAGTTGTTCAACCACACGGCGCACCTGTTCTTCAGGAAGCCCGTGACCCCGTTTCCATTCCTCGCGATCGACAACCCCGATGTCATCACGTCGTGGAACGACGGTCAGATCCTGGATGCCATCGCGATGATCCACGTCATCCGGCTGCCGGTGAAGGAGCCCGGGCGGATGCAGGCGGCGCTCAAGCACCTCGAGGCGATGGTCGCGCTGAGCCGCGAGTCCTGGAAGTTCATCCTCGCCGAGAAGGACGATGACCACGAGTGGCTCCCCAACCCGCATCAGGGCAGCGTGCTGCCAGGCGGTGCCGTCAACGGCAACATGGTCGAGGGGTGGATGACGTTCCTCGAGGAGGCCGATGCCCTCCTCCAGGGCAAGAAGCTCCTCCCGTTCTGGCGGAAACACGAGGAGCGCGGCGTGAACCTGCGACGCGTCTTCACCGAGCCCCGCACGTTCGACCTGGTGCTCTGGGTGCAGGGGACGGCCGCCGCGCCCTACCTCGAGAATGGAACCCAGACGAAGCCCGAGACCTGGCGCCGGCTCCAGCAGGTCTTCGGCGGCCAGTTCATCGGCTTCGCGTTCTGGTTCAACTAGCGCGCAGGGGCTCGCGACGGGCCGGATGCCCGCACTCTCGGCGCGGCCGCACGTGACACCCAGGCTCAACGGGTACGGATCGGCGTGGCGAGGCCGCATGCGACCCTCCAGAAGAGGCCGGTGACGGGGTTTCGGTCGGCCGACATCCGGCGGACGACCCGGCGATAGGTCCTGGCAACGGCGTCGTAGTCCTCCATCGGGATGCGTCGGCCGCGGCAGTAGCGGAACAGGCGGCGGCCGGTCGAGCGCAGGACCGCCCGCCGCTCTTCCGGCGCGGCCTGGGCCCGCTCAAGCAGAAGCCGGGCCAGGGTGAGCAGGTACTGGTTCGTCGCGTCGTAGCGCCCCGGATCGTGGCCCTCCAGCAAGGCCGGCGCCTGCCGGCCGTCGCCCTCGATCAGGTCGTCGAGCGCCAGCCAGATCCGATGGAAGGGGACGGTGTAGTCCGGCGGCAGCTCGAGCGCGCGGCGGCTGACCTGGTTGGCCTCGTCGACGCGCCCCAGCCCCCGCAGAGCCAGGGCGAGGTTGATGAGCATCCAGGGGTGGGCGTCGTGGCGATCTCGCCAGTCGGCCAGCCATCGCGCGGCCCGGCCGTTCCAGGCGACCGACGTCAGGGCGAAGCCCAGCGTGCCCCAGCATCGCGTGTTCGAGCGGATGGCCGCGCCGTGACGGCGCATGACGCCCAGCAGCCGCCACCTCGACTTCTCGCGGGCCAGGCGGTTGAGGTACGCCTCGAGCGCGACAAAGCCGCGCTCGCCCTGCTCGAGCAGCGCGCCCAGGCGCCGGGCGAATCCCCGCCGGGCCCGCGCCATGCGTCGCTCGACCCAGAGCGCGACGACGCGCGGAACCAGGTCGGGATGATCGAGCGTTCGCTCGTAGACCTCGAGGGCCGCGCTGCTCCAGCCCGCCTGGGTGAAGCATTTGTCGGCGGCGTTGTGCGGCCAGTCGTTGCCCGGCAGCGCCGTGACGCAGAGCCGCGCGAGCGCGTCGACGGCCGTCGCACGGTCGCCGCGGGCCTGGGCGAGCTGGACCTCGCGGGCGAGCGTCAGCGCCCCGTCGTGGTTCGTCTTCAGGCCCTCGAGCACCTCGGCGGCCGTATCCAACCGACCGTCCTCCAGCTCCAGGTCGAAGAGGCTGAATGCCGTGTAGCCGTGCGTCGGCGTGCGGTCGAAGGCGCCGCGGAAGGCGGCCCTCGCGCCGTCGCGGTCCTTGTTCCGCAGCCGCGCATCGCCGAGGTATCCGGCGGCGACCGGATCATTCGGAGACAGCCGGCTCAGTGCCTCGGCGGCCGCGAGGTACTCGGCCGGAGTCCCCGCATCGCCGGTCCATTCGGCCTGGTTGAGCCAGCCCCAGTAGTAGTCGGGGTTCCCTTCCAGGACGGGATGCATGCGCCGGATCGCGCCGGCGAGGTCGCCCTGCTGCGCGAGTATCCACGCCGAGCGGCCGAGGAGCGGCGTCGGCGGGCTGTCGCCCCAGGCCGACGGCCGGCAGGCGGCCTCGGCCTCGTCGTACCGCCCGGCCTCGGCGAGGAGCTGCGCGCGCAGGTCGTGCGCCTCGAAGTTGGCCGGCTCCAGCGCGACGGCGCGATCGAGCGCGGCGAGGCGCTCCTCCAGGTGCTCCTCACCTGAGAGCAGCCGGGCCAGCCGGACCCAGTTGCTCCCCTCGCCGGCCCGCTGCTCGGCCAGCTCGCGGGCCAGCGACACCGGGATTTCGCGGCGATCGAGCTGGACCGACCAGCGCCGCAGGGTATCCCAGGCCCAGTCCTGGTCGGGCTCGAGGCGAAGCGCATGGACGATACGATCGACGGCCTGGTCGCGCTCGTCGAGGTGCCACAGGGCATCGGCCAGGCACGAGTGGTTGAACGGGTCGAGCGGGGCCTGGGCGATGGCGCGCTCGAGCACCGCGCGCGAGCCGGCATAATCGCCGTCGCGTTCGAGGGCCATCGCGCGCTGACGTGCGGCGATGCCGTGGCCGGGGCTGATCTGGAGCGCCCGGTCGAGCGCGTCGATCTCGCCGTCGCCGTCCTTGCGGGCGCGGCCGACCGCCGCGAGGTCCAGCCAGACCTCCGCGAGCAGCGGGAATCGTTCGGTCGCCTCGCGGGCGAGCTCGAGAGCCTCGTCCAGGCTGTCGCGGCCGACGAGCTCGTGGACCAGAGCCGACCACGCGTGCCACAGGTCGGGGCGCGCCTCGCGTGCCCTGCGCAGCGAGACGAGCAGGGCATCCGGCTCGACCGTGCCGCGGGCGTGCCGGGCGAAGGCGAGCAGGCCGTCGCCGAAGATGACCTGACGGTACAGCTCGGCCTCGACGAACGCCAGGGCCTCGACCCGTTCGGCCCGGCTGGCGCAGCAGGCGATCAGGTGATCGATGGCGAAGTCCATGTCGACCGAGCGCGCGATCGCGTCGCGGCAGGCCCGCCGCGCCTCGTCGAGCCGGCCGGCCAGCTCGAACACCTGCGCGCGGACGGCGGCCTCAGCGGGGCTGCCCGGCTCGAGCTCGGCGGCCAGGCGAAGCTCGGCCGCGGCCTCGTCGTGCCGGCCCTGGCGCGCGAGCGACAGCGCCAGCTCGCGGCGCGACCAGGCGTCGGCCGGGTGGATCTCGAGGATGCGGCGGGCGGCCGGCTCGACGGCGGCCGGCCCCTCGGCGCGGAGCCACTCGATCCACGCCTGGTTGAGCGCGTAGTTGTGCGGGAACCGCTCGCAGGCGCGGGCGAGGTGCGCCAGGGCCTCGGGCCGGCCGCGGGTCTCGGCCAGCCGGCGGGCGACGGCGCGATTGGCGTCGACGGCCGACGGCTCGGATTCGAGCACCTGGAGCCACAGCTCGAGCGACGCGCCCAGGTCGCCGCGCACCGCGGCCAGCATCGCCGACGCCCGGAGCCAGTCGCCCCGCCGGGACAATCCTCGGGCCGACTCGAGCCGTTCCTCGGAGCGATCGAACTCGCCGTGGGCGGCGTGCGCCTCGGCCGCGAACAGGTGCAGCTCGCCGTCCTCCGGGCGGAGCCGCAGCGACTCGTCCAGGAGCTCGAACGCCTCGCGCCGCCGCTCGAGCTGGCAGAGCGCCCAGAAAAACGTGCGGGCCGGCCACGCCGAGCGCGTGCCCAGGCGGTGGAACCGGCCGCGGAGGAACGCGACGGCCTCGTCCTGCCGGTGGCGCAGCCGGGCCGCGTGGAAATAGCTCCGCGCCAGGCCCTCGTCCTTGTCGTCGAAGCAGGCCGCCAGGCGGAACAGCTCGACAGCCTCGGTCCTCCGCCCGGCGTCGGCGGCGATCTCGGCGAGGATCGCCAGCGCGGCCGGATCGGCCGGTCGGACCCGCAGCGCGCGGCGGGCCAGGCGGACGGCCTCGGGGTGCTCGCGCGCGTCGGCCAGCAGCTCCTGGGCGTACTGGCGGCGGAGCAGGGGATCGGCGTCGGACTTGCCGCAGTGCTCGCGATAGAGCGCCAGTCGCTCGTCGCGGCGACCGAGCATGCGCAGGCAGCCGAGCTGCCCCAACCTCAGGTTCACATCCTCGGGGAACAGCTCGAGCTGGGCGGCGATGCCCGCCAGAAGCGCGGCCGGGTCGGCGTCGTAGTGCGCCAGCAGGCTGCGCGCGTGCCGGGCCAGGCGATGGCCGGGCGCGTCGGCCTCGAGCGCGGCGCAGGCCGCGCCGGCGCCGTCGCGGTCGTGCGCCCGGAGGGCGATCTGCATCCGATGGAGGTGGTCGTACAGCGACGCCTCGGGCAGGTCGACCCCGTCGAGCAGCCCGGCAAGATCGGCCGGGACCATCGCCATGCCGCGCGGGCCGGTGGAGCGATAGCGCTTCAGCATCTCCTCACCCAGGGCCTCGCCCTCGTAGGGGAGGGTCGGGTCGCGGATCAGGAGCGTCCCCCGCCGGGCGTCGTAGCCGATGACGGCCTGGAGGTGCGCACTCTGCGTCTCGACGGTCGCCAGCGTGAACGGCACCCCGCGGTCGAGGAGCGCCCGGGCCGAGTCCCAGGTCACGGTGAACTCGCGGGCGAGGTAGCCGTTGCGCTCGGCCCACGAGCGCTGGAGGTGATCGGGCGTGCCGTCGTAGCAGATCTCGGCCGCCAGCTCGAGGTGGTCGGCGGGCCTGGCCCAGAACCGCGAGAGTGACGCGAGCGTGGCCGGCGCGCAGGTCTGGTGGTGCTGGCGGACGAAGCCGACGGCCAGCCGCACGCGGCCCGGGTCGGCGTCGGCGGCTTCGAGCCGGGGCGCCAGCGCGATGAAGAAGGGGCCGCCGCACTCGCGCGCCAGGGC
>DAIDHB010000061.1 GCA_027452145.1 Planctomycetales bacterium
GTCATTGGTCATTGGTCATTGGTCATTGGTCATTGGTCATTGGTCATTGGTCATTGGTCATTGGTCATTGGTCATTGGTCAGATGGTATCCGGCGGATGCCGCCTGCTCGTGACGGCACGAGATTTGGGAATCCATGAACCTTCGGAGAAGGGATCGTGTCCGTGGCAAGAGGGCTGCGCGCCGACCGATTCGGGCGGCGAGAAAACCGGGTGGCGGGCCGGTCGGGGCGGCGGGTAGGGTGGGGATGATGGTGATGGAGACCCTGCCCTCGGAGGAGCATTGATGAGCCGGATCGGAATCGCCGAGCCCGCCGACGACCAGGCCGAGCGCCCGCTGGATTCGGCCCCGTCCGAGGTCGAGGCGAGGAGGACGGCGGCGCGCGAGGATCGTCCGGAGATCGACGCCCGCGCTGGTGGGAGCCGCGAGCTGCTGGCCCTCGCCCTGCCGCTGGTCGTCAGCCAGAGCTTCATGACCGTCCAGCTCTTCATGGACACGATCCTGCTGTCGCGGCACGACCCGCTCGAGATGGCCGCGTCGCTGCCGGCGGCGATCTGGTACTGGCTGCCGTTCGGGTTCCTCCAGGTGACGGCCGGGTATGTGTCGACCTTCGTGGCGCAGTACACCGGCGCGGGCCGGCCGCATCGGGTCGGGCCGGCGGTCTGGCAGGGGATCTACTTCGCGGTGTTCGCCGGGCTCGCGTTCCTGGCGTTCCTCCCGCTGGTGCCGGGCATCATTGCGCTGGGCGGACATACCGAGGCGCTCCAGACGCTCGAGGCGGCCTATCTGCGTTGCCTGTGCTTCGCCGCGCTGCCGATGCTGGTGATGGCGGCGGCCAACGGGTTCTTCTCGGGCCGGGGGCAGACGTGGACCGTGCTGGGGATCGAGGCGGCGGGCACCGCGGTGAACCTGGCGCTGGCGCTGGTCCTGGTCTTCGGCCGGATGGGGTTCCCGGCGCTGGGGATCGTCGGGGCGGGCTGGGCGACCGTCGCGGGCTCGTGGGCCTCGGCCCTGCTCGCGGTCGCGCTGCTGTTCCTGCCGAGGTATCGCGGGCCGTTCCACACGCTGGCCGGCTGGCGGTTCGAGCGCGACCTCTTCGCCCGGCTGATGAAATACGGCGGCCCGGCCGGCGTGCAGGTCTTCCTGGACATCCTCGTTTTCACGGTCTTCGTGCAGGTCGTTGGCCGGCTCGGCGAGGCCGAGACCGGCGCGACGACGCTGGCCGCCCGGCTCAACATGCTCGCGTTCCTGCCGATGATGGGGATGGGCCAGGCCGTGTCGATCCTGGTCGGCCAGCGCCTGGGCGCCGATCAGCCCGACCTGGCCGAGCGATCGGCCTACACCGGGCTGCGCTGGATTTTCGGATACATGTGCATCATCGCCGCGATGTACGTGCTGATCCCCGACGTGCTCGTCGGCATCTTCGCCAGCGAGCACGACGCCGCGCGGTTCGGTCAGATCCGGACGCTCGTCCCCTCGATCCTGGTCTGCGTGGCGATTTACTCGGTGGCGGACTCGGTCAATGTGGCGTTCTCGTTCGCGCTGCGAGGGGCCGGCGACACGCGGTTCGTCTCGCTGCTGACGTTCGCCCTGGCCTGGCCGATCATGGTGATCCCGACGGCGATCGCGGTCGGCCGGGGCGCGAGCGTCTACTGGCCCTGGGTGTTCGCGACCGGGTACATCATCGCGATGTCGGTCTGCTTCATGTTCCGCTTTCGCAGCGGGCGCTGGAAATCGATGCGCGTGATCGAGGCCCGGGTGGCGGATGAGCCGTGAGAGCGAGGATCCCGGTCCTCGCCCTCACACCCGCCGGACAGACCGTCAGTTCGCCTCGCCGGTCGGTACGACGAACCCCAGGTGGTGGGCGCAGTGCATCCGGTGGAGCTTCACCCATTCCTCGCCCGTGAGCGGCCCGAGGCGAGGGTGCGCGGGGAACGGCGCCGTGCGTGCGGCGAAGGCCGCGATGGCGGCCCGCAGGGCTTCGGCAGCCGCGGCGGGATCGGCACCCGGCGGCGGGCTGAAGGCCGACGGCAATTCGATGCCGTCGGGGAATCGATCGCCTGCGAACAGCCGGCGCTGCATCTCCTGCTGCTCGGGCGTCGGCGGTTCCGACGCGCCCGGGCCGGTCGCGACCCGGCCGATCGCGAACGCCAGGTGGTCCAGGATCTGGCCCAGCGACCAGGCGCCGACCGTGACGTGGCCGGCCAGCAGGCGCTCGACCTCGGGCATCACCTCATCCAGGCTGGCGAAATGGAGTTGTCGTCGTGTCGGTGTTGGCATGGGTCAGTTCTCCTTCATGGGTCCCTGGCGCACCTCGTCCAGGAGATACGTGGTCTTGTGCTGCGATTCGTAGTAGGTCCTCATGATCAGCTCGGACTGGATCCCCAGCAGGATGCTCATGAACCCGCCGAGGAAGAACATCACCGTGAGCGAGGGCAGGGGGGTCTCGACGAAGCTCTTGCTGGGCAGGTCCCTCGGCCACCACAGGTGAGGCCAGGGGAAGAGATATTTGAAATAGAGCATTCCGGCGAAGCTGAGCAGGCTCAGGCCGAACGACCAGAGGCCGAAGCGGCCGAAGAAATGCAGCGGACGCTGCGAGTAGCGCTGGAGGAAGCGGATGAGGATCAGGTCGAGCACGACGTTGAACGTGCGGCCGAGTCCGTACTTGGTCTTGCCGGCGGTGCGCGGGCGGTGATTGACCACCAGCTCGGTGACGCGCGCCCCTTGCCAGGCGGCGAAGATCGGGATGAAGCGGTGCATCTCGCCGTAGAGGCGCACGCCCTCGAGCACGCTGCGGCGATAGGCCTTCATCGTGCAGCCGAAGTCGTGCAGCGGCACGCCCGAGATCCGCGCGACCAGGCGATTCGCGATCCACGACGGGACCTTGCGCGAGAGGAAGGCGTCGTGCCGGTCCTTCCGCCAGCCGGAGACGACGTCGAGGCCGCCGTCGCCGTCGAGCGCGGCGATCAGCCGGGGGATGTCGGCCGGGTCGTTCTGGCGGTCGCCGTCCATCGGCACGAGGATCGCGCCGCGCGCCAGGTCGAGCGCCGCCGACAACGCGGCGGTCTGGCCGCAGTTGCGCCGGAGGAACGCCACGCGCACGTGCTCGGGATCGGCGCGCTGGATCGCGCCGAGCCGCGCGGCCGTGCCGTCCGTCGAGCCGTCGTTGACGAAGATCAGCTCGTATTTCCACGGGCCCGGGCGCAGCACCGCGTCGAGCTCCGCGTGCAGGGGGCCGACGTTGTCGACCTCGTTGTAGACCGGGATCAGCACCGAGAGGTCGATTCGATTGTTCTCTTTAGTCATTAGTCACTGGTCATTGGTCATTGGTCGTTTGTCGGCGATGGCCGCAGGCGGTCCGTCGCGACCCGGCGTTTGATCAGCCGCCGCAGAACTGGATCAGGTGCCGTCGGCTGATGGCGAGCGACTGGAGCCGCGATTCGAGCGAGCCCTCGAACGCGCGGTCCTCGACCTCGATCGCGACGTGGCCGTCATAGCCGATGTCGCCGAGCGCGGCGAAGAAGGCCCCCCAGCGCACGTCGCCGAGCCCGGGAAGCTTGGGCGTGTGCCAGAGCTTCGGGTACGACAGCACGCCGTGCCGGTCGAGCGCCGCGCGGTCGATCCGGGCGTCCTTGGCGTGGACGTGGAAAATCCGGTCCTTGAACTCGACGATCGGCGCGAGGTAGTCCATCCCCTGCCAGACGAGGTGCGACGGGTCGTAGTTCAGTCCGAAGGCCGGGCTGTCGATGTCGTCGAACATCCGCCGCCAGATCGCCGGCGAGGTCGCCAGGTTCTTGCCGCCGGGCCACTCGTCGCGGGTGAACAGCATCGGGCAGTTCTCGATGGCGATCTTCACCCCATGGCTTTCGGCATGCGCGACGAGCGGGCGCCAGACCTCCAGGAACCGCGGCCAGTTGTCGTCCACCGACCGCGCCGGATCCCGGCCGACGAAGCTGTTCACAACGCCGACGCCCAGCGCCTGCGCGGCGTCGATCACCCGGCGGAGGTGGCTCGCGGCGACCTCGGCCTCGGCGGCATCGGCCGACAGCGGGTTCGGATAGTAGCCCAGCCCCGAGATCTCCACCTGCTGGAGCGCCACCAGGTCGCGGATACGGTCGATCGCGCCGCGCGAGAGGTCGGTGACGTCGACGTGCGTCACGCCCGCATACCGGCGCTCGGCCTTGCCCGGCGGCCAGCACATCAACTCGACGCCGGAGAACCCCGCATCCCGGGCGTGGCGGAAGACCTGCTCCAGCGTGTAATCCGGAAGGATGGCCGAGACGAAGCCGAGTTTCATGGTAGGGATCAGGGGCTAGGGGTTAGGGGCGAGTGCGGATAAGCCCCGAACGTCGGCCTACGGCCGCCATCCGGGTTGATCATACTGGCCGCCGACCACGCGCGGCCACCAGCCGCTACCCGGGAACCACGGTCGCCCAGGCGTCGGCAGCCGCGCTCCGGGCAATCGCCTCGCAGAGGCGCACCTCCTGGTCGCCATCGGCGAACGTTGGGAACCCGGGCGCCTTGCCGGCGGCGCGGCCCTCGGTGATCCAGGTGTAGACGTCGACATAAAGCTGCTTGAAGGTATCCGGGAATCCCTCGACGTGGCCGCCGGGGTAGTGGGCCATCGCGGCGGCCCCGGGCGAGAGCAGCGCGGGGTCGCGGGGCAGGACGCCGCTGGGCCCTCGGCGCGCGCCGATCCAGAGATGGTCGGGCGCCTCGCTGTCCCAGGCGAACGAGCCCTCGGTCCCGGCGATCTCGAACGTCAGGCGGTTCTTCCGCCCGGCCGTGACCTGCGAGACGTGGTACACCCCGCGAATCCCCCGGTCGAACCGAAGCAGCACCGCGCCGTGGTCGTCGGTCGTGATGTCGACCTCGACCGACGGGCGATCGGCTCCGCCCGCCGAGCCTGTGAAGGTGTCGGTCGGCCCGGTGGGCTTCCGCCGTTTCGGGTGGAACGTGGCCAGGTCGGCGGCGACGGATTGGATCGGCACGCCGATCAGGTGCTGGGCCAGGTCCATCCAGTGCGTGCCGATGTCGGCCACGGCGCGGAGGTTCGTCCGGCCGTCGGCCTCGACCCGCCAGTTGTAATCCTCGGGGTAGAGCAGCCAGTCCTGCACGTACGAGCCGGTCACGGAGAGCACCCGGCCGATCGAGCCGGCGGCGATCCGCTCGCGGACCTCGCGGCAGAGCGGATAGTAGCGGATGTTGTAGTTCACCGCGGCCGCCTGCGCCGGGCGGGACCCGGCCAGCGCGCGGAGGGCCGACGTTTCCTCGGCGGTCGTGGCCAGCGGCTTCTCGCAGACGACGTGGCGTCCCGATTCGAGCGTCCGGCGGGCCTGCTCGAAGTGCTGGGCATTGGGCGAGGCGATGTGCACCACGCCGACGCGGCCGTCGGCCAGCAGCTCGTCGAGATCGCGGTAGACCCGCGGGATGCCCAGGCGTGCGGCGGGCGCCGCGGCACGCTCGGGCGACGAGCCGAGCAATCCGACGACCTCGACGCCGATCCGCCGCAGGGCCTCAACGTGTACCGCGCCGATGAAGCCGCCGCCGATCACGGCGGCCGCCGGCGCATCGCGGATCACGAGTGGCGAGCCCATCGCGGCGTCCTCCGAGGCTGATTTCACTGTCCGGTCGGACCGAAGTACCCGTCAGAGTCCCATGATCCCGAAGAAGATCCCCACCAGCAGGCCGACGACGTGCGCCGCGTTGGCGACGTTGCCGAGGTAGCCGGTCATGCAGACGAACAGCCAGACGATCATGATGTTCACGCTGGACTGAGTGACCCCCAGCCGATGCTCGGGCTGGTGGATGCCCTTCATCCAGACGTAGCCGAAGATCGCGTAGGCGACGCCCGAGAACCCCATGAATGGGGCGATGTCGTGGGTGCGCACCCCCCACACGTACTGGCCGAGGTCGGAGATCGCGGCCGAGGCCAGGACGAGGAGAAGGAATCGGAGGGTCCCGCGCCGGACCTCGATCATCGTGCCGAGATAGGTGAGCCACGACATGTTGAACACGATGTGGATCAGGTTCACGTGCATGAAGGCCGGGGTGATCAGCCGCCAGACCTCGCCTGCCTCGATCTTCCTGAGTCCGTTGCTCGTGACGGTACCGTCCGGCCCCAGGGCGTAGTCGGAAAAGAGGAGCCGCTTCTCCAGGTCGTCGCCGGTCGGAATATGCTCGAACTGCCCGGCCGGGATGTTCTGGCCGATGAAGATGGCGATGCAGGCGAACAGCAGGATCGCGCTGGCGGGCCGCTGGCGGAAGCTCGGCTTGCCCCAGAGGTCCGACGAGTCGCGGAAGTTCCGGCGGAACTTCTTCTCCTGTTCCTTCTGGTTCCGGCGGATAGCCTCGGCCGACGGCACGGCGGCGCGATAGCGCGGATCGTCGGGGTTCTCGACGTACGCCTGGAGCTCGTCGCGCGCCTGCTGGATGTGGTCCTCGTTGAAGATCCAGACGTCCCAGCCCTCGGGGCGGTCGTCGACGCGCGTCTTCATGCCGAGCGACAGCAGGTAGTCGGCGAAGGCCTTCGGGTCCAGGGTCTTCGGCAGGGTTCCGATCTGGCGCAACGGTCGACCCTTCCTGGCAACGGGGCGGAGTTATCGGCCGGGACTCGCGATTCGGCGCCGGCCCGGGCCGTCGCGGCGGGCGCCGACGGCCAAACAGCCTACCACGACGCGGTCGGCCCGTGCATCCAGGCTCCGGCCGGTCAGCCCCGCGATTGGCGGACCTGGACGGCCGTGCTAGGATTAATGGTAACGCCTCGGTCATCTGTCATCGGTCGCCAGGGAATCCAATCCGCCATGGCCGCCCCCTCCGCGCTTCGCCAGCCGCCGGTCAAGACCTGGACGGTCGCCGACCTCCACCGCAAGTTCGGGCCGATCCCGTTCGAACGCATCCGCCAGAACCCGCCCCCGGGCCGCGGGACCGTCGCGGACGTCGAGCGGATCAACGACCAGGAGAACCGGCTCTACGAGTTGGTTGATGGGATTCTGGTGGAGAAGGCCATGGGTTTCGAGGAATCCTACATCGGCGGGACGATCTTCGAGCTTATTCGACGTTTCGTGAAGCAGTTTGTGTTAGGGCTGGTTCTTCCCGCCGACGGCACCGTTCAACTCGACCTTAAGTTGGTGCGAATCCCCGATGTCTCCTTCATCTCGTGGGACCGCCTTCCCGGCGGCGAGTTTCCCAGCAAGGCGATCCCGCGGCTCGTGCCGGACCTCGCCGTCGAGGTCATCAGCCAGGGCAACACGGCACGCGAGATGAACGACAAGCTGCGGGAGTATTTCGAGAAGGGCGTGCGGCTGGTCTGGTTCGTCCGGCCGAAGTCACGGGTGGTGGATGTCTACACGCGGCCGGACCAGTTCACCCGGCTGACGGCATCCATGATCCTCGACGGCGGCGACGTGCTGCCGGGCTTCTCGGTGACCGTCGGCGAGCTGTTCGCGCTGCCGAAGCGGCCGGCCGACGCCGGGCGAGCGAAGAAGGACGAGCCGAGGCCGGGAAAGCCCAACGGCCGCCGCAAGCGTTGAGCGAGGGATCTCGCCGCAGGTAGCCCGAGGGGACGAGTCGCCGACCGGGGGAGTCCGCACCGATCATGTCCACGACGCCCGCCCGCTACCGCCTGGTGATCTTCGAGCCGATCGCGGAACCCCATCCCGTGCGCGACCTGTTCTGCCGGGCGACCGGGATGCATCCGACGGACGCCATGCTGTGGCTGGCGCGCGCGCCCGGCGCCTGGCCCAGGCCGCTCCAGGAATCGGAGGTCCGGCACCTCCTGGACGGCCTGTTTGAACTGGGCGTCGCGGCGGAAGCGTGGCGGTCGGACCTGTTCCCCGAACTGGCCCCCGCGCGGACCGTCCACCGCGCCGCCTGCCTGGCCGAGGGCTTCCGCACCGAGGGCCTGCGGGGCGAGCCGACGCACTGGGTGCCGTGGGACCGGGTCGAGCTGATCTGCGCCGGCCGGATCGCCGCGGAGGACGAGTTTCGCAACGTCCAGTCGCCGCGCTGGCCCTCGACCGTCGTGGCGGGCATCCGCGCCCTGACCCTGATGAAGCCGAACCTGCCGGCTCGCCGAGGGCGGGCCACGCGCGTCCCCCGCGACCCGCTCGGCGAGGTGATCGTCGTCCGCCGCGAGCCCCGTGTCGCCTTCCGGATCGTCGAGAACCAGATGAACTACGCCTACCTGGGCGCCCGGCTCAGCCAGTCGGCGGCGGACAACTTCCCCGTCTTCGTGGCGGATCTCTGTGCCCGGGCCGACGACGCGTACATCACCACCTCGACCCGCGTGCTGCTCGAACGGGGCGACCCGACCGCTTGCGAATTCCCCAGCTCACAGGCGCTGCTGGACTACGCCACCCACCGCCTGCTCTGGAGCTGGTACCGCCGCGACCGCGAGGCCCAGCAGGGGTGGGATCCGGCTCCGGAGACGCCGCCCGACGCCGAGCCCGGCACCAGCGGCGACGGCGGCACCGGCGAATTCGAGATCCCGTGACGGGCCCATGCGGGCATGGAGCGGCGCGGATCGCTTCCCAATCGGGCCGGGCCTTGCTAGACTCAATGGCTCCAACGACGTTCCGGGACGCCGGTTCACCACGGACGCCGGGCCGTCGCGTCGCCGCGCCGGGTTATCGACGAACGACCGCAAGGAGAATCGTTTCGTGTCGCACCACGACCGCTACCTGTTCACCAGTGAATCCGTGTCAATGGGCCATCCCGACAAGATGGCCGATCAGATCTCCGACGGCATCCTGGACGCCATCCTCGCGCAGGACCCGCACGACCGGGTCGCCTGCGAATCGCTGCTCACCACGGGCCTGGTCTGCCTGGCCGGCGAGATCACGACCAGGGCGCTGGTCGACTACCCGTCGATCGTGCGGCAGGTGGTGCGCGACATCGGCTACACCTCGAGCGACATGGGCTTCGACGCGACGACCTGCGCGGTGATGGTGGCGCTGGGCAAGCAGTCGCCCGACATCGCCCAGGGCGTCGACGAGGACTCGGCGAAGGGCAAGGAGATCGGCGCCGGCGACCAGGGGATGATGTTCGGGTTCGCCTGCAACGACACCCCCGAGCTGATGCCGCTGCCGATCGCCCTGGCCCACCGGATCATCAACCGGATCACCGAGTTGCGCCAGAACGGCACGATCCCCTGGCTCCGCCCCGATGCCAAGAGCCAGGTGACCGTCGAGTACGACGGCTTCAGCCCGGTGCGCATCGACACGGTGGTCGTCTCGACCCAGCACGCGCCGAGCGTCTCGCACGACGAGATCGTCAAGACGGTGCGCGAGCAGGTCATCCTGCCGGTGCTGCCGCGCGAGCTGGTCGACGACGCGCTGAAGTTCCACATCAACCCGACGGGCAAGTTCGTCATCGGCGGCCCGCACGGGGATTCGGGCGTGACCGGCCGGAAGATCATCGTCGATACCTACGGCGGCATGGGCCGGCACGGCGGCGGGGCGTTCAGCGGCAAGGACCCCACAAAGGTCGATCGCTCGGCCGCCTACATGGCGCGCTACGTCGCCAAGAACGTGGTGGCCGCCGGGCTCGCCGAGCGTTGCGAGATCCAGCTCGCCTACGCGATCGGGGTCTCCGCGCCGGTCAGCGTGCACGTCGACACCCAGGGCACGGGCCTGATGGGCGTCAACGACACGATGATCGCCGAGCTGGTCCGCCGCACCTTCCCGCTGACCCCCTCGGGCATCATCAAGCACCTCGACCTGCGCCGGCCGATCTATCGCAAGACGGCCAGCGGCGGCCACTTCGGCCGCACCGAGCCCGAGTTCACCTGGGAGAAGACCGACAAGGCCAAGGCGCTGCACGACGCCGCCAGGGCGCTCACCAGCGAGACCGTCATGGCCTGAGCTGAGCTGAGCCGAGCTGAGCTGAGCCGAGCCGAGCCGAGTTGAGTTGTGTGGGCACGATTGCGGATCGCCGATCGTCGGGACGAGCCGGCTGGCCGATCAGGCCCGGTCCGGTTCGCCCCCCCGGTCGGCGATCGTGCGATGATTCTGATCAGGATCGTTGAACCCATCGCGGGAGATGCGGCAATGCCTGCCTCCTGGGACGCCCTGGCGGGACGCGCCCGCGCCGCCTTCGCGGACCGCTTCGGCGGCGAACCCGCGGTGATGGGCTGCGCGCCGGGGCGCGTCGAACTGCTGGGAAACCACACCGATTACAACGGCGGGCTGGTCATCGCCGCGGCCATCGACCGCGCCACGATCGTCCTCGGCCGGCGGGCCGAGGGCCGCGAGGGGCGGTTCGCCTCGGCCGGCTTCGGCGAGATCGACGCCTTCCCGCTCGACGCGATCGAGCGAACCGAGCCGGGAAGCTGGACCCGCTACACCCGCGGCGTCTGCTGGGCACTGACCGACTGGGCCGGCCCGCTCGTCTCCGGGTTCGACGCCATCATCGCCGGGGACGTCCCGCTCGGCGCGGGGCTCTCCAGCTCGGCGAGCCTCCAGGCCGCGGTCGCCTGGTTTTTGATCCAGCTCGGCCTGGTGCCGAATCGGCCGGGGACCGACTTCACCCGCGACATCGGCGACCTGCACCGCATGGAGCTCGCCATGACCCTCAGGCGCTCGGAGAACGAGTTCGTCGGAGTCGGATCCGGCCTGCTCGACCAGTTCTCCAGCCTGTTCGGCCGGGCGGACCACGCGCTGTTCCTCGATTGCGAGACCCTGGTCCACGACCGTCTGCCCCTGGGCAACCCGGCGCCGGCGATCGTGGTGTGCGACTCAAAAACCTCGCGACGCCTGGCCGACGGCATGTACGACCAGCGCCGCGCCGAGTGCGAGCGGATCGTCGACGTCTACCGCGACAGGATCCCCCACAAGGGCGAGTTCCGGCTCTCGTGGGTTCGGCTCGACCAGCTCGAGGCCGACTGGGACCATCTCGACCCGGTCGGCCGCCTGCGGGCGCGCCACGTCCTGAGCGAGAACGAGCGGGTGCGCCAGGGCGTCGAGGCGCTCAAGGCCGGGGATGTCCCGGCGTTCGGCCGCCTGATGTCGGCCTCGCACGCCTCCAGCCGCGACGACTTCGAGAACAGCTCGCCGGCGCTCGACGCCCTGGTCGAGTCCGCCGCGTCGTCGCCCGGCTTCCTCGGCGGCAAGCTCTCCGGCGCCGGCTGGGCGGGCTGCACGGTCAACCTCGTCCGGGCCGAGCAGGCTGACGCCTTCGCCGAGTCCGTGCGGACCGATTACGCCCGGCGCACGGGGCTCGTCCCGGAAGTCCACGTCTGCCGTGCGGCCGACGGTGCCTTCGGCCGCGACCTCGGCGTGGACGCAGGCTAACCGGCCCGTACAGAATGGGGACTGGCTCCGCGTGTTCGAGGGGCCGTCTTCGTACGTCGCTACGCCCGCGCGAGGGAGATCGCATGCCCTGGCCCAGGATACTCGCCGACCTGATCGTCGTCCTGCACGCGGCGTTCGTCGCCTTCGTCGTCCTTGGGTTGCTGCTGATCCTGCTCGGCATTGCGTTCCGCTGGGGCTGGGTGCGCAACATGTGGTTCCGCTCGCTGCACCTGGCCGCGATCGGGTTCGTCGTGCTCGAGGCGGTGATTGGCATGACCTGCCCGCTCACCGACTGGGAGAAGCGCCTCCGCGAACTCGCCGGCGAGGCCGCCTATCCCGGTGATTTCATCGGTCACTGGGCGCACGAGCTGATCTTCTACGACGCCGAGCCGTGGGTCTTCACGGCGGGCTACATTGCGTTCGGCCTGGCCGTGCTGGCGGCCTTCGTCCTGGCGCCGCCCCGGTGGCGGCGGCCGTCGATCGAGGCTTCCGCGACGGCTCCGCAACAAGGGTGAGACAGACACGAGAGGTCCGCCGGCGGAAGATCGGCGGATTTTCGGCCTTTTTCCCGAGGAACTCCTCATGAAGCGCTTCATCGGAAGCCGTGCCTTGCGGGCGATGGTCATCGCGGCGACGCTGGCGGGCCTGACGTCGTGGACGCTGCTGGCCGAAACGTGCCTGTCGCCGTATGTGAAACGCCTGGGCCGGCAGGAGAAGTACCTGTACGTCTTCTGCGTGGACGCCGACGCCAGGGACAACGACTTCGTCGCGGTGATCGACGTCGACCCCGACAGCGCGAAGTACGGCACGCTGATCCACACCCTCGACCTGGGGACGAAGGGAAACGAGACGCACCACTGGGGCTACACCGACGATCGGACGCGGATCTGGGCGGGCGGACTCCTGTCGAGCCGGATCTGGATCCTCGACGTGGCGACCGACCCGGCGAAGCCCCGGATCGAGAAGGTGCTGGATAATGTCACGGCGACGACGGGCCTATCCGGCCCGCACACCTACTACGCCCTGCCGGGCCGGATGCTGATCAGCTTCCTGGGCGCGGGCGACGGCGGCCTGCCGGCCGGTTTCGCCGAGTTCACCAACGACGGCAAGTTCATCCGCCGGATCGAGAACCCCGCCGAGGCGCCCTACGGCTACGACGTCGCGATCAAGCCGAACCTGAACCGGATGGTCAGCAGCAGCTTCACGCCGATGCGGAACTACAGGAAGCCGCTGGCGCAGATGGACCTGAAGGACTTCGGCCGCGAGCTGACCGTGTGGGACTTCAAGGAGCGGAAGCCGCTCCAGGTCGGCAAGGCCGGCCTGGCCCCGCTGGAGGTGCGCTGGAGCCTCAAGCCCGAGAATAATTACGGGTTCACCAACTGCGCGCTGGATAACTCGATCTGGCTGTTCAAGGGAAACGGCGGCTCGTACGAGTTCAAAAAGGTCGCCGACACCGGCGCCATGCCCGTCGACCTGCGCCAGAGCCCGGACGACCGCTATCTCTACGTGAGCTGCTTCGGGGATAACACGATTCAGCAGTGGGACGTGAGCGACCCCGAGCATCCGAAGCTCACGAGCACCGTCGCCCCGGTCGTCCAGCCGAACATGATGCACGTCACCGGCGACGGCAAGCGGATGTACGTCTCCAACTCGCTGCTCTCCACCCTCGACCACTCGGGCCGGTTCTACGTCCGGCTGATCCACGTCGGCCCCGATGGCATGAAGGTCGATCCGTTCTTCAACGTCGACCTGAACAATCTCCCGACCGGACCGGCACGTGGGCATGACATGCTCATTAACTGAAAGACCCGGCAGGTCGGGCCGCGGATCGCCTCGCCTCTCGCGCACTGGCGGGGGACGGTCGCGAGACCGCGTCATCGCGCGGCGGGCGACCGGATGACTCTCGGAGTGAGGCTGGTCACATGGCCGGATCGGACGCCAGGACGACCGTGATGGTCCAGTTGCTCGAACGCATGAAAGGCGGTGATCGCCAGGCGCGTGATGAGCTGGTCCGCGCCTTCGAGGGCCGCCTCGAACACCTCGCCGCGAAAATGCTCCGGAGCTACCCGAGCGTGGGGCGCTGGGTCGAAGCGGGGGATGTCCTCCAGGGCTCGCTCCTGCGGCTGTTGCGCGCGCTCGAGTCGGTACAGCCCGAGTCGACCCGCGCCTTCTTCGGCCTGGCCGCCGAGCAGATTCGCCGCGAGCTGCTCGACCTGGCCCGACACTTCTACGGCCCCCACGGCCTCGGGGCCAACCACGACAGCGTCGGGGCCGGCTCCGCCGCGGGCCGGCAGGTCGTCGCCCCCGCCGACCCGGGCGACGACGATCTCGAGCGCTGGTGCCGCTTCCACGAAGAGGTGGCCAGGCTCCCGGCCGAGGAGCGTGAAGTCGTCGGCCTGATCTATTATCATGGATGGACACAGGCTCAGGTCGCCGAGCTGATCCAGGTCAATGTCCGGACGGTCCGCCGCCGCTGGGAGGCGGCCCTGGTCAAGCTGCACCGGGAGCTGAAGGACGCGGAGGAGCCGGGCGGCGGCTCGTGAGCATCGAAGAGGATCTTCCCCGGCGTCGGAGGCGAATCCCCTTGGAAGACCGTTCGACGGTCGACGATCTGCTGCGGCGCTGGCTGAGCGCCAGGGATCGCGATCCATCCCTCACGATCGAGGACCTCTGCCGCCACGACCCCGCGGAATCCGCCGAGATGAGGGAACGCCTCCGGGCTGTCGCCTCGATGATGGCGTTCCTCGGGGTCGATGCCGAGGAGTTGCCGGCCGAGGCGCACTCGACCGATGACGACGGATCCGACCGCCCACCGCCCACGATGATGATGGAGGAGGACGGCGAGGGTGCGGGTCGGGCCGGCCCGCCGTCGGAGCTGCGGATCCCGGGGTATGAGGTCCTGGGCGAGCTGGGCCGGGGCGGCATGGGGGTGGTGTACCGCGCCCGGCAGCGGAGCCTCGATCGCGTCGTCGCGCTCAAGATGATCCTGGCGGCGTCGCACGCGAGCCCGACGGCGATCGCCCGGTTCCTCCACGAGGCCAGGATCATCGCCCAGCTCGCGCATCCCCACATCGTGCAGGTGTTCGACTACGGGAGCCACGAGGGCAAGCCCTATTTCTCGCTCGAATATCTGGAAGGCGGCACGCTCGCCGATGCCCTCCGGGGCGAGCCCCAGGCCCCGGCCAGGGCGGCGCAGATGCTGGAGTCCCTGGCGGGGGCGGTGCAGGCGGCCCACGAGCGGGGCATCGTGCACCGCGATCTGAAGCCGGCCAATGTCCTGCTGGCCGCCGACGGCACGCCCAGGATCACCGATTTCGGCGTGGCCAAGCGGAGCGACTCGGTCATGACCGCGACCGGGGACATCCTCGGCACCCCCAGTTACATGGCGCCCGAACAGGCCGGAGGCAAGGCCGAACAGGTCGGGCCCGCCGCCGACATCTATGCGCTGGGAGCGATCCTGTACGAAATGTTGACTGGCCGGCCTCCCTTCCGCGGGGCGTCGGCCTGGGAGACGATCCAGCTCGTGGTCCATTCCGATTCGGTCGCGCCCCGCGAGCTTCAGCCGACGGTCCCGCGCGACCTGGAGACGATTTGCCTCAAATGCCTCGAGAAGGAGCCGGCCCGGCGCTACGCGACGGCGGAAGACCTCGCCGTCGACCTGCGGCGCTTCCGTAGCGGCGAGCCGATCCTGGCCCGCCCGGTCGGGCCGCTGGAACGCTCGGCCCGGTGGTGCCGCCGCAACAAAACGGTGGCCGCCTCGCTGGCGGCGGTCGCCCTGTCTCTGCTGGCGGCCCTCGCCGTGTCGACCGTCGCCGGGTTCCGCGCCGAGCACGCCCGGCAGGCCGCGGCCCAGCAGGCGATCAGCGAGGGCCAGGCCAAACGCGAGGCCGTCGAGGCCCGCCGCGACGTCCAGCGGCAACTGATCGACCTGTCGACCGAATCCGGCCTGGCCGCCGCCCGCGACGGCGACCATGCGCTGGCCCTGCTCTGGTTCGCCCGGACGGCCGGGCTCTCCGGCGGTTACCCGGAGCGAGAGGAGCTGAGCCGGACCCGATACGCCAACTGGCTCCGCCACGTGTGGACCCCGGAAGGTAAGACGGAGGTCCCGGGCTTCCGCCGGGGGCAGGACCGGTTCCGGCAGCTCGCATTCTCGCCGGATGGCAAGTACGTCCTGGCCCTCGCCGGCGCGGGGGGCTGTCTGGTCTGGGACCGGCCCGGGGGCCGCCTCGTCCCGCTCCCGGCGTCCGCGGCCGGGGCGACGGCCGCCGCCTGGGAACCGAGGACCGGCATGCTCGCCGTCGGCGGCCGGGAGGGGAGCATCCGCTTGCTGGCCCCGCCGGCCTTCACGCCCGTCGAGGAATTGTCGGCCGAGGGCGACGTCGCCGTACTGGCGTTCAGCCGAGACGCCCGACGCCTCGCCTGGGGCGGGAGCAAGGGGGCGAGGGTCTGGGACCGGCAGGCCCGGCGATACAGCACGCCGCCCCTGGCGCATGGCGGGTCGGTGGTGACCCTCTCCTTCAGCGAGGACGGCGCGATGCTGGCGACGTCCGCACGCGACCAGAAGGCACGGGTCTTCCGCGCCGATTCCGATCGACCGGATCCTGTCTTCCCCCCGGTCCCCCATGTCCCGGCCGATTACGGCATCAATCACGGCGGACCCGAGCGCGTCGCGCCGCGATTCGCGGCACGCGACCAGGCGATCCTGACGGTGGAGAGGATCGGCGCTCTCTACAACCTCCGATGGCGATCAGCCGCGACGGGCGAGATCCTCATGACGAACGGGACTCAGCCCGGTCACGACTTCCTCGGCGCATTCGAAGTGAGCCCCAACGGCGAGCGCGTGGCCGCAGCCTGGAAGGACGGCGTTTACCGGATATGGGACGCTTCGAGTCGAACACTCCTCGCCTCGGTACCGATCGGGGCGCTCGACTGGTGCGAGGACCTCGTCTTTTCATCCGATAGCCGGGTCCTGATCACGTGCGGGCACGATATGAAAGCCCAGGCCTGGTCGGTGGACGATCAGCACAACCTCAATCTGATCCCCTCTTCGCCGCCGATCTGGCACTCGACCCAGGCCGTCCGGGTCGCCCTCTCCAGGGACCGGGCCCATCTTGCGGTCGCCCTCTGGGACGGCACAATCTGCCTGTGGCGCGCTCCCGAGGGGCCGCCGATCGCATATCGGTTCGAGGCGGGCGGGCCTACCTGGCCGGCGCTCTCCCCGGATCGTCGACTCGTCCTGCCCAGGGGTACGAGCTTTCGCGGGGGGACGTTGCGGGAGATTCGCGTACACGACGCGACGACGGGTGAGGTAGCCGGCCCCAAGCTCGAGCCGGGCGGCATCGTGGTCGACGCGGCCTTCAGCCCGAACGGCGACCAGGTGGCCATCGCGGCCCTGACGTCCCAGACTCCCGCGGAGCGCGACCGGCGAATCTTCCTGACCGGCGGCGAGGCAGGAAACGTCCAGCTTTGGGACTGGAAGGCCGGGCGGCGTCTCGTCGGCCCCGTACCGATGCCGTCCGAGCCGCGCGGACTGGCGTTCCGCCCCGACGGCCGAACCCTGGCAGTGGTCTGCGCCGACTATCGCGTCGTGCTCATCCGGCCCCAGAGCGGGGACGTGATCCACGAACTGGACCCCGGAATCCGGACGAAGCCCCACAACGCCAACCTCTGGACATCCAATGGCGAGGCTCGATTCAGCCCCGACGGCCACTTCCTGGTGACCTGGGAACGCGTGCCGACCCTGCACGTGTGGGATCCGGACAGCGGCCGGCTCCTCCGCACTCTAAAGCACACCGAACGCATCGAGAACATCGCCTTCAATCCGGCGGCGCCCCACATCCTGGCCACCGGCGGCCGGGACAGCACGGTCAGCGTCTGGGACCTCGACCGGGATCAACTCCTGGCCCGGCTTCCGCAGCCCCGATGGACGCAGACGCTTGCCTTTTCCCCCGATGGCTCCGAGCTGATCAGCGGCTGTTCGGACGGCTTGATACGATCGTGGAACTGGCGGACCGGGGCGATGAATCGGGGAGTGTCGCACGATCTCTCGCTGATCAAGTTCGAGTTCACCGCGGACCGCCGGATACTCGTCGCGCTCGGTGGATTCTCCCTGGAAGTGACGGATTGGCCGCGCGGCACACCGCTCGGCCCGAGATGGAGACTCGGCGATGACATTCACTGGGGCGTCGCCATCCCGGCCGGAGACCGCCGGGCGATCGTCGGCGGGTTCTCCGGCACGATGACGGGATTCGACTTGGAGAAGATGGTGACACCGACAACGGGGACCTCCGATGAGCTGACCCGCCTGGCCGAGCTCGCGGCCGGCCGACGGATCATGAGCCGGGGCATCGTCGTCCCGATCAGCAGCACCGAATGGACGGAACGTTGGGAGCACCTCCGACGCCCCCAGTATCCTCCCGCGCCGACGCCGGCCGCCACGACTGCGGATGATACGCGTCCATGACGGCCGGAAAAACGAAAACCCGCATGTGGGGGCGGCCCGCACAAGGGGGCCGGACCCTTTGCCCTCGACACGGCCTGCGCCCTGGCTGACGCTGACGGGTCGGACGGGTTTCCGAGACAGAGACTTACGGCGACCGCCGCTCCGACGTGCCCCGCTTGGAGCCGATCCCGTCTGGCCTGCGGCCCGGAAAAAATCCGGCCGGCCGTGCCCTCTTCACTCGTCGGCTTACGCTCTCCAATCAGACACTGCGCAGTGCCCGACCGCTGCCGAGAGGAGACTCGGCGGAGTCCGCTGATTCCGGATCCTAGTCGCGTCCCGGTGACTGGACCATGTTCGTTTGACCATACGAGGAATCACCATGCCACGTCCTATCTATTGGACTATCGCCGCCCTGATCACATTCGCGTCGACCGCTCGAGGAGGGGCTGTCATCGCATTCTCACAAGCCGGAAACGACGTCCTCGCGATTGGACAAGGCACACTCGACACGGCCTCGTTGACCGACCAGGGAACAATCAGCGCCCCCGCAGCGGTCAATCCATCCTCCGGTGGGACACGCATGGGTATCCCCAATCCCACTGGCGACATCTTCGGGCTCCTCCCCTCGGTTACGTACGGCACCGGGTCCTTGACGGCCGCGTCGTCCGCCACCGGCGACTACTTCGGTATCTACGTGGACGGATCCGGAACGTACCTCGTTGCCCCGACAGGATACTCGTCGGGCAGTCACTTGTCGGGCAGCGCGACATGGGACAATACAACAATCAGCGGCCTTGGAATGACACCCGGAACCTACACCTGGAATTGGGGATCAGGAGCCACGGCGGATTCCCTGGAGGTGATCATCCCCGCCTCAGTCCCCGAGCCCTCCACCGCTGCCTTGGCGGTGATCGGTGCCGGCGTCATCGCTACCTACATTCGGTCCCGCCACCGCCGGGAGCGGCGGCGGCAGGTCTCCGCCTAGCCAACGCGGATAATAGAGCGCATTGTGATTGCGTGGGGCACGGGCGAAAGCTGGAGCTTCGAGTCGGTCCCGGGAGCCCACGAAGTGGGCGTCAGGGCGTAGCGGGGGGGCGTCAGCCCCCCGGACCGCCAGACGACCCCTCATCTCGCCACCATCGTGTCTCCCACCCGGCCGCGACCCCGCGTGGCGGGGGTCGCGGCCGGGTGGGTCCGGCGTTAGGAATGGGGTTGTGGCGCGGCGGTCCGACCCGGGGGGCTGACGCCCCCCGGCTACGTTCGATCGCCCCCTGACGGGGGCTCAGAGCCATGCCGCTACAGGCCCTTAGCTAGCCCGGCCCCTCCGTGTGCCACTCGTCTGCGATCCGCTCTAGGCACGTAGCGCTTTTGTCGACGGTTGTCAGAGTGGACCGTCTCAACGCCATCCCCGTTTGAGATCCGATCGGTCGAGTCCGGTCGGACCTCCCGCCCCGCTGTCCGGTCCGAATCGGGCCCGGCCGCCGCCGGCCGGACCCCGACCGGCATCAGCCGGCCGACCGCCGGCCCGAGACCCGACCGGTCCGGTCCGCCGCCGCGAAAAAACCGGCCGGCCGTGCCCTCTTCGCCCGCCGGCTTACGCTTTCCCATTGGGCGATCCGAGTGCGGGGCGATGATGGGGCGTTGAAACGGGAATTCCCGGCGCATCGCGTCCCGATTCTCCGTGCGGAGATTCCTCGGGCGGGGTGGCATCAATGCCACGCCCGGGGATCCGCGTGCCATCGGTCGCCAGCCATCGATGCCGAACCGCCGACAGCATCCGACCGGAATGGGGCGCCACAGCAATGCAAATCTTCCAGGCACCGTCTCCCTGCTCACGCGTCCGGACGGGCCGGCTGCGGCCGGGCCTCGAAGCACTCGAGGTCCGCACGCTGCTCTCGGCGACGACTCCGATCGATGTCACAAACCTCGAATTCTCGGCGGCCTTTGGAGGGGCGATCGCGGATCCGGCCGCCTCGGGCGGACCGTCCGACGGCCTGGCGGACACGTCCCCCCCGAAGGATGATGAGTCGAGGCCGCCCGCACAACCTCAGCCGGTCTCGGGCGCCTTCCTCGCCGACGGCGCCGAGCTGGACTCCGGTTACGACAAGGCGATGTCGTTCGACAAGGTCATCCAGGGCGAGTCGGATACCTGTGCCATCACCTCGACGCTCTCGGCGGTCGCACTCTCGAACTTCGACCTGGCCGACAACATCGAGTTCGTCTCGCAGACCTCGCCGGGCAACGATCTCTACCAGGTCCTGCTCTACAAGCAAGGCACCGACGGCAACTTCCATCCCATCCTGTTCCAGGAGCCCTTCAACGGAACGATCAACCCATCCGATGCCAGCTCGACTGATTCCCAGGAATTCTGGCCGACGCTGTTCCAGCGGGCCTTCCTGAGCCTCGAGTCGAGCGTGGGCCAGGACTACCATTCCTCCGTGAACGCCTTCGAGGCCCTGACCGGGGACCCGGCCAGGTTGATCACGGGCTCGGCGTTCACGGCCATCACGCCGGCCTGGATTCAGCAGCAGATTAACGCCGGCACGCCCATGACGGTCGGCACGATCAATCAGGGGAATCCGTACACGCTGGACCCGGCCAACGGCATCATCGGGGATCACGACTACACCGTCGTCGGGATCTCGATCCCGGCCTCGGGCAACCTGAACGACGTCGAGCTCACCCTTCGCAATCCCTGGGGCACCGACACGACGCCCTCGTATTACAGCTCCGACGGCAGCACGACCCTCGATCCCCAGCAATGGTCCGCCTACCAGCGCGGCCTGGACGGTAACAACGACGGGATTATCACCGTCTCCTGGCCGCAGTTCCAGGAGTATTACAGCTCGCTCAACGTCAGTCAGATCACCGGTCCCTCGATCGACCACCCGCAGGACCCGCCGCCCTACTTCAAGAACTCGGCCATCGCACCGATCACGATCCGGCAGGGGCAGACGATCGGCCCCCTCGACCTCTCGGCGACCGATCCCGACGGCAAGACCCTGTCCTATGTGCTACCCTTCGGCGCCCCCGGCACGGTGACTGCGAAGGGCCAGTATACCTGGACCCCCTCGGCCGAGTACTCCGGCATCTACTACGTCACCGTCGTGGCGCAGTCGAATCCGCTCTCGAGCGCGTCGGACACCTTCGAGGTCGACGTGCTGCCGGCCGACGCGACGATCGGTTCGGTCGCGGCCAGCCCGACCTCCATCAGCGCGACCGGGACCGATCGGTTGACCCTGACCGCCGAGAATGTCAACGCCCCGGTCGGCGCGGTGAATTATGTGGGGTTCTGGCTCGACACGGTCGGGAACGGAGTCTTCGATTCCAGCAAGGACGCCTACCTGGGCGATGCGAACGGCCTGGACGGCTCCTGGGACTGGCAGGGGTACGTCGGCGGACTGGCCCCGGGCACTTATACCGTCTTCGCCGAGGCGACCGGAAACGACGGGGGCGTCCACTTCAGCAGCAACGTCGCGACGACCACCATCACGATCAAGCCCGCACCGCCCTACTCGGTCGCCGCGGTCCCGCAGATCGACCAGAAGCAGGTCTCGCCCGACTCGTCCTACGCGCAGTACCCAATCAAGATCCTGCCGCAGTCGTCCGGCGGCGACCGGATCTTCTGGACGAACGCCCCCGGCGGCCAGTTCACCCAGGTGTATGACGCGTCGGGCAACGCCGTGGGGGCGCCGCAGGCCCTTTCGGCGGTCGTCCCCGACCATGGTGCCGAGACCTTCGTCGCGATGCCGGGCGGCGCGTTCGACGAGGTCTACAGCTCGGGCACCGACGTGTACGTGCAGCCGTACAGCGCGGCCGCGGCGGCGGTCGGCAGTCCGTTCGTCGTGGCGACCAACGGCACCGACACCGGCGACCTGTCCGTCGCGGCGGACGTTCAGGCCGCCGCCGATGCGAACGGCAACCTGCTGATCGCCTACATCACCGGGGCGACCGCCGCCACCGAGGAGACGTACGCCGTCGCGGTCTCCAGCAAGGGGAGCGTGCTCCGGGCGCCCTGGTTGGTGAACTCGCAAGGCGCCGATAACGACGTCCTGCCGACCGTCGCCATGGATTCGGCGGGGAACGGGATCATCGCCTGGATCGACAAGGGAGCCTCGGCGATCCTCGCCTGCCGGGTCTCGAACGACGGCAAGACGACGGGCCCCGTCTTCACGGTCTACAGCGACCCGAACTTCACGGCGCGCTCGGTCTCGGCCGGGATCGATGCGAGCGGAGATATCACGCTCACCTACGAGGGGCTGGACGGAATCCACGCCCGACGGCTGGGCGGCGACGGCAAGTCCGACAGCGGCGACTTCCTCGTGTTCACCGATGTGAACGGCAATCAGCGCAGTCCTGAAGTCGCGGTGAACGACCAGGGCTGGGTGGCGATCGTCTGGAACAACTCCAACGACGACGCGATCCATGGTCAGATCTATGACCCGCAGGGCAATGCCCAGGGGTCGCCCTTCGTCGTGCCGACCAATGTGGACTACCCGGCGTCGCTGCCGCAGGTCGCGTTCGGCGATAACGGCCGCGTCGCCGCCGCCTGGTACCAGTGGGCCCCGGATAACTCGGGCTCGATGGTCACCAGCTATCGCCTGTTCCGGGTCGACATGCCTCCGGCGTTTGCCGGCTCGGCCCCGTTGAACGTGACCGTGGGCAGCGCCGCGGGGACGGTCGTGGGGACCCTGCTCGCGCCGGACCCCGACGGGTCATCGGTCACGTACCAGATCCAGGGGACGACGCCCTTCGCCGTCAACCCGAATACCGGCCAGATCACCGTCCACGACGCGTCCGCGATCAATTCCACGAGCGTTCCTTCGTTCAGCCTGACCGTGCTGGCCACGGCCGCCGAGGCCGGCACGACCATCAGCGCGGCAAGCAACGTCGAGGTCGACCTGGTCGACAACGCCCCGCCCACGCTGGCGCCGATCCCGGACCGGACCCTGGATGAGAACGACACGATCGCCGCCCCGCTCAATGGAGCAGACACGGCCGGGCACCCGCTCACTTACGTCGCGATCGCACAGCCGCTCCCGTACTGGCTCGACCAGCAGTATGGCCTGTACGAGGACGCGAGCGGGTACAACACCAACGCCCGCGGCGGAAGCGAGAAGTACCTGCGAGGAAAGGTGTCGGCCAGCGGCTACAACGACGGCGGCCAGGCTCCGTGGTATTACCTGTTGCCCGACGGCGAGCTCCACGAACTGAACCCCAGCTCGTCGACGCTATCGGGGGCTCTTGTCGCGACCCTCAGCTCGGGCGTCTACGCCAACCCGGCGCTCCTGACCGGGGCGGCACCGGGCTCGGTCCCCGTCACGCTGACCGTCTCCGGGCCGAGCCTCCTCATCCAGCCGGCCAGCGGATACACCGGCACCTTCGGCGTGGTCGCCATGGTGACGGACGGCCTGGCGGGTGCCAGCCGCGGATTCCAGGTAACGGTCGCGACGCCCACGCTCGCCCCGGTGCCGGCGCTGACGCTCGCGAATGGCCAGTCCAGCGCCACGGTCGCTCTCCAGGGCGCCGACGCCAGCGGCGCCGCGCTCACCTACTCCGCAACCGCCGAGGCGCTGCCCTTCTGGCTCGTGCAGACCTACGGCCTGTACGAAGACCCGAGCGGTTACCGCACCAACGAGCGCGGCGGGAACGAGAAATATCTTCGCGGCAAGGTTTCGGCCAGCGGCTACAACACCGGCGGCCAGGATCCGTGGTATTACCTCCTGCCAAACGGCGACCTGTACGAGCTGGCGCCTCCCTATTCCTCGACGCTTTCGGGCTCGCTGGTGGCCAACCTCGGCGCAGCCGTCTATAACAATCCGGCGCTCCTGACAGGCGCGGCGAACGCGGTGGTCCCCGTGTCGCTGACGATCGCGAACAACGCCCTCACGGTCGCACCGTCGGCCGGATACGCGGGCAGCTTCGAGGTCATCGCCACGGTCAGCGACGGGGTCGACACCGCCTCACAACCGATCCGCGTCGCCGTGGCACAATCGCCGACGCCGACGACCCCCACCCCGACGCCCACCACTCCGACTCCGACTCCCACGACACCGACCCCGACCCCGACACCGACACCGAGCCCCACGCCGACCGCGACTCCCTCGACCCCGACACCGACCCCGAGCCCCACGCCGACCGCGACGCGAGCAGTGATCGTCGGCGAGCAGCCGCTCTTCCAGCGAAAGCTCAACAAGAAGGGCAAGCCCACCGGCAAGGCCGGGCTGACCGGCTTCACGCTCGACTTCGGGGTCGCGCTCGATGCTTCCGCCACCAACGCCGCCGACTACCAGGTCGACGCCGCCACGACCAGGAAGGTCAAGGGGAAGAAGCTGACCATCCTGCATCCGATCACGAACTTCGCGGTCTCGTATCTCCCGGCAAGCAACTCGGTCCAGCTCACGCTCGGGTCCAGGCAGGCGTTCCCAACCGGTGGCCAGATCACGATCCTCGGCGGCCTGACGACCGCCTCGGGCGGCGAGCTGGCCGGGCAGGCGGTCTTCACCATCGCGAAGGGGGGGAAAAGCGTCGCCCTGTCGTGAAACAAGCCGTCAATCCACTGACCAGGCAGCCCCCTCGAGCGTGTAACCGCGCGAGGTGAAGAACTGCACGTCGACATCCGCCGCGGAGTAGGCATAGGCGCCGGTCTGCGAGTTGAAGAACTCGCGGAAGTTGGTGGACCCGACGCCCGGAGGAAGCGCCCGGAAGACCACCCCCTGGTTTGTGTACTGGGGATTCGCCGCGGCGGCCGCGGCCGCGTGGGGATCCATCGTATAAAACTCCGTGCCGGTCGCTGTGTTCAGGAAGCCGTACACGGGCGTGCTGCCCGTTTGGGCCGACTGCTGGAAGCTCGCGCCGAGGAACACATAGGCCGTCGGATCGTTGGCGAGGACGATCGCCTGCGTCAGGTTGGTGGTGTAGAGCGTGCTCAGCGTGTTCAGGCTGTCCAGCCGATAAACGACTCCCTGGCTGGATCGCGGTTTCGCGATCGCCGACGATGAGACGCCCCGCGAGGTGCCGATGTGCCTGTCCGCCCTCGCGTTGGGCAGGTAGCCGAACCTCGCCCCGCCCTGGGTATCCGTCTGGCCCAGGTTCTGCCCGTAGGGACTCGAGGTGCCGGTCGCCGTGAGCCAGAGCTGGTAGGTCGCGGCATTGGCGATGCCGCCATGGACCTTCACGTAGACCGGCAGGTCGCGCGGATTGGCCGTACCCGGCGGCGGCGCGGCGGTGGTGTCGGTGTACTCCACGACGTTGCCGCCCTGGTCGTACGTCAGCCAGGGTGAGGGCGTGTGATCCTCTCCCACGCTGACGACGTTCGCGCCGTTGCTGGCTGGCAGCGGATCATAGGGCGGTTGCCAGCTCACCGACTTGCTGAAGTTGGAGTAAGCGACCCCGGGCTTCAGGTTCGACTGGATCACATCGCCCAGCCGATTCACCGTCGGCTTCGGGCCCTCGGTCGTCAGTGCCGTCGGCGGCTTGTTGGCCACCGTCGGGTAATAGTAATAGTGCGTCCCGTTCCCGGCGGGGCGCGGCGAGTAGTACGCGGCCTTCACCCACTCGTTCTCGCTGGGGATCACATAGCCGGAGGTGCCCTGCCGATCGAAATTGGAGTAGCTGGAATCCTGGAGGTTGTACATCCCGGTCGAGATCGTCGTGGAAAGATTGACGTACCGGGTTTGCTGATGAACCCGGTATCCGAGCGGACTCTTCCCCGGGCTGTTGTCGATCGCGACAGTCTCGCCGTTGTACAGGCTGTTGTCGAAGTACGCGAAGTCGAGCATGTTGCCGTTGACGAGCGGCTTGCTGGCCCAGTAAGGGGCGGCCAACTGGTAATGGGTGCCCGGCGCGGCGTTCTGCACCAGGTTGATCTGCCCCGAGAAGGGATTGGTCACCGGCGAGAAGGCGCTCGTCCAGAGCTGGACGCCGGTGACGGGCTGGACGGGGTCGCTACCGGTCGGGTCGACCTTGTTGAGGAACGTGACATACTGCCCGGCGGTGACCTCGGTCTGGCCGATGGCGTAGTCGTAGGAAACCCCGCCGATTTCCTGATAGGCCCCGCCGGGACCATTCGTCGACTGCGCCGGCACGGTGGCCCTCGTGGGCGGCACGAACCCGTTGACCCCGATCGACGCGTTTCCCGGCGCGCCGACATAAGAGAACCGGATGGCGACGTCGTAGGCGGGCCGCCCGGGGTGCCGCGCGAGATCGCTTGCGGACCTCGCCTCGATCGTGGCGCTGCGCAGGGATTGGACCTCGGAATGGCGGAATCCCCCCGCCGGCAGCGCCGTCATGAGCTGGCGGGTTTCCAGGGCCTCGGTGGTGAATCGGGCCTTCCGACGTCGTGCTGATGACTCACTGCTCATGGTCGGCGGTTGCTCTCTGGAGGGTTCTCAATCCCGTGGCACGGCACCGATGGCCCCAGCCCCTGGGGCCCTGATCTGCCGAGCAAATGGAATTTAGAACGTCCTGGACGGATTGAGACCTCGCAGCGAGGGGAACAACCCGATCAAGACCGCATCATGGGCCTTGGTGATCAACAGCCAGGACGCCCCTCAGGGATTCCTCGTCAGGCTGAACCGACCGGGTTAGCTCGTCCTCGCTCGCAGTCCTCGTCGAAGGCCGCCGCCTTCGTCCGGGTCGCCCCCGCGATCGGCCCGAGCACTCGCCGGGCCATCCAGCCGCCGGATGATCCTCGGCCGAGAACCGGCATCCCGCCCCATCCGCACCGGAGAAAGCGGTCCCGCTCCTCGATCCCCGCCCGAACCACGGCCAATCGTTCTCCACGCCATGCGCGGCGATCGTCGAGGGGTGGGCGAAGAAGGCGGCGCCAGGGATCGCCCGAAATCTTTTTGGAAGTGCGTTCGGAACGAAGATCTCGGGGTCCATATAAGATGGATCACGATTCGGCGGTGGGATCGCTTTCCGCCGAGTCGGGTCCTCGTCTGCGGACCTGACGACAGTTGCTGGCCGAGGTCCGTTCCCGTCGACGCCGGGTCCACCCGGATCGTTGCGTACTGTCCCGGTATTCGCCGCGACGAGCGTATGACGTCCCTTTCTGCGGCGTGGCTGAGTCAACTTCCGTCGCTCGGTGCGACAGCCTTGCTCGACTTGCGGGCGATCGGCTTCAACAGATCCATTCGCGGATAAACCCGACTGCGATCGCGGGAAGCGTTCGTTCTGCGCGCCTGACCGAGCGCGATCGGTCGTGGCGCTCCGTTGTTGTTCGGTCTCAACCGAGTTCCGCTCACTCCCAGCACTCCACAAGGCGAGGCATCCATGAGCATTCGATCCCGATTCCGGCGCTTCCACTCGACGTTCGACGCCCTGGACCACCGCGACGCCCCCTCTGCGATCGGCGCCGCCGCCACCATGTTCAACCTCATCCCCATGCTGACCACTGGCGCCGTCGACGCCCAGGCGGAACGGTCGGCCGCCCAGTCGGCGGGCGCCTCGAACGAGGCGAAGGGCAAGTCGCATCGGCATCATCACCACGGCCACCACGCCGGCCAGTCGGTCGAGGCCGCGAAGAAGTCAGCGAAGGGCCCGCAGGGCCCCGCCGGCCCGCAGGGTCCCGCGGGTCCTGCCGGGCCGCAAGGACCGGCCGGGTTGACGGGTCCCGCCGGCCCGCAGGGTCCCGCCGGCCCGGCGGGCCCGCAGGGTCTGCAAGGCCCGGCGGGGCAGGGCGGGACGGGCGGAGGTAGTGGCTCGACGGGGACCGCCTATTCCTTCGACGTTTCGGCCGGGGGTCAGTCGAGCCCGATCACGTTGCCGACGAATACGCCGGTCCTGGTGATCGCTGATGCCCTGAATTCGAACGGCGACGACGGCACGGGCCAGCTCACGATTCAGCACATCGGATTGACCGCCCTGTACTGGTCGGGAGTGAACGCCGCAAGCTTTGGCTCCGCACCGACGACGACCGGAGGCTTCGGCCCCGGGAACTTCGGATCGCCGGCCGGCACGACGATGCTCTCCTTCGACAGCGATGGAAGCCTGACGCTGCAACTGAAGGACGCCGACCACTTCGTCGTCGCCAGCACGAGCCCCACGCCCGAGCCCGGCGTGGTCTGGGTCCTGCCCGCGCCGGCCCCCAGCCAGACGATCTGATCAGCACCGCCAGGAATCCAATCGGCCCGTCGATTGGGCATGCCTCGTGACCGCCGGCGCCGGATGGGATGGGCCATCCGACGTGGGATGCCCGGTGGCGCCGGCGGCCGTGGCGCATGCGGAATGTCGACCGTGGATCTCGAGCCGACTGGCGTGCTCCGGCGACCGTCGGCGTTCGTGGCGGGCCGGTCGGTCCATGCGCCCAGGTCCTTCGCCCGGGTCCAGAGTGCTTGACCTTTGCCTCGGGTACAGCGGACGGAAAAGGGGACTGGATTCCGGCCCGCCCGGACCACGAAAAACACGGATCGTTCCTGAAGAACAGGGACGAGCACCTCGGAGAGTCGGTGCCAGCCCGGTCCTTCGAGGAGATCTACCCGCCCACCGGCCTCGGCACCAGCGTCACCTTCAGCACCGCGCCGGTGGCCGTCGTGTTGCCGAAGTTCGCCTGCTGCGCCAGGATCCCGCCGTACATGTAGCCGATCGTCGTCGGCCGGCGGATCCCCTTCAGCTTGATCACCCCGCTGGCGAACTGCGGCACCCGCGCGGCCGGCATGTACTGGGCCTCGGCGCCCATCAGGCCGGGGAGCTGCACCGGCATCACGTATTCCTGATTGGTGCCGCTCGGACTCTGCATCAGGTCGGTGATCGTGTTGATGAACGGGATCTGCGGGTCTTCCACGATCTTCCCGATCGCCGGGAAGTAGTTATACAGGCTGATCCCTCCCAGGAAGATCGTGTGCATCGACCGGGTGCGCGCGTCGTAAATCGGGATCTGCGGGCTGGTGTACTGGCTGAAGTACTGCTGGTATGACGACACGGCGATGCTGCCGTTCCGCCGGATCGTGATCGGCTGGCGATAGACCGAGTTGTTCGGCGTGAACACCCCGCCATACGCCTCGAGCGCCGCCTGGCCGTTCGGCAGGATCACCGGGCTCATCATGAAGTCGCGTCGGTGGAAATTCGTCGCGTCGGTGGCCGCCCGGTAGTTGGCGATTCCCAGGGTCCGGCGGTTGTCGACGATCCGGAAGCTCGCGATCGTGTCAGTGTAGTTCTGAATGTACGGGGGCGGAGTCGCCGTCGAATAATCGCCGAGGAAGCTCTGGCCCATGACCAGGTAGTCGCGCCCCCCGAGCGCCGCCATCTGGCCGCCGGTCACCTGGAGCCGCGGGTCCTGCGTCTGCCGCACCTGCGCGGCGATGTTGCCGCCGTGGATGACCGTGCGCATCAGTCCGGGCAGGTTGATCGCGGTGAGCGTGTCAAAGGTCGTGGAGACCCCGGTCGCCGAGTTGACCCCGTAGCCGCCGACCACGTAGAGCTTCTTCCCTTGCTGGAGCGACTCCTGATTGGTCGAGGTGAGCGCGTCGATCGCCGCCTGTGACAGCCGGCTGTCGCTCCACGGCCGGCTCCAGACCCGCCCGTTGCGGGGGTCGATCACGACGATCGCCGTGTTCTGGTACTCCGGCGGGAAGTCCTGGCCGGGGCCGAACCCGTGCAGGCCGTTCGTCCGCCCGCCCAGGAACAGCCACTTGCCGTTCCACTGCGCCTCCACCGCCGACTGGAGCGCCGGAGCATTCGGGATGTTCGCCGCCGTGACCTGCACCTGGAACGGCACCTGCCCCGTGTCGACCACCGGCCCGCCCGTCGCGGCCAGCGGGACAGCCGCGCCGGCGTGCCCGCGGGCCGCCGGATCGACGGTCGTCGCCGACAGCAGCGTCCGCCCCTCCAGCCCCTCGAGCGCCGGGCGGACCCTCGACCTCAACCGGCGACTCGCCGTCGACTCCCTCACACGCAGCGGAAACCTCATCGCGATGAACCTCTCGATTGCCATCCTTCGTCGTTCAATCGCCCGGCATCCGAACGCCCGGCGTTTTGCCACATCAAGAGAGAATACGACTTTGAATGGCCACGACAAGAGACAAGGTGGGTAATCCGGTGAATCTGGCCGGACCTCGGTGAGGGCCTCCGATCGCGACGATCGGGCCGCCCGAGTGCACCACGCGGCCCGGGCTTGGGATGATCCACGCCAGCTTCCTGGCCTCCCTGGCCCTGTGGTTGCGGAATGGGCTGCTGGGCCGCGGCTTCGGTGGCGGTCCCGCCGGCCATCCTCGGACAGGAAGGCCGCTCGCAGTTGGCGGATCGCTTCGGCCCGGGCCGACGACGATCCGGGCGCAGTTCCGCCCGGGCCCGGGGATGATCCCCAGCGCGACGGCTCTGGCCGAATCCGTCTCGCGCGCGGCCTCGGCGGGTCGGTCCGGTGCGGACGCGGCATCAGCTCGTCTTTCCGGGCGCGGAGCCGCCCGACGGCGGGGACGGCGGGCGACGCCGCAGGAAGACCTTGAATCGGGCGCCGGCGAATTCCAGCTCGCAGCCGTCCATCGCCTCGCGAAAAGGAGCGGGGCGCCCGTCGCCGGTCGTCGCGCCGGCGGTCGGGGCGACCACCACGAACTCGGCCTCGGCGACGTCGCGGCGCTTGAGCTCCAGCTCGTGCGGCAGCGGCCAGCCCTCCGCCAGGCACGAGCCTCGCGCGTGGCCGAATGTCCGGGGCTCGAACAGCTCGAGGCAGCCGACATTGCCCGAGATGTACGTGCCGTGGCGGCCGTCGACGATCTCCTGGACTCGCCGCCACTCCTCGCGAGTGGCCGGGTCGGCCCAGAGTCCGAAGGTGTCCGCGCCGGGCCTCTTCTCACGCCAGCCCTGGATGGTCCAGTTGACGCCGTCCTTGTTGCCGACCAGCGCCGCGGCCGCGATCAGCGCCACCACCGCGGCCCAGGCGCGGCCGCGCGTCGAGATCGCGACCAGGCCAATCGCAAATATGTAGTAATAATACGTATATGACATGAAGTCGCCATAGAAGCTCGTGAGGAACAGCAGGTGCATGAGCCCGCAGCAGGCCAAGACCTCGGCTTTGAAGTCGTCATGGCCTCCCGGACGCCTGGCCGCCCGCAGCGCCGAGGCGATGCCGGAGGCGATCAGGATCAGCGAGGCGATCAGGTAGTGGCCCGCGGGGCTGAAGATGTAGTGGCGAGGCGTCACGCCCGGCGGGAGCCAGAACTTCCGCCCCGTCTCGCGGAAGAAGCCGTAGCCCCACAGCCGGTAGCACTGGGCCGCCCCCGACGGGTCGAGCGTGTTGACGACGGCGCGCGGGCCGAACCAGGCGGCGAGCGTCACTCCGATCACCAGGCCGACCGCCGCCGACGGCCAGGCCGCCCGGACCAGGCCGCGGAGGCCCCCGGCACGCAGGATCAGCAGGACGAGCAGGAAGCCGTAGACGTAGGCCATCGCGGGTTTCACGAACAGGCAGGCGGTCAACAGGGCCAGGGCCCGGGATCGTCGACCGACCGCATGGTCGGCCAGGGCGTGCGCGATGAGAACCGTCTCGATTCCGTGGGCCACGTGAATGTAGGAGGTCTGCACGCAGATGATCATCGTGCAGACGATCAGGGCGATCCCCGCCGCCCCGGCCCGCAGCGCGTGCACGCAACGGGCCAGCCCCCAGGCGACCAGCAGGTTGAGGACGACCATCGCGCCGACGTAGGCCCTCGGGGTGAGCCCCAGCAGGCCAAACCACCCCCGGCTGAGCACCAGCGGGACCAGGCCGTAGTGATAGGCGAAGTCGATTGTCGGGGTCATCCCCCGGCGGAGCAGGCCCACCACGCTGAGCTCGGAGCCCTCGTCCGCCGTCACGAAGGCACCGAAGTCCAGGCTGTGCGGCAGATGGAAAAGCGCCAGCACCAGGGCCTCGGCCATGAACAGGAGGGACAGCGTGCGAAGGCTCGGTGCCCCACCCGAAACCGTCGCGGTCGGGTCAGCGGACGTGAGGCCAGGTGTCGGGGATTCCATGCGGGTGAACCTCGGAGCGAGGGGAAATCGGCAGGAATAGGAGACTTTAGCATTCTCGCCGGGAGCCTGCGGCTGCTGGACCTCGGCAGACCCTCCGGGACCGCCCGACATGCCGCCGCGCGACGAGCGATACGCCAGGCTTCGGCGGGAAGCCCATCCGGGACAGGCCCCGGGGCTTGCAGAGCCGGCTCCGGAGCCCTGGCTATGGGGTTTTCAGCCATCCCGGTGACAATGCTAAAGTCTAAAGAATCGTGGTAAAGAGCGCCAGCGTCAGTTCATCGGGAAGGGATGGAGCCAGCCTGCGGCTTCCGCGATGAATGGGACGGGAAAAGGAATCGGGCCTGTCGGGGACCCGGTCGTCTCCTTGCTTCGGGGGATCTCGTGTCGTTCGTGGTTCGATTCCGCGGCGGACCGTCGGCGGCGAGGGCCGCGGGGTCCCCTGGATGACTCATCCCGAGAATCGCATATGGCGTGCAAGATTTCCTGAGGGCCTCAGGCGCAAGGCTTGGCCTCGTCAAAACGGCTGTCCGTCTTCCTCGCCCGGATTGCCTTCGGTCCATCCCGGCTCCGCCTCCTCCTGCTGGCCAGCCACCGGAGAAATGAACCACAGAGACACCGAGACACACAGATCGGACCGAGAAGAGAGGAGAGGAGAAGAGGACTCGAGACCGGCTCACCCTGGCCGATCTCCCATGCCCCGTCCCCCAACTGTCTTCTCTTCCGGTCTCTGTACTGCTCACTTCGAGAACTTTGTACGCCGTGCAAGATTGTCAAGCTGGGCCAGGGTCCCGATCAGCAAGCTGTCACCTAACGTCCCGATCTTCAACTGACCACTGACCACTGACCACTGCGGCCGAAGGCCGCGCTGTGTCTCTG
>DAIDHB010000062.1 GCA_027452145.1 Planctomycetales bacterium
GAGGCCCGGCCTCTCGCGGACGGCATCCATGCAATAAGGCTAGTCGATTTGGCCGCCGAGTCAAATCACTCCTGGATGGATTTTTCGGCGAGAGCGGTGGTGACGGCCTGGGGAGGCGGGTGGCCAGCCCAAATTGACGGTTTTCGTTCTTTCTTGATAATAGGCCGCGCCGGAGGGACACGGCGCCGGGAGGTGCGGCCGGTCGTGCCGGGACAAGGAGGCTCGGATGGTCGACGGGCGAGCGCGGTCGGGTCGGGCTGGACGCGGGGCGGCGGCTGTCCTGGGGTTCGGCGGGGGATCATCGGCCCTGGTGGTCCTGCTCGGCCTGGCGGGGTGGGCGGCGGGCCAGACGGCCGACCCGGTGAGTCTGGGCGAGTCGGTGCCGCGCGGGGCGGCCTCGCGGGTCCGGATTGAGCTGAAGGCGCAGGGGCTGTTCCGGCCCGCGCTGCCGCCGGACAAGATGGGCCCCGAGGCGAAGATGCCGAAGCCGGTGTCGCTTGACGTCCAGACGCGGTTGATCTTCAACGAGCGGGTGATCGCGCTGGCCGGGGAGGCGACGGCGGTCGACACGACGGGCGGCCGGGCGGCCGGCGGCGCGGCGAGGGGGAAGCCGGTCCGGGTCGTGCGTCACGTGATGCAGGCGGCGTCGGCGATCAACGGCGAGAAGGGCGAGATCCGGCCGATGACGGCCGTGCTCCGCCCGGAGGTTGCCCTGCTGGTCGCCGAGCGCTCGGATGTCGACGGCCCGGTGGTGGTCTTCAGCCCGGCCGGGCCGCTCACCCGCTCGGAGCTCGAGGTCGTCCAGGCGGTGGGCGATCCGCTGGCGATCGCCGAGATCCTGCCCGCGGGCCCGGTGAAGACGGGGCGATCGTGGCGGGTCGGCGAGGCCGCCGCGCGGGGGATCAGCCAGTACGACGCGATCACGGCGAATACGCTCGAGGCGGTGCTCGAGTCGGTCGACGAGGCGAGGGCGATCGTCCGCCTGCACGGGCGCGTCGAGGGTTCGCTCCAGGGGGCGCAGGGGTTGATGACCTGCGACGGCGTGCTGACCTTCGACCGCCGCCGGGGCTGGATCGACCGCTTCGAGCTCAATCGCGCCGAGAGCCGGCGCCCCGGCCCGATCGAGGCGGGCCTGGACGTCAAGAGCACGCTCACCTTCACCCGAGTGGCCGAGAATCCCCCCGCCACGCTGTCCGACGCCGCGCTCGCGAAGGTTTCGCTCCGGGCCGCCCCGCAGAGCTTCTGGCTGGCCCTGGAGGCGCCGGACGGCAAGTCGTACCTGCTGCACGACCGTCGCTGGCACGTCTTCTGGGACGACCGCAAGCTCGTCGTGCTCAAGCGGCTGGAGGGCTCTCGGGTCGTGGCGCAGTGCAACGTGGTGGTGGGGCCTCCGGCCGGCCGGGGCAAGCATCAGGACCCCGACCAGTTCCGCGACGAGGTCCGCCGGGTGCTGGGTCCGCGGTTCGTCCAGTTCATCGGCACGGGGACGGTCGACGGCGACCCGGCGGGCGGGTTCCGCTACAAGGTCGGCGTGCAGGGCCGCGAGGGGGATCTGGGAGTCGTCTGGTACTACTACCTCGTCGCCGGCCCGGAGGGAGACCAGCTCGTGGTGACCTACACCCTGGCCGCCCGCGACGCGCAGGCCTTCGGCGACCAGGATGCCGAGATGATCGGCACCCTGCGCTGGCACCAGGCCCGCCAGGCCGACGCCCGCCGGCGCTAGCCCGACGACCGATCCTCCGACAGGAGCTTCGAGACTCCTCACCGGACGCCGCCACAAATCGCCCCAACGATGCCGAAGGCGTCGCGCAACAGAGCCCGGGGTCGCGCAAGGCACCCAGGGAATCGCTGCGCGGGACCGCGCGCCCCTCGACCGAACCCCAACGGGGTTCGACATCCCGCGACGTCTCGTCTTGTGACGATTGCCAAGACCTCGTCCCGTCCTGTTGGCTACGTGAGATCCGTAACGGCCGGCTCGACGGTCCGTCTCCATCCAGGATTGTCACTGATCCCCCATGGGCCAGGACCGTGGCCGCACCTCAACCGTCCTGCCCCATGGGCGCCGGCAGCGGGAAATTCGTTCCAGCCGGGTCGTGCTCGGACCGGACCGGCCGCGGGAGGCAGGCCGCGGCCGGAAAAATGAACTGACCCCGCCACCAATTCCGCCCCCGCGGATCCGTTCCTCGGCTCCCGACTCTCCTGCGATTGCGGCTCAAGACTTGCAGGCAGAGTTGGGGTCCGCCGGGCTGCTTCCCATTGACGAGGTGACCTGATGAGACGGCATCTCTGCAGCACGTGTCTGGTTTCCTGGCTCGTCCTGGGCCACGGCGCAGGCGCAGGAGCCCAGGACGTCGCGTCGCCCGGCCCCGGAGGCCTGGCCGCGAGTTCGAGCCCGCGCGAGGGCTCGGCCACCACCGCGCCGGCGGAGATAATGCCGCCCCACGAGGCGTTGCCGCCATCCGGAGCACTCCCCAGGTCGTGGCGCATCGCCAAGGCTCCTCCTGCGATGATCGCCGAGAGGCCGGGGGCGCAGCGCCCCGGCCCGGACGCCCGATGGATCGAGGGATACTGGGACTGGGACGAGAGTCGAGAGGACTTCGCCTGGGTGACCGGCACCTGGCTCGTGCCGCCGCCGGGCGAGTTCTGGGTGGCCGGCTACTGGAGGCGCGATGCGAAGGGATGGTACCGCGTGCCGGGGTGCTGGAGCGGAGGCGGCCAGGTCCAGAAGGTAATGCGCGTCCAGGAGGTCGCGCTCAGCGGGCGCACGACGGGACCTTCACCGTCATTGACCCGGCCCGAGGAGACGATCGGCAACGCCCCTGGCCCTGATTACTTCTACGTCCCGGGCGAATACGTCCCCGCCTGGGGCGGGGTCGCGTGGCGATCGGGTTTCTGGGCTCCCTCCCATCCGGGATGGGAATGGATCCCGGCGCGCTGGGAGCGGCGGGCGGACACCTGGGTCTTCCACGAGGGCTTCTGGTACCGCCTGCCGGGCTCGACGATTCCTCGGCCTGGCGGCTCGCCTCCGGCCGGCGGCACCGCGCTCGCGTCCGCGCCGGCCGGTAACGGCTCTTCCCCGGTTCGCTCGGTCTCGAGCCCCGGCTCGCCCGCCAATCCGGTCACGGCCTCGGGGGGGACGGATGCGAGGACGCCCCAGACGTCTCAGTCGGGACAGGGGGCCGGCAGGACGACGAAGGATACCTCGCCTCCGAAGCCGGGTGAAACGAAGCCCGGCCCCCAGCCGGAGAATTCCCAGCAGCCGCCTTACGTGTGGTACGGTCCGCAGCCGGTGTATTCCCCTGGGCGTGCCGCGCTGGGGAACGCCGGGGCCGCGTTCGGCGGGTTCTTGAGGCGAGTCCTTCCCTGAGGCCCGGTTGGTTCGCCGGGCGAAGGGACGGGAATCCCAGCCTCGATCGGAGCTTGTCCTGTCATGGCCGAGCGAGTGTCCATCCCGTGCCCGAACTGCGGGCGCATCCTCCTGATCCCGCGCCAGACTCTCGGGCGGGGCGGACGGTGCCGCCACTGCGGCCACCTGTTCCGGGCGCCCGACCTGGGCGACTCGGACCAGGGCCTGGCCTCGAGTACGTACGTCTGCCCGCCGCTGAAAGCCGGTGCGCCGGGCGACTCCGACTCGCTGCTGTCCTCGAGCATGACGACAGTGCTGGTCCCTGGGAACGAGGACGGCCCTCGCGCCGCGCCGCGGCCGGAGCTGTTCCAGACGCTGGCGGGTACGTGCCGGCGTCTGTTCGCGCGGGTCGGCGAGCGGGCGGGCGCGCTTCGGCCGCCCGACCTGACTCATTGGTTCGTCGGGCTCCGGAGTCGGGTACACTGGCCTCGGGGACATCACGATCCCGGCTCCGCGCCCGGTCGGGGGAGCCTGGGGCCGGATCGAGGGCGGGAAGAAGCCAGGGAAGCGGCCGACGAATGGCGATCGGTGCTCTCGGCGATCCGGCAGGAGGCCGCCGAGGCCGACCGACTGAAGAAGGAGCTCCGGGCCGATCTCGCCGAGGTCGAGCGCATCCGGGTCCAGCTCAAGGATGCCTATCCCCTCGTCATCGATCTGAGCTCGCGGGCGGCCCTCGAGAGGGTCCAGGAACTCGAGTCGCTTCGCCACGAATGCGAGGGGCTGCGCGAGGAGGCGCGGGACCTCCGCTCCCGGGTCGAGACCCAGGCGGCCGAAGCGCAGGAGCGGTGCGCTCGTCTGACCGAGGAGCGCGATTCGGCCTGCGCCGATCGCGACCGGTGGAAAGCCGAGCACGTGGTGACCGAGCGCGAGATGGAGCAGACCCGAGACATCGCCGGTGCCGAGCGCGATGCGCTGGCGCGGGAGGTGGATCAACTCGAGTCCCGGCTCGGGGATCTCGAGCGATCGCAAGAGGAGGCGGCCTGCCAGCACCAGCGGGAACGCGCGAGCTGGGAGGCCCGGCGGAACGAGCTGGAAGAGGGCGCGGATCGCCAGCGCCGTGCCCTCAACGAGGCCGAGACCCGGCTCTTGCAGCAGCTCGCCGGGTTCGAGGCCGAGCGGCAGTTCTGGCGCCGGCAGCTCGACGAGTTCGAGCAGCGCACCGAGCAATTCCGAAGGGACCTGGCCATCTCGGAGCAGCTTCGGGCCTCGGTCGAGGCGGAGCGGAATGAGGCCCAGGCGGTCCGTCGCGAGCTGGAGCGGAGCCACCAGGCCGAGCGCGACCGCCTGGTCGCGGCACTCGAGCGCGCCCGAGAGGCGGCCGAGGCCGCCGCGACGGCGCTCCGACCCCGGCCGCAGGCGCCCGCCTACCACGAGCCGGCGGCCTTTCGAACCCATCTCGAACAATGGCTGGCCGAGGCCCACGCCCGGCTCCAGGGTCTGGGCGCAAACCCCGACCGCCCGGCCAACCAGACATTATCCCGGTGGCTGGAGTACGAGATCAGGATCGCCAGCGAGGAGATCGCCACGCTCGATCGAGAACGGGCGATGAGCCCGAGGGAACCGGCCGAGGAGTCGGCGGCGCCCACTCCCCAGCCGACCGAGGACTCGGCAGTGCCCACTCCCCAGCCGGCATCGATCGCGGACACGAGCCATTCTCCCGAATCTCAGGGAGACTGACCGCGAGCGGCGCCGGAACCCCCCGGCTTGTCGGGGGCGCCTTCGGCGGCCGGACGACTCAGCCGTTCGAATACCCCATGATCGGCCTCGGCGCGGGCGCGTTCCCCCAGCCTGGCGTTGGCGTCGCCTCGAAGGCGATAGGCCCGGGCGTCCGTCGGGTCGCGTCGAATCACCTCGGTGAGATCCGCGACGGCGCCGGCGTAATCGCCCGAATGGTAACGCGTCAGGCCCCGGAGGAAAAAGTCCGCCGGATCGCCCGGCCGCAGCCGCAGGGCGCGATCGCAATCGGCCAACGCCTGATCATAAGTGCCCATCTCCTGGTGGAGGCGAGCGCGGGCGAGGTAAGCCTCGGCATCGGGCCTCAACCGGATCGCCTCGTTGTAGTCGTTCAGGGCGAGGGCTTCCGCTCCGAGGCGGATGTAGACCTCGGCGCGCTCCAGATAGGCCTCGGGGCGGTCGGGCTGGAGCCGGATGGCGGCCGCGAGGTCGGTCAGGGCCTCCTGGCTGCGCCCCTCGAGCGCGTGGACCTCTCCGCGGTGGAATCGGGCTTCGAACGAGTTCGGGTCGAGACGGATCGCCTCGTTGAAGTCCGCGATGGCCCGGTCGAACGAGCCGGTGCCGACGGCGGCCAGGCCCCGCTTAAGGGCGATCGTCGCGGGCGGTGGCGGCGGGATGCTGATCCTGATCGCGGCCTCGCCACGTTCCGATCCCGCCGTGAAGGCCACCTTGACCTCGGCGGTCCCCGCCGTCGGCTCGGCGGAGGACGCCAGGACCAGGTCGGTCGAATCCTTCCCCGCGGGGATCGTCAGGCCGGCCGCGGTGATCCCGCGGGGAAGCCCCTGGAGATCGAGTTGCACCGGCTCGTCGACGGCGCGCCGCCGCACGAGGACGTGGACCTTCGTCGTCGTGCCCGGGGTGACCTTCACCTCCGCGGGCAGGGTGATTGTCGGGGTGGCGACCCCCGGCGCGACCGGACGATCCGACCGGCGGCGTCCGGCGTCACCGACGGAGGCCCCGGGAGGAGCCGTGCCGGCCGGCCCCGTGTTGGCCCTGGGCTGTCGGGCTGGCGGCCGCGCCGTCGTTGAGATCGGGCGGGTGAACTCCGACTTCCGGAGCCATGCCAGGGTGGACTCCAGCCCCGCCCTGATGGGATTCGTCCCGGCCGGTGCGCCGGGCCTCGTCGCGGCCGCGTCCCGACTCCTGGGCGGTGATCCCTTCGCTTTGGCGGCTGCGACCCCGGTCGTGGGAGTCGAGTGCCTGGGTACGGCCGCCACGGACCGACCCGTGGGCACGGCCTCCTTCGCGCCGGGTGAGAGGCCCGGGGCCCGGCGCGTCTTCCTCGGCACCGCGGGAGCCGGCGGGATCGCGGGCGCCTCCGGCCGGGCCCCGACGGTCGGGGATTCGAGGGTCGGACCCGGAGTGATGCCGGTCTCCCGCGAGCCGCTCGCCGTGGCGTCCGGCGGACGACTCGATGCGGGCTTCGCGACGGCCCCGGCATCGGACGGCCCCGCGGGTCGATATCGGGCCGCGGAGGGCCAGACGAGATTCCCGAGGACAAGGACCAAGACGACCAGCATGGCGATCGACCCCAGGCACCGCCATCCCGGACGGGCCGTGGCCAGGTGCGCCGCTCGTCGGCCGGTCTGCCGCCAGCGACCCAGATGCATCGCCGCGAATGCGCGGACTTGCTCGAGGCGAGCGGACCAGTCCCGGCCGGCCGCATCCCGACCCGCCGCGCGACGGCCTGTGCCGGCCCGGTTGGCCCATCCCGCTCCCAGACGGTCTTTCAGCGCAGGACCGTATCGCGGCAGGTGGTCGAGTATCCACGCCCCCGCCCGCGAGAAGAGGCCGAACCGGTGGGGCCCCCGCCAGAACGCCGGGATGGGCCCGGTGAATCGGAGGCCGTTGCACGGCGATTCGAACTCGCCCGACTCGACCGGGATGAAGTCGGTGTCCGCCGGATCGAGGCCGAATGTCGAGGATTCGCCCTCGCGGACCCGCCGGGACGGGGCGCGGCCCTGATCCCGCGGGAGCGCGTCGGCGATGGAGCATTCTCCGGCCGTCCCGAGCGCCTTGAGGGCGTCGACGAAGGAACGACAGTCGGGCCACCGGTTATCGGGCCGTTTGGCCAGGGCCCGCTCCAGGATCGACCGCTCGGGCCTGGGCAATCCCTCCAGGTCGGGGGCATGGCACATGTGCCCGATCGCCATCTGGGCGGTGCTGCCCGGGAAGGGGATCCTGCCCCCCCGGAGGTGGCAATAGGTCGCGGCCAGGGAGTACTGGTCCGACTGGCGGGCGGTCTGCCCGCCGAAGTACTCGGGGGCCGCGTAGGGGACCGTGCACGGGCCGCTGTGGCCGCCGACATACCCCTCCACGACCCGGGCCATGCCGAAGTCGCCGACCTTGGCCCGGTCGCCGAAGAGCAGCAGATTCTGCGGTTTCAGGTCGCGATGCTGGATCCCCACGCCCTCACGGCCGTCGATCGTGTGCCGGGAGCCATTGAGGTAGTCGATCGCATCGGCGATCGGGTCCAGATAGCCGAGGAGCTCCTGGCGCGGGATTCCGCGCAGGCCCTGGGCATTCGCCTCGAGAAAGCGGTCCCAGAGCGAGCGGTCGGCGAGCTCCATGCTGATGACCAGCAGATTCTCGACCTGCCAGGCGCCATGCACGATCACCAGGCCGGGGTGGCGGATACCCCGGGTGATCTTCAGGGCGCGCAGCTCGGTCGACCGGAGGTCGCTCGAGAGGTGGACGAGTTTCAGCGCCACGCGATGACCGCCGGGGGATTCGGCCTCCCACACATCGCCGCCCCCGCCGCGGCCGCGGCGCACGATCAGCCGATACCCGGAGACCTGCGGGTGATCCCGCAGGATCGGGTCGTGGACCGCCGTGTCGCTCCCTGGTCGCATGGTCCTGGTCCGCCCCTCAGGGTCGCCGATCGCCGCCTTCACGAGGTCGATCGACCCGGCCGGGCCGGGCCGGGCCGGGCGGTCGGGGCGAGCCGGGCCTCTCCGTTCAGGCCAGCCAGCTCCCGGCATCGCCGCCATCGCTGTGAGTCGAGAAGTTGATTCGTGACGTCGCGATCGAGCTGGCTGGAGAGTCGGGTATCAACGGCCACTTCGCAGCAACTCGCGTGCCGAGCTGCGGGGTGTCGAGAGCTCACGGACACTTCCGGAAGTGAAGAAGGCGGCATCCGGCGGGACGGGTTGAGCGAACGCCGTCCCCTGGGGCCGTCGCCGGCCCGCCGGATACCAACTCGTTGAACCGAGCCGCTTCGCGGTGGGAGCGGACAAGGGGACAGCGAGCGGACAAGGGGACAGAACCAGTATTGGATGCAGTCCCTCAATATTAGTTACGTCCCCTTTCCGCGCGCTTTCCGCGCGCCCCTTTCCGCGCGCCCCTTTCCGCGCGCGTCTTCCGGGCAAAGTTCCGCGACGCCCTGCGCGCCGAGGGCCTGGTGGA
>DAIDHB010000063.1 GCA_027452145.1 Planctomycetales bacterium
GGGTGGTGAACAGCGACCGCAGCGCCTTTACGGCGGCGATCTCGCCGGTGACCTCCTCGAGCTCGTGCAGCACCCGGCGTCCCTGGAGGAACTTGTTCATCCGGACGGCCCGCTCGATCCGCTTGCCGTACGCCTGGCCGATCTCCTCGAGGAGGTTGGGGTAGTCCCGTTTGCGGCCGAGCAGCTCGCGGAGCAGCCGGAGCCCGCGCTCGTCGTCGCCGTCGATCAGGGCACGCCGGCCCTCGTTGAACAAAAGGCGGTTGACGCACTCGTCGAGCCCGGCCCATTTGGGGTTGCGCATCTCCACCCGGGCGCAGCACTCGAAGGCCCGGGTGTATTCGCGCGCCTGGTTCAGTCGGTCGGCCTCGGCGATCAGGATGTCCTCGAAGTATTCGACCTTCTTGATGCTCGACCGCTTGACCAGGAAGTCGCGGTTCTCATTCTTCCCCGCGACGAGCAGGTGGATCTTGAGAATCTCGAGCGCCTCCTGCTCCTTGGCCCTGGCCGCCTCCGCGACCTTCTTGGGGTCGGCCCCCACCTCGATTGGCGTCGCGGCGTTCGGGCCGACGCCCTGGAGGCGGCGCTCCCGATCCTTCCTCGGGTCGAGCACCGGCAGCGGCCGCGGGCTGACGGGGTCGACGATCAGCACGGTATTGTCGATCAGCGTGATCCGGTCGAACGGCTCGGAGCGAAGCAGCTCCTTGGCGCCGACCGGCTCCGGCGGCGGCGTGGACGAGTCCTGGCCGCGGGCAAGCGGCCCGCCCAGAACGCCGGCGCCCAGGAGGCAGATCCAAGCCGCGATCGCGGGCCTCGGGTGTGTCGCTCGGGGTCGGCTCACGGGTTCGGCTCCTGGTCGGGTCGTCGCCGGAAGCCCGGCGACTGATGTCACCGGGTTTCCGGCCTGGTCGGGTCGGGTCCGTTCGGTCAATGGCTGAGCAGGTCGAGCGCCAGCGGTCGGATCGTGCCGGGCGCGACCGGGATCATCGCATCGCGGCCGGCGGCGATCGGGCCGCCCGCCGGAAGCACGCCCAGCGGCCGGCGGTCCATCGGGGCGCCGTCGGAGCGTGCACGCAGGTGGAGCACGCCGTCGCTGGTCAGGATGACGAGCGACTTGCCGACGACCAGTGGCGCCCCTGCGACCTCGGCGCCCAGCTTGATCGTCCACGACTTCTGGCCGTCGCGGCCGAAGGCCATGATCCCGCCGGCTCGGTCCATCGCCAGTCCGCCGTCGCCCAGCCCCACGGGCTCGCCGGCGATCGACGACTCGAGCGGCCAGGCCCCGATGGGGCTCAGGTCGCGGGCGGCCAGCGAGCGGATCTGCCCGTCGGCCGTCGCCACGAGGACCGAGCCGCCGGTGGTCGCCGGGTCGGCGACGATCCCCTTGTCGAGCGTGCGCTCGGCCTCGGCCACAAGGCGGGGCACCGGCATGGTCTTCAGCACGAGCCGGCGGACTCGGCCGACGTTGTCGGCGAGGATCAGCGTCTCCGGGTCGAGTAGCACCGGCGCCAGCCACGAGCCCTGATGGTCGCGGTCGAACTTGGGTACGAACGGCTCGGCCATGGATTGCCCGCTGGACGGGTCGACCAGGTAGACGCGGCCATCGGCGCCGGGGATGACGATCCCCTTCTGCCAGACCAGCGGGTCGGCGGCCACCGTGGCCGGCAGCGTCAGCTCGCGCCACCCGCCCGGCCGGGCGCGATCCGGCAGCCAGAGGCTCTTGGAGAACGGCTTCGGGACCAGCACGTTCACCGTCTTGCCGTCGTGCTCGACCCGCAACTGCCGGCCCGAGGGGAGCGCGAAGGCACCCTGGCGGGGAATCCCGCCGACCGCGAAGCCGCCCCGCGCGGCCTGGTCGTCCGAGATTGTGACCTCGCGGCCGTCGCGGGTGAGCATCGAGAACGCCGGCGGCGGGCCGACCCGGGCCAGCTCGGTGTGCCAGGGGGCGCCCAGGACCGTCTTCCACGCCACCGAGGCGTTGTCGGGGTCGATCGCCCAAAGCGCGGTCCCCTGGAGGTCGCGATCGAGGAACGTGGCGATCAGGTACTTGCCCGCCTTCTGGAACGGGCCCGAAGCCGGGCCGGGGGCCTGCAAGGGGGGGGAATACTCAATCGTGCCGTGCTCAGGGTCGAGCTTGTACTTGCCCGAATGGCCGCACGCGGCCCAGAGCTCGCGCTCCGAGCGGCCGATGGCGTACGAAGGGCCCGACGACTTCTGGTCGGGGGTCAGCCTGGCGACCGAGCGGAACGGGTTCTTGCTCGTCTCCTCGCCGACCGCGAACGCCTCGAAGCCCATCCGGTCGCCGGTCGCCCAGACGAACGGACCCGACTGCGCGGGGGTCTGCCACGTCCAGCCTGCAATCTTGATCTCCTGTACGGGCTTGACCTTCGTCCCCTCCTCGTCGATCAGGAGGATCTGCCAGCGGCCGTCGGCCATCGAGTCGTTCTGGGGGACGACCAGCAGCCGGCCGATCAGGGCCGGCGGGCAGGGGATCGAGTTATCCGCATGGCCCAGGTACTCGACCGCCGCGCACGAGAGAGGGTCGCGGTTGAGGACCAAAAGGATGTCCTGCCGGCCCAGCACGTAGAGGTGCCGGCCCGACTCGTCGCCGACGGGCGCGCGGGCGAGCGGGCGGCCGAGGGTCATCGTGGTCGTCAGCTCGCCCGATTCGAGCGAGATGAAAAGGAGCTTGCCCGACGGAACGACCTGGATGAGCTGGTTGCCCAGCAAGAGCGGCGGGTCGGCCACGCGCTCGCCCAGCTCGAGCCGCCAGACGACGGCCCCGGTCAGCGAGTTGATCCGGATCAGCTCGTTCGACCGCGCGTCGAAGGCGATTGCTGCGGGCTCGCCGGGGATCGGCTGGGGGATGAAGGGTGCGGCCAGGCCCAGCGGGACCTGCCAGACCGGGGCACCGTGGGCGGCGTCGATGCCGTAGCCCATGCCGTCGGCCAGGGCGAAGACGATCGAGTCGGGGCTGGGGGTCGTCGGGGCCGGCTCGTAGGTCGTCCGCAGGACGATGCTGGTCGGCGGGCCCAATGGGTCGGGCCGGGGCCCGCGCGCGGCCGGCTTGCGGGCGGTGTCGACCTTCACCGCCTTCTTGACCAGGTCGTTGGCCGAGGTCATCCGCTTGATCAGCTCGCGGTCCTGGGCGAGGTCGGCGTACTGCCCGAGCAGCTCGTCGCGCGCCTCGTAGACCTTCGCCGCGACGCCGTCGGACAGCGCCCTGTCCATGTCGGCCAGGAGCTTCGAACGAGTTCCCGCCTTCTTCACCGCGGCGCGGGCCTCGGCGAGCTTCGACGGCAGACGCGACTTGGCGAGCTCGGCGCCTGCGGTCTCGCCGGCGATCTCGGCGTGGAGAGAGACGGCCGACTCGGCCTCGGCCAGGGCCTTGGGGTCGGCCGAGCTCCGGGCGCGGTCGGCCAGCCCCTCGCCGATCCGGACGACCAGGTCGCCCAGCTCGGGCCGCTCGTCGCGGAAGGCCGTCGAGGACGGCCCCGGCTTGCGGAATTCGTCGAACATCGCGCGGGCCGCCTCGTGTGCCGAGGTCCAGGTCGAGCCGCTGGGCGAGATGTACTGCCGGACGTTGGCGAGCGCCCGCATCACCTGGGCCTTGGGCGTCCGCGCGTCGTCGGGGTTGGCGGCGACGAACTCGTCGAAGCCGCGGATCGCGGTGCGGTAGTCCCCCTCCTCAAAGAGGCTCATCGCGTGGTTGTAGGCGCGATCGGCAGACATGCGGACGATGCTCGAGCGGAGCCAGAAGCCCAGCCCGATCAGGATGACGAGCAGGCCGGCGAGCCCGACGATCAGGGGCGAGCTGAGGATCTTCTCCTGGCCCGGCGCGCCGGCGTGGGCGGGGCGCAGGCGGCGGAGGATCCGCGCGATGGTGCCCTTGAATCCGCCGCCGCCCTGCGGCGCGTCCCAATCGTCGCCGCTCTCGCCCTCGGCCTCCTGCCCGATCCCGGGCTCCTGGGTCCAGTCTCCCCGCTCCGTGCCGGCTCCCGCGGGGCGCGCATAGCGGGTGGGCGGGACCGCCCGGGCGCCGCCTGCCTGCTGGTACGATGCCGGGGCCGAGGGGGGCGGCATGACGGTCGTCCGGCCTTCCTCCATCGGGCGGGCCGAGCCGGGTCGAGAGGCCCCGCCGTCCTCGTCGCCGCCGCGGATCAGCACCAGCCGGCAGGGGCCGACGGTAATCTCATCCCCCTGCTCGATGCTACCGTTGGTCATCCGGTGGCCGTTGATCACGATGAACTCGGCGTCGGGCGAGGCCTCGACCTTGAACCGGCCGGCCTTGTACCGAATCCTTCCGTGCACCGGCTTGATCCCGGCTCCCTCCAGGATGATGTCGCAATGCGGGCTCGCGCCGAAGAGGATCGGTTCGTTACGCGCCAGCTCGATGAACTGGACCCGTCCCTGAGCGTCGTGGACTTCGAGTGTGGCCATGGTTCTCCGGGGGCGTGGGGCGAAGAATCGGAGGGTCCCGATCGGGGGGGCCGGAGTGCGTCGCGACGACCGGCGTCCTCGGGATTCGGGCCCGGACCGGCCGACGGGCGTCGTCGCCGGCCGGTCTATCTGAGTAACTCCTGCGCGATGACCTTGAAGTCGTAGCCGCGATTGCCCGGGACGACCTGGAACCGGGTGACGCGGATCTCGGCCGGCTGCCGACCGCGGTAGTTGACCTCAAGCTGGGCCAGCCGCTCCTCCACCCCGCGTGGGTAGAACTGGAGCACAGGGCTGTCTCCGGGCGTGAGGCCGGCCTTCTTCAGCAGGGACAGGTCCGAGTCCTTGCGTCCCGAGCCCTGCCAGAGGAAATACAGTCGGTTGTCCTTCTGGCCCGAGCCGTACCGCTTGGTCGGCTGCGGGCTCGAGAAGTTGGAGACGTAAGTCAGTTGATTCTGGCCGGTCACGACGGCCAGCTCGACGCCCAGGGCATCGAGCTGGCGGGCGTATTCCTCGGCGGTCTGGCCGTCGCGGTAGACGATGCTCCATCGCTGCTCGCGCGAGACGCCGCCGTCGCCCGGCCCGTAGCCCAGTCCCGGCCCGCCGGAGCCGATCTTCGACGACCGGCGGCCGGTCGCGAGCGTGCCGCCATTGGGCATGACGGCTCCGATGTCGACCTCGGCGAGCTCCTGGCTGGCCTCGGAGACTGCGTCGACCATCGCGGCCGGCGTCTGCTGGACGGCGGGCTCCTCGAAGTCGCTGGCCTCCTCTTCATTGTTCGAGGCGAAGGACGAGGCGTCGGCGCCGGCCACGTCGATCTTCTCGGTCGAGCCGGCGACGCCGTCCGGGCTGCCGCCGCCGCCGCCGGACACCTCGATGATCTCCAGCGGCGCGGTCGCGCGAGAGGCGAACGCCTGGTTGGTGGCGTAGACCAGGCCCAACCAGCCGACGACGAGGAGGGCGCCGATCACCGTCGCCATCAGGAACGAGCTGACGCGGTCATACGGCGACTCGCCCAGGATCTTGGGCTCGGGCGGCTCGGGCGGCGGGGGTTCGGGACGGGCCTCGGGACGGGCCTGCGGCGGCATTGCCGGGCCTCCGCGGGCCGGTGATCCGGCGCCCCTGCCCCTCGGCAGGACCGGTATGCCCTGTCCCCCGGGCATCTCGCCGCGGCCGCCGGGAAGCGGCTGGCCGGGGACGCCGCGCGGGTTTCGGGATCCGTCGCCTGTCGACATCTCGGATGCTCCCGTGCAGATTCGATTGACGATCCGTTGCGATCAATTCCTTGCGATGCGGCACGACGCGGTGCGGTCGCGATTGCGGCGGGCTCGATCCCGTGGTTCGCGGCCCGGGCCCCGGCTTCCGCCGGCGGCCCCGTCGGTTTGATCGCCCGGCTAATCGGTGGCCACGTCGAGGGGCCGTATGGTGTTGTACCAGTTACGCCAGCGTTCGGCAGCCTCCTTGCGCTGCGGTGGGGTGGACGGGCTGGGCGGGCCGAGCCCCTCGATCTTGCGGCTGATCAGCTCGAGCCCCATCCGAGCCGCGTCGACGACGTCGGGGTCGGGGTCGAGCAATGTGTCGATCAGGTTGGGCACGACGTCCATGTCGCCGGTATGCGCCAGCGACCACGCCGCGACGCGGCGCATGCCGGGGTCGCGGTCGGTGAGCATCTTGCGGAACCGCAGCTTGAAAGGCCGCAGGGCGTCGGGCCCCTCGCGATAGTAGCGCTCGACCAGCCCGGCGACGGCGGCATCGGCCTGCTCGGCGCGGGGATCCTCCAGGACGGCCAGCATCCCCTCGATGGCCCCGTTCATCGGCCGGCTGACGACGCGGCCGCCGGCGACGGTCATCGAGGTCAGGTCCTTGGGTAGCCCGCGGCCGCCGAGCAGGGTCCCGGCGCCGAGGCGCTGGATGTGAATCCGACGGATGGTCTTGGCGGTCGACTTGGTGAGGAACAGGACCGCCCAGCAGGTGTTCATCTCCGGGCCGTGCTGGGCTTCCCACGAGCCGTTGCTCCTCTGGGTGCCGCGAATGAACGCGCGCCCCTTCTCGAACCAGTCGAGCCGGCCGATCGACTGGCGGTCGGCCAGCGCGCCGATACGCTCGATGGCATAGAGCATGTAGTAGGGGGTCAGCCCGGCCTGGGGCGGCGAGGTGGTGAAATGACCCGAGACCCACGACATGCCGCGGTTGATCGAGCGCTCAAGGTCGTGGAAATTGATGCTGGGCTTGAATCCGCCCAGGCCGTCCTCGGCGAGCGGGGTCAGCAGGTTGGTGGTTGTCTTCTTCTCGATGCGGTACTGGTCGAGCTGGCGGAGGCAGATGAGGAGGCTGCCGGTCGCCGCGGCCGTCATGGACACGGTCTCGGAGTACATGCCGGTCTCGTCCTTGTGGTAGACCCACCCGCCGTCGTCGAACTGCGAGGACATGTAGAAGGACGCGATTCGCTCCCACACGTGCGGCGGTATCTCGACGCCCGCGGCCTCGGCCTCCCAGAGTCCCAGCACGGCGTACTGGGTGATCGACGTATCGCCGGCGGTCCGGCCGCTGTAGTCCCAGCTTCCGTTGGCATTCTGGGTGGAGATCAGGTAGTTGGCGATCATCGCCAGGAAGGGTCGATTGGCGATCGGGTCCAGGCTCCCCAGCGCCATGGCCGTCGAGCCCGCCTCGTACGGGCCCTGGCCGTTGTTGCGCTCCGGATAGTACTGATTCGAGTCGAAACGCGAGCGAATCTTGGCGATGCAAGCGGCCAGCGCCGGGTCGGAGGCGGGGACCTCGGCCTTGAGCATGGCCAGCGCGATCATGGCGCATTCGCCCGCCCCCTGGTTGCTCGCCCGGGAACGGAGATAACGGATACCCCCCTGAACGGCCGGTTCCTGCTGGGCCGCGGCCGATGGGCCCATCGCCGCCATTGCCAGGCACGCCAGTCCCAGGCCCAACGCCATCCTTCCGCCTGTTCGCCCTGTCATGTCGCCGTCGCCCTCGTCGCGTGGAACGACCATCGGATCGCCGCGCGGCGCCGCCGGTCGGGGGTGGCGCCGGGGTCCGCATCGAGGCATTGTAACACCCCGGCAAGCGGAAGCGAACGGCTTATCACTGGATTGTCATGGAAACTCGTGATACAAAAATTGCGTCCGGCTTGCCGGACAGCCCGCGTCCCTTTCCTATAAATTCGAACAGACCGCGCGCTGCGGCCGGTCCAACCTCTCCCCTGGCCCTGGCGCGACCGTCGTCGGCCGCGCCATGCGCCGGCGGCTTCCGATGGACCCCTCTCGCGAGCCGCGATCCCGGCGCCGACCGGATCGCGCCGCGCGGCGGGTGGATGCGAATCGCTCCTGGTATCCGCGTCAAGATCCTCTCGCGTCGGCCGGAGCCACCGGACCGCCGCTCGGTGCAATCGGTGGTCAGGGAGCCGGCCCAGCCGGGGCATTTGGATCGATGCACATCAACCCCGCCCTCGACGATGGCCTGTTCGACGACTACGGCCTGGAGCCCTACGACGAGATGTTCGAGGCGGCGGGCCGGCCGCGCGCGCATTACCGCGCCCTCCACGAGCGGCTGGCGAGCCTGGGGCCCGACGAGCTGGAGCGCCGGCACCGGCTGGCCGACCTCTCGATGCGGCAGCAGGGGATCACGTTCACGGTGTACGGCCGCGAGCAGGGGGTCGAGCGGATTATCCCGTTCGACCCGATCCCCCGCCTCGTCGACGCCGGCGAGTGGTCCCGGATCGAGCGCGGGCTGGAGCAGCGGGTCCGCGCGCTCAATCTGTTCATCGCCGACGTCTACCGCGACCGAAAGATCCTGCACGACCGGGTCGTCCCGGCCGAGCTGGTCTTCGGCGCCTCGGGCTACCGGCGGCAGTGCATGGGCCTGCGCGTCCCTCGCGACATCTATATCCACGTCTCCGGGATCGACCTGATCCGCGACGTCGACGGCCGCTTCCTGGTGCTGGAGGACAACTGCCGCACGCCCTCGGGCGTCAGCTATGTGCTCAAGAACCGGCAGGTCATGAAGCAGGTCTTCCCGCTCCTGTTCGAGCAGCACGACATCCGACCGGTGGACGACTACACCGACAACCTGCTGGCGCTTTTGCGCTGGATCGCCCCGGAGGGTTGCGACGACCCGACGGTCGTCGTGCTGACGCCCGGAGTCTACAACTCGGCGTACTACGAGCACAGCTTCCTGGCGCGGCAGATGGGCGTCGAGCTGGTTGAGGGCCGCGACCTGGCCTTCGACCGCGGGCAGATTTACAGGCGGACGACCCGGGGCCTCCAGCGGGTCGACGTGATCTACCGGCGGGTCGACGACGACTTCCTCGACCCGATGACGTTCCGCAAGGACAGCATGCTCGGCGTGCCCGGGCTGATCGGCGCGTATCACGCGGGCAACATCGGCCTGGCGAACTCGCTGGGCACGGGAGTGGCCGACGACAAGGGGATCTATCCTTTCGTCCCCGAGATCATCCGCTATTACCTCGGCGAGGATCCGATCCTGGACAACGTCGAAACCTTCCGGCCGCTGGTTCCGTCGCACCGGCAGCACATCCTCATGAACCTCGAGTCGCTGGTCGTCAAGGCGGTCGATGCCTCCGGAGGCTATGGCATGCTGATCGGGCCCGCGTCGACGCGCGAACAGCGCGACGAGTTCGCGAGGAAGATCCAGGACAATCCCCGCGGCTACATCGCCCAGCCGACGATCCGGCTGAGCCGGCATCCGACGTTCATCGACGGCCGGCTGGATGGCCGCCACATCGACCTGAGGCCATTCGTGCTCTACGGCGAGAGGATTACCGTGCTCCCCGGCGGGCTGACCCGCGTGGCGCTGCCGCGCGGGAGCCTGGTCGTGAACAGCTCGCAGGGGGGCGGGACGAAGGATACCTGGGTCCTCGGAGGCGCTCCGGATGCTTAGCCGCGTCGCCGAGAACCTGTTCTGGATGAGCCGCTACCTCGAGCGGGCCGAGAACGTCGCGCGCCTGCTGGACATCGAGCTGTACCTCGAGCTCGACGCGGGCGGGCGCTCGGGCGAGTCCGGTTCGTCGCCCGTCGAGATCGCGCTCAACATCCTGGCCTGCCGCGACGGGTTCCCCGCGTCCGACGGGCCGGCCGACCGGACGGCGGTCCTCGACTTCCTCACCTTCGACCGGGGCAACGCGCAGTCGATTCTCTCGATGATCGCCCGCGCCCGCGAGAACGCACGCGGCACCCAGGAGTCGATCGGCGTCGACGCCTGGCGGCAGGCCAACCGGCTGTACCTGTATCTCTGCAGCCCCAAGGCGCGGCGGCGGTTCCACTCGAGCCCGTCGAGCTTCTACACCACGATCAAGGACTCGTGCATCCTCTTCGACGGCATGATCCAGAACACGCTGCCGCGCGACGAGGTCTACCACTTCCTCCAGCTCGGCCGGTTCCTCGAGCGGGTCGACGTGCTGGGGCGGATCCTTCACGCCAAGTGCCGGGTCTCGATGGCGGGCGAGCCGGGCGCCGCCGGCAGCGAGGCCGCGATCGAGACCGTGCGCTGGACGGGCCTCCTGCGGAGCTGCTCGGCCTACGGCGCCTACCTGCGGAGCGAGCGCGACCGCGTCGATCCCCTGAGCGTCATCCGCTTTCTGGTACTCGACCCCGATTTCCCCCGCGCCGTGCGGTTCTGTGTCGCGAGGTGTCGGGAGTCGCTCCGCGAGATCGTCGGCGGAGACGACGACGAGGTGGCCAGCGAGGCCGAGCGGCTGCTGGGCCGGCTCGAGAGCGAGCTGCGCTACATCGACGTCGGCGAGATCTTCGAGCGCGGACTTCTCCCGTTCCTCGACGGCATCCAGTCGATCTGCCGCCGCGTGGGGCAGGAGATCCAGCGCACCTTTTTCCTGGTGTGAACCATGCTCTTGCGCGTCCTGCACGAGACGAAGCTCAGCTACACCGAACCGGTCTCGGAGACCGTCTTCGAGGTCCGGATGGCTCCTCCCTCGGACGAGGACCAGACGAATCTCGGCTATCACCTGCGGACGCTACCCGTCGCGCCGGTGACGATCTACCGCGACGGCTTCGGCAACCGCGTGGACCTGTTCAACATCCTCACGCCGTACCGCGAGCTGGTCATCCGGGCGACGTCGATCGTGCGGATGCACCGGGCCGAGCCGGCGTCGGCGCGGCTGGAGCGCGTCCGGTTCGCGCCGGACCACGACGACTTCCGCACGGCCTCAACGATCGAGTATCTCCTGCCCAGCCCGCTGGTCGCCCGGACTCCCGAGCTGGACGAGTTCGTGGCGGGGCTGACGGCCGGCGAGGGCTCGCTGGCGGACGTTGTCGCGGGGCTGATGGAAGCGGTCCGCTCGCGGCTGGCTTATGAGAAGAAGGTCACGACCGCCCGCACGCCGGTCGGCGAGGCTCTCCGGCTGGGCCGGGGCGTCTGCCAGGACTTCTCGCACCTGTTCCTTGCGGCCTGTCGAGGAATCGGCCTGCCGGCCCGTTATGTCAGCGGATACATCCACCTGCCGGGCGAGGTGGCGACGCACGCCTGGTGCCAGGTCTGGGCCGGCCGCGCCGGCTGGGTGGACGTCGACCCCACCCACGGCACCTATCCGGACAACGATCACGTCAAGATCGCAATTGGCCGGGACTATTCGGACGTCCCGCCCAATCAGGGGCTGTGGAAGGGTCGGGCCCGCGAGACGATCGGCGTCAGCGTCAAGGTCGACGCCATCGACCGTGTGCCCGCGGGATGGGACGAGTGGTCGATCGCCGAGGCCCCCTGGTCGTCGGGCGCGTGGCTTCAGTCGCAGCGGCAGGGGGCCCGGTCCCGGGGCAATTCGCCGGTCTCGTCGTTCCGGCAACAACAGGGCCAGCAGCAGCAGGAGGGCAGCCGCTGATTTCGCCCGCGGCTACGGCTTCAGCCGGCCGGACGGTTCATCGGGCCGGTCGAGCGGCCGCACGCGGATGTTGCGGAACGCGACCGGGCCGTGGTCCGCCTGGAGCATGATCGGCCCGCGCGGGATCTCGCGCGTGTGCCAGGCATGGCCGGTCGGCGTCTTGACGGCGAGGTCCTGGTGGATCGTCTGCCCATTGAGCACGACTTTTTCGAAGCGGGAGTCGGCGACCTTCTTGCCCGAAGAGTCGAACCTCGGGGCGCGGAAGATGACGTCGAGGGTCTGCCACTCGCCTGCCGGCCGCGCGGCGTTGACCTTCGGCGGCGTGCCCTCGTCGAGATAGTGGTATCTCGGCAGCAGCTCGGCGCGGGGGTAGATGCCGCCGCTGTGCGTCGCCTTCGGCCGGGCGACTCCGTGGCTGTCGACGATCTGGATCTCGTAGAGCCCTTCGAACTTGACGCCCGAGTTCGACCCCCTGGGGACGAGGAACTCGAAGTGAGCCTCAACATCGCCGAACGAATCGCGGGTGAAGAGGTTCGTCGTCTTGCCGCCCCGGCCGTTGAGGATCACGCCCTTGCCGTCGACCGGCACGAGCTTCCGGGCGTTCTTCGGATCGATCCGGGCGTCGCCGGCCTCGAACCAGCCTCCGGTGGGTTTGCGCCAGGCGGCCAGCGGATCGTCGCCGATCAGGGGAATCCAGCCCTTTTCGTCCCCCGGCGCGCCGCGGCTCGGGGCGGATGAAAACACGAACGAAACGGCGAGAAAGCACGCAATCGAGGCGGTCATCGTGCGAAGCATGGCAGTGCGACTCCCGGGGTCTCTCGGTCCGCGTCGATGGTACGCCGGGCGACGAACGCGGACAACGGTCCGCCGCCGATTTGCGTCGGGGTCGGGCGTCCCGTAAGCTGGTATCTGCCCCGCCCTTTCCCACCCGGAGTCCTCGACATGCCGCCGACGCTGTCCGGCCTGATCCCTGCCTGCCACACCCCCTTCGACCGTTCGGGCGAGCTGGACGTCTCGATCGTCCCGCGCCAGGTCGAGCTCTTCCGCGAGTGCGGCATGGACGCCGTGTTCGTCGCCGGGACGACCGGCGAGTTCTCGTCATTGACCGTCGCCGAGCGCATGGCTCTCTGCGACGTGTGGACCGAGACCGCCGGAAAATCGATGACGATCGCGGTGCACGTCGGGCACAACTGCCAGGCCGACGCGATCGCCCTGGCGAAGCACGCGAAACGCTCGGGCGCCGCGGCGGTGGCCGCCGTCGCCCCGAGCTACATCAAGCCGGCGGGCGTCGCCGAGCTAGTCGACTTCATGGCCCCGATCGCCGCCGCGGCCGATCCCCTGCCCTTCTACTATTACGAGATCCCCGGCATGACGAACGTGCGGATCCCCGCCGCGCGGTTCCTCGTCGAAGGCCGGGCGCGGATCCCAACCATGCGGGGCCTGAAGTTCTCGCACAACGACCTGGTCGAGCTCCAGGAGTGCCTGGCGGCCTCGGGCGGCGAGTTCGAGATCGTCTTCGGCTTCGACGAGTTCCTGCTGGCCGGGCTGGCGATGGGCGTGCAGGGGGCGGTCGGCAGCACGTACAACTTCGCCGGCCCGCATTACCGGAAGATCATGTCGGCCTTCGAGTCGGGCGACCACGCGACGGCCCGCTCGGCGCAGCACCGGGCGGCGCGGATGATCGAAGTCCTTTCGCGGTATGGGTTCATGACGGCGTCCAAGGCGACCATGCGGCTGATTGGCATCGACTGTGGCCCGGTGCGGGCGCCATTGCGAAATCTGTCGCCCCAGGAGCTGACGAGCCTGGCGCGCGAGCTGTCTCCGTTCGAGATGTTCGCCCGGCCCATTCGAATCCCCGAATGAAACTTGACAGCACGCCGCCCGATCTTCATGATGGTGAAACCTTTGAGAACGGGGATCATTGCCCGCGCCGGAGTGGCGGAATTGGCAGACGCGCTAGCTTGAGGGGCTAGTGAGCTAACCATGCTCGTGCAGGTTCAAGTCCTGTCTCCGGCATTCTTTTCGACGAGTTCGACGACAGCCTAAGCCGGCCCGCCCGCCGGGCGGGGCCACCCCTGGCGGCATCGCTCTGGGCGGGCCCTGGTCGATCGCCTTCATCCTGTTCGATTCGACCGCCGATCGGCGTCATTCGAAGCCGAGGGGTTCAGGGTCTCGCATGGCTCCTCGCGGCCATCGCGCGGCCGCGAGCCATGATCTTCCGCCGCGAGCGAGCAATCCGAACACGGTCCCAGCGGCGACCATCGCGAGCGAGGACGGCTCGGGGACGGAGCCCGGCCCCCCGGCGATCGTCGGGATTGTGATCGTGCCGGCGTTGCTGGTGTAGTCCAGATAATGCTCATTTCCCTGGCTATCCGCATACTGAAAGAACGTGTCGGCGCTCGGGGAACCCGAGGCGGCCAACGAACTCGGCGTCAGGACGATCTGGAACATCCCCGGAGTTTTGAGGTAGAGGCCATTCAGCGACACGGTGAGCTGGGTCAGGAGGAACGAACTGGAACCCGCCGGGATCGTGACGTTTGATCCATCGGCGGTCGCGTCGCCGCCGAGGTAGGTGTCGTTGAGGGTTCCCGTCGTCATGACGGCGCCGAGCGTCGGCGTCGCCAGGCTGTTCCCGTAGAAGACATAGGCCGGATCGGCGAACGGCTGCGGCTGAGGATTGACGAACGACAGTTCCGCCGGCGCATTCCCGACGGGGACAATCTGAAACTCGAAGCCGAACTGGTCGAGGCTGAGGGGTACGGTGCCGTTGTTGCCGAGGGTGACATCCACCGTGGCCTGGCCATTCGCGAGGTTGGCGTTGCCGATCGTCACCACGAGTTCCGCGGACCCCCTCGTCGTGATGGCCAGGGTCATGAGCACGGCGAGCAGTTGGATTCTGGGCTTCATGTTCGTTCCCTCATCGAGGTGTTGATGTCCGGGCGGGTGCCGAGTCGGCAGATCAGGCATCGAGGCGGAGGCCGGGGGTGAGTCCGTGGCCCCTGGCCCGGAGCGCGGCCAGACGGGCGAGCGGCGTGACGGTGCCGGTACCGTCGAGGTTGATGAGTGCCCCGGGGATTTGCTGGCCGAGGGCGCCGGTGGTCAGGCTGGCGTCAGCCGTATTGACGATGCCGTCACCGTTGACGTCCCCGAACACGCGGTCGAAGAAGAACGACCGGGCCAGGCCGTCGATGTCGATCTCGTAGTAGCCGTCGCCCGCGGACGAATCCGGGCTTCCGCCGAGGCCCAGAGAGCCGAAGTTGATCTCGATGGCGTTGTCGACCACACCCAGCATGCCGGTCAGCGACACCGGGGTTGCGCCGGTGCCGCTCAGGCTGTGCCTGATCAGGTGGACGTTCCCATCCGCGACCAGCGAGGCCAGGCCGTTCGAGTTGTCGAAGACCAGGTCCACCGAGCCGATGAACGAGCGGCCGGATGCCCCGTGGTCGACCGAGAGGGCGATCGGGGCATTCGCGGCCGGTGTTGCGAAACCGGCCGCGACCCAGGTGTCGTAGCCCGGACCGACGGGCGGGGCCTGGACGTTGCCGACCGTGTCGGTGCCGACGGCGTAGAACGCGTAATTGTGCACGGAGCCGTCGGCGATCGCCTCGAAGGTGACGGGCACGTTGACGCCGGCCACCTTCGCGATGGGCCGGAAGGGCTCGCCGTCGACCGAGACAAAGACGTCGATGTGGTCGAGGACGGTTCCCGGGGCAGAGGAGCCGGCCAGTGTGATGGCGAATTGCTGGCTGGAAGAGTCCACCGCGCTGATTACGACAGCCGGAGGCTGGGTCACCCGAACGTAGGAAGAAGCCTCGATCGCCTGCGGTTTCGACTCGACGTTGTTCGCGAGGTCGTGGGCGATCGACTGGAAGGCGTAGGAGTGGCCCGCCGTCCCGGTGTAGAGGGCCGACGGCGCCGTCGCCGGTACGTTTGTCCATGCGGTCAATGGGCCGCCGTCGACCGAGACGTCGATGGCGTAATAGGCCACGCCCGAGGCGACGACGCCAGCGGCGGACGGGTCGTTGCCGGTGACGCTGACGTAGAAGCTCGCACCCTGAGACACGGCGGGGAGCGCGGTCACGCGACTCGTCGGCGCGACCGTGTCGTAGATCCACGATGCCGATAGGGTCCCGGAACCGAAGCCCACATCCGGGGCCGCGCCCTGGACCTTCGAGGCATCGACGGAGAGCGTGTACTGCCCCTGTCCGTACCGGGTCATGAGCTGGGCCAGTCCGCTGATCTGGTAGTCCGAGCCCTGGATCAGGCGGGTCACCTGGACGTTGGCCGGCAGGAGGTTCGGGCCGCCGTCGAGGGTCAGCGAGAGCGAGCCCGCGTTGAGCGTGGCCAGGTTCACGGGATAGGCGAACGAGATCGTCGCCGTATCGAAGACCGCATTGACCGCCGGAGCCCGGTTGGCCGGCAGGATCGCGGTGGTGGTCAGACCGGCGAGGACGGACAGGGTTGTCTTCGCCGACTCGGTCTGGTTGGCGAAGTAGTTGTCGGAGACCGTCAGGGTGACGGTGAAGTTGCCGACGGGCAGGCTGGCGAGGCTCAGGGACCACGTCACGCCGCTTGACGCCAGGGAGACGCCGTTGCCGGTCAAGGTCCAGTGATACGTCAGCCTCAGATTCGACGGATTGGACGTGCCGGATGCGTCGAGCGTGACGGACTGCCCGGCGTACCCCACATACGGGCCACCGGCGGAGGGGATCGGGTGGACGATCTGGGTCTCGTAGGAACCGATGTCGACCTTGCCGGTGACCATGCGCGGGTCGCCGCGCTGGTCGGTGGCCGGGACGCCGACCGTCCCACCCGCGCCCAGGGCGGGGCTGTTGGGCTGGAGGGCGAAAGTCTCGGTGAGCCCGCCGTTGTTGCCGAGCGCGCCGAGGTCGGGGTTGGAGGTGGACGAGATGACCCTGGGAGGGGTCTTGTTGGTGGAGGTGACCAGGTTGTTCGCGCCCTTGACCGACGACTCGCTGGTCCAGTAAAAGTCCTCCCCGCCATTGCCGTTGGCGAGGATCGTGTTGTTGAGGATCAGCGACGCGCTGTTGTAAAGCTCGGATCCGAGCGAGGATCCCATGGGCTTGCCTGAACCCGCGGAAGCGGAATTGGCCGAAAAGGTATCGTTCGTCAGCTCGGCGGTCCCGTCGTTCATCAGCCCGCCACCGAGGGCGGACCCGCCGCCTCCTGAATACTCGCCGTCCGCCGAGAGGTAGGCGCTGCCGCCATCGGCCTGATTGCCGGTGAAGGTGTCGTTGATCAGGATGACCCGGGCGTTTGCCTCGTTGTCGATGGCCCCGCCCTGCCCCTGTCCGCCACCGAGCTTCTGATAGGGAGTGGGAGTCGCCTGCCCCGGAGCCCCCACGGCGCGGTTGTTGATGAAGGTTGAACCAGTCACCGTCAGGGTCGAGCCGGACGCGTTGTAGATCGCGCCTCCGGCTCCGACACCCAGAATGCCCGCGCTGATGTCGCCCTGGGCGATGTTGTTGCTGAAGGTGTCGTTGAGCAGGTTCAGGTTGCCGTTGTTGTCGATGGCACCGCCGAGGTTGGCGAGGCCGTTGGCCAGCGTCAGGTCGTCGATCGTGACATTGACGCCGCTACCGATCACGAAGATCCGCGTGCCGGATCCGGTGATTGTCAGCCCGGGCGCACCCGAGCCGTCGATCTGTATATCGTTGCTCAGGAGGATCGTGCTGAAGAGCGTGATGGTCTGGCCGGCGAGCGAAGAGGCGAACGTGATCGGCGTCTGGTCGATGTCATCGATCAGGACCTGGCGGAGCGAGCCGGGGCCGCTGTCGTTGGTATTGGTGACGACGAAGCCATGCCGGAGCTGGAAGGCGCCGAGGTCGCCCTGGGTCGGCAGGCCGCGCTGGTCGGTCGGCGGCAGCGCTGACGCGAGGGCCGTCCCGATCGCCGGGCTGCCGTCGATCAGCTCGAGCGTCGGCGTCGGTCCGCCGTAATTTCCGAGCGGACGCAATTGCGGGTCGGCGGTGGCGACGACCAGGCCCGCCGGCACGCCGACGGAGGCCATCACCAGGTTGTTCGACCCGTTGATCTGCCCGGAGTGAACAACGATGTCGACCCCGGCGACCGGATCGGCGGCGATCGAGTTGACGAGGGTCAGGACGCCGCCGTCGACCCAGATGTCCGCGCCATCGGAGGGAGGAAGCGAGTTCCGCACCTGCACGATGGCCGTCGAGGACGCGCCGCTCAGGGCGGAGTTGCCGGCCATGGTCACGTTGACGAGCTGCGATCGGCCGTCCGAAACGAGGGCGCCGCCGTAGCCCTGGGCGTAAAAGGTTCCGCCGGCGCCGCCCTGGGCCGTGTTGCCTGCGAAGGTGTCGTCATTGCCGAGGAGTGCGGACCCCGGCGCGCTGTAGATGGCACCGCCGGCGCCGACGCTCGCGGGCGAGGTCCCGCCCACGGCGGTGTTGTTCGAGAAGGTGTCGCCGTAGAGGACGAGCGTGGCGGCGGGCCCGTTGTAGACGGCACCGCCCTCTCCTCCGGCAGATCCGGCGCCGACGGCCGTATTGCCCGTGAGGACGTCATTCAACAGGGTGAGAATCCCGAGGTTGTCGACCGCCCCGCCGGTGTTCGCGGCCAGGCCGCCGGCGAGTGTCAGTCCGGCGATGGTGGCCGTGATCCCCGGTTCGACCTTGAAGAGCTGCGACAGATGGGCACCATTGAGCGTCAGGACATTCGCGCCCGGGCCTTCGATCGCGATGTTGTAGGCGATTACCATCGGAACGGCGGTGATGCTGGAGAAGCCGGGGGCGAAGACGATGGCCGAGCCGTCGTCGTCGGTGGCGACGGCCTGCGCCAGGCTGCCGGGGCCGGAGCCCTGGGTGCTGTCGACGATGTAGGACTGGCGCTCGAAGGCCCCGATGTCGACCTGGCCGCCGACCGTCCGGGCCAGGCCGCGTCCGTCGGTCGTCGCGCCGCCAAGGTACGAGGTGGAACCCGCGCCGAGGGCCGGGCTGCCCGGCAGCAGCGAGTAGGTCCAGAGGTCTCCGCTGCCGCGCTGGGCCAGCGATCCCAGCATGGGATCCTTGCCGGTGATCCCCAGGACGCTCGTCGGAGTACCTCCCTGGGAACTCTGAATGAGGTTGTTGGTGCCGGTCGGACGCGTGGAGCTGCCGGCGTCGAGCGTGAGGTCAGCGGCCCCGGTGTTATCGGCGATGATCGTATTGTCGATCGTCGTGACGGAGCCGTAGAAGAGGTCGACGCCGCTGCCGGCGTCGGAACCGTTCCCCGCGACCGAGTTCTGGGCGATCGTCGAGCTGATGATCTTCAGTTCGCCGAGATTGTCGTAGATCGCTCCGCCGAGGCCGGAGCCCGCCTGGGCGTAGACGACGTTGTTGTACTCGGCGACGGGCGAGCCGACGGCGGCGTTGCCCGAGAACGTGGAGTCGATCGCGGTGAATGAGGTTCCGATATCCATGTAGACCGCGCCGCCCATGGCGTTCTGCGTCGTGAACTGCGGGCTGACCTGGGCGTTCGCCTGATTGTTGAGGAACCCGACGTGGTCGGCGGTGACCATCGACCCATCGGTGATGTAGATCGCCCCTCCATAAGCTGCGTCGCCGGTGCCGGTCGCGCTGCCGCCCTCCAGGGTGAGGTCCTCCAACGTCAGCGACACATTGGTGGGTTCATTGCCGTACCTGCCGACGAAAAAAAGTCGTCGATTGCTGCCCGGGGCGTTGGCGATGGTCAGGCCCGGCGCGCCCGACCCGTCGATGATCGTGGGATACCCGACGCCCAGGTCGGTTGCACCGATGAGGCTATTGCTCGCGACCGGCCCGTAGCCGAAGTACTCGTCCTGGTTCAGGTAGATCGTCTGCCCGGCCAGGCTCGGGGCGAACCGGATCGTCGCGACCCGTCCCGAGCTGTACTGGGCGTTGTCATAGATGATGTCGAGGGCGCGTCGAAGGGTCAGATCGCCGTTCACGGGCGTGAGGTCCATGCTCCCGTTCTGGCTGACACCGGTCACCGTCCCGTCGCCGGCGTCGTTGACCGTCAGGTTGTAGACGTCGAGCAGGTGGAATGTCCCTGTTTGCTGGACATCGCCGTTGTAGGGGTCGCGTACAAAGAGCGTGGCCGTGTAGTCGGGCGGGCTGATGGCGAGAGGATCGACCGGGGCGAGCGTCACGTTCTTGGGGTACAGCCCGGGGTAGTAGGTGGCGACCCCGTTCAGGCTGACCTCCCAGTACGAGCCAGATGTCGGAGGGGCAGACTGCGGCGGCGGCGACGGGGAATTGGGGTCGTAACCTGCCGGCTCAAGCAGACTTTCATTGGTCGTGACGATCAGCGGGCTGAGGGAAATGGTGGTGCTCGATCCGGGCTGGGAGCCGGAGCCGTTGGTTGAGTCCGACGTGAGATAGGCGGTCTCCATGTTGAGCGAGTGGATCGTCGGCGCGACAATGATCACGTTGATCGTGGACTGCTTGAGCAGTTGCCGGGTGCCGTCGGGAGCAACCTGGTAGAGCGAGACATTGTAGGTGCCGGCGCCGCCCAGTGTCGGGGTGAAGGTCGGATCGGTCGAGGTCTGGTAATACGGTTGGTCGCCGTGCAACACGTCCGGAGGCCCGTTGACATCCCACTCGAGCGTGTAGTTGTCGGCGGGGATCTGGTTGTTCGACGGGTCGTACGCGACGGCCGAGAGCGTCGGGACCGACCCGGCGACGGCCGACGTCGGGACGCTGTACGAGAACAGCCCGGGACTGTGGGACGGCGGCGAGTAGCCGCCCAGGCTCTCGTTGAACGAGAACGAGAGCCCCAGCACGTCGGCGCTGGCGGAAATGTCGATCTCGGTGGTCATCACGGTGATCGAGGCCGAGATCGACGCCAGGTTCACCGTGCCCAGATCGCCGCAATTGAGGTTCGCCCCGCCGTAGAACCAGCCCGCGAACCCCGTGCTCGCGATCGTCGCGCCGATCCCGCCGTAGAGCTCGAACGGCCCCGAGGTCACGTCGTAGCTGATCGAGCCGGTGAGGCTGAAGGACAGTCCGCCGTTCTGTGCGTCGATGAAGCCGTAAACCTGCATGGTGCCCAGGCTGAGGAAACCCAGCGAGATCGGGTCGCTCTGGGGGATGACGATGTCGAGGCCCGAGTTCGAGATCGTGGCGATCAGGCTGCCGCTGGCGTGGAACCCAAGAACCGAGATGCTGGCATTGTTCAGCGCGACCTGGGCGGTCTCGGCGGGGGCGACGTTGCCGTCAGCGAAGGTCTGGTCGACCTGGCCAGTGTTGATCTCCAGCGTCGGGTTGGCGCTGAAATCGACGAATCCTGAGCCGAAGTTGCCGTTGACGCTCAGGCCGGCGTAGAGGGCCAGGGCGGGGATGCCGCCGGAGTCCTCGTAGATCGAAGCGTCGAAGGTACCGCTGCCGACCGTCGCGCCCAGGATCGTCGCGGTGAACGAGCCGCCGATCGTCAGGCCCGACGACCAGACGCTCAGGGTGAATGTGCCCGCGAGGTCGAGAACCGCGTCCGCGATGTCGAGGTTGCCGGCCACCGAGACGAGTGCCGACTCGTGCAGGACGGAGATTCCGCCGATGGTCTGATCCTGCGACGTGGTGTTGACGGCCAGCGTAAAGGTGCCGTCGAGCAGGTAGGCCCCGCCCGGTCCCGACATGCCGGCGCCGGCGGTGACCGAGACCGCGCCCGCGATCCCCCCGCTATCGATCAGCAGGCCCCCCTGCGCCGATAGCCCGAGGTCGCCGAGGCTCGGGACGTTGAGCGACATCTGGTTCAGGTCGAGGCGGAAGAGCGACGCGGAGACCAGAATGTCGAAGTTGCCGTCCAGGGAGAAGGCGTTCTCGATCGAGACCTCGCCGCTGCCCGTCAGCGCGATGTAGAACCCGCTGGTCGTCGTGCCGTTAATCGTGTAAGTGCCCGGGATTGCGTAGGTCTGGCCGGAACCTGCCAGATACGAGCCGGGTTTGTTGGGGTCGGCGATGTTCGGGACGGTGAACGACTGCGTCTGGCCGGTCGTGTTGATCGTGAGCGCGAGCGCCGCGTTGATCGCGACGCCGGGGATCGCGTCACCAGTTCCCGCACTGACGGTGAAACTGGCGGCGAGGCCGGACGAGTTGATGATCAGGATGCCGCTCGCCGAGACGCTCACCGAATCAGGGGCCGGGCCGATGCTGGCGCTTCCGCTGAATGCGATGTCGAGCTCGGGATCGACCCCGCCGCTCGGCGTCGTGGCCAGGACGAAGCTCGCGAACAGCGAGGCGTCGACCTCGAGCACGCTGGTGCTCGTGCCAGGCGGAGTGTAGGTCAGCACGGCGTTCGGGACGTCGAGCACCGCCGACGTGGGCTGGATCTGGTAGGTCGTCGCCTGGGTCGAGCCGGGGGGCGTGATCGAGACGGACTGGACCGAGCTCGTCGTGTTGAACTCGACGAAACCGGTGGCATTGACCCCCAGGCCCAGGGAGCTCAGCGACGAGATGTTCGACGTGTTGACGGAGACCTGGAACACGCCGTCAAGCTCGGGCGTGCTGCCGTCGAAGAAGAGGAAAACCTGGCCCGACATCTCGCCGAACGTGCCCAGCGGATCGAGACTGGCGGTGCCCGAGACGGTCAGATCGAGGCTCCTGGCCGACGGCGTGATCAGGAAATCGGCCGAACCTTGCAGGTTGAGCCCTCCCTTGATATCCGGTACCGACATGTCGGCATTGCCGGAGATATTGATGTCGATCGTCGCATCGGAGGTGTTCGGGTCGGTCACGGTGATGACCATCGCACCGTAGATCGACAGGATCGGCGCGGAGGCCGGGGCCAGCATGTACCAGTCGAGCGTCGCGTGCCCGGAGGCGACCTGCGAGAGGTCGAGAAACGCCCCGGCCTGGAGCTGCACCGGGCTCTGCGATCCACCGAAGGTCAGGTTGCCTGCGGCCAGCAGCTTGCCCGTTGTGTCGATCTCGATATCGCCGGAAAGCGTGAACGCGTTGGCCGTCGCGTACTCGTCGTAGAGGGTGACACCGGCGGTGATGACGAACGTGTTGCCCAATGCCGCGAACCCGCTCGTCCCCGAGCTGACCTGGTTGGCCACGGCCGTTGTCAGGCTCTGCTCCCACTCCGCGGTCGTCTGCGACGCGGGCATGGTATAGCTGCTCGAGGTGACCAGATCCTGGGGCGATTTCGGGGCGGCCAGCGAGGTGCCGAACTCGACGCCGCCGCGGATCGACTGGATCGCCAGCCCGCTTTCCGGGTCGAGCAGGATCGGGATCTCGGAGTCAACGAACAGGTCGAGCGGCCCCTGCTGGGACAGGCCGACCCAGATGCTCACACCCGACTTGCCGAGCTGGAGCGATCCCTCGATCCCGCCGTAGAAGATCCCGTCGGTGATCCCCACGAAGGCAGTGCCGCTGATCGCCGCCCCGCCCATCTTCCCGCCGACGGTCAGCGATCCGCGATCGATCGACACGAGCGGGAATTTGCCCGAGTCGAGCAGGCCCAGGTCGATGACGGCGTTCGTGACGCTCCCGCTGATATTGAACGCACCGCCGGAGAAGCCCGCGCTGGCCTGGGCCGAGAGCGTCAACTGGACGTCGCTCTGGTCGGTTGTGAAACCCCTGGGCCAGCTTACGCCCAGAGTGCTGATCGTGATCGGCATCCAGCTCGGCCACTGGAGCTTCCCGGACGTCGACGAGTCGGTCGAGAACGTCACGCCGAAACCGGGGAGCGTGACGAGCTTGCCGTTGGCGTCGATGGCGAAGTCCGTCGCCGTCCCCGTCAGTCCCAGCGACCCGACCGTGAGCGTCGCGCTCAGGCTGCCGAGCTGGACGTAGTAGCCGTCGGCCGCGGCGGTGTCGATCTTGATGTCCGAGCCGGTCAGGGTCACGTAGGAACCCAGGTTGACGGTGAGCGTGCCGGCCATGATGGTCGTGTGGCCGACATCGCCCGCCGAGAAACTGATCGTCGTGGTGAGGGCCGTCGCGACCACATCGGCACCACCCTGGTTGAGGTTGATCCGGTCGGCCGACAGCGACATCCCGTCGGGGGGGAAGGCCCCGCTCGAGATTGAGTAACCGAAGTCCTTGAGCGTCACCGACGGATTGACGACCTGGAACCGGCCGCCGAATGCGGAGATGGTCCCCTGGCCGCTGCTGCCCGGGGTGGTCCCATTCACATCCAGCGTCGCCGAGCCGATCGAGAAGCCGTCATTGCTGATCGACAGGTTTGTGACATTTCCATTGAGGCCGTCGAATTCATTCAGGGCGGCGGTCGCCGATCCCACGTTGATCGCGACCGTTTCGGGCTGACCGTTCCCGCCGGGGGACAGGGCGATCCCCACATTGCTCGCGGTCACCGTGAGGATCGGGTTGCTCGTGCTCGACCCATTCGAGCCCCCGCCGACCGTGATCACGATCGAGTCGACGGACAGCGTCGTCTTCTGGCTCGTGAGGTCATAGCTCCCCTCGAACCCGGTGACTGAGGTGGAAAACGCCGACGAGCCGGGCAGGATCTCGAGCCCGCCGAAGCTCAGGCCGATCGTGCCGGCCAGGCTGCTCGCCGAGGTGGACGTGCTGTTGGTATAGACAAGGTTCGTGGCCGTGATCGTCGTCGGTCCGTCGATCGTCAGCACCGAGCCGATCGGGATGTTGCTGGCGTCGGTGAAGCTGGCCAGGTCGATCGAGAAGCCGTTCGCGTCGACCGTCACGGTGCTCAACGAGCCGCTGAAATTGGGGAACTCGGGCGAGCTCAGGGTGGCTCCGCCCAGGCTGAAGCTGGCGCTCGAGCCGTCCCAGTTGATCGCCACGTCGGTCGCGTCGATTTCCAGAACCTGCCCGAAGGACAGCGTGATCTGGCCCGCCGAGAGCGACGACGAGCCGTCGGTGAGGTTGTAAGTCCCCTGGAAGCCGGTCACCACGGTGGTGAAGTCGCTGCGGTTGGGGAACAGTTCGACCGCCCCGGCGCCGACTGTCACGGTTCCCGATGTGATGGATTGGCTGGCGGCGGAATAGGTCAGTTGGCTGACGCCGAGGGTCAGGTCGGTGACGCTGAAGACGTTGCCCAGCGAGGTCTTCCCGGTGTCTTCGAGCTTCGCGCTGCCGATCGACAGCCCCGCGTTGCCCGCCGAGACGTCGGTCAGGGTGCCGGTAACGGTGGGAAAGTCGGGCGAGCTGAGGGTCGCGCTGTCCAGGTTGACCGAGAGGTTGGTACCGTCCCAACCGATGGCGACCTCCGTCGCATCGGCGCTGAGGATCTTGCCGAAGCCGAGGTCGATCTTGTTGGCCGTGAGCGAAAGCTGCCCCGAGCCGAAGGCATAGGTGCCGGACACGCCCGTCACGGTGGCGGTGAACGCGGACTGGCCGGGGAACAGCGAGGCTCCAGCCGTGGTCAGGGTCGCGGTCGCCGTGGGGGCCACGCCACCCGCCGTCGTGTAATCGAAGCTGTTCACCGTGATGGAGGGATTCTGGACCTCGAGCACCCCGCCCAGCGTGATCGTGCCGGCGTCGGAGAGCGAGGCGCTGTCGAACGATAGGCCCGCCGAGCTGGCCTGCAAGTTGGTGACTGTCCCCGTGATGTCCGGCGAAAGCAGCGGAGACACGGCCGTCAGCGAGGCGACATCGACGACAACCGGCGAGGGTGCGGCCGGATTGTAATCGAGCGTAACACCGGAAGCCTTCGCCTGGATGAGCTGACCCAGGCTGAGACTGGCCCCGGTGGCGCCGATCGAGAGGTTGTCGGCCGGCAGCGTGTAAGAGCCCGTGAATCCAGTGAGGGTCAGGCCATTGCCGCCCTTCGACAGGCCCGACTCGCCCGCGAGGACTGCCACCGAACCGGCCGAGACGCCGATCGTGCCGCTCAGCGTCCCGTTCGAGTCCGAGACGTTGGTGAAGGTGACCGATGGGGACGACGCCGACAGAATCCCGCCGAGATCCAGCGAGTCGGCCGTTGCGCTGCCATCACCCAGGCTGAAGCCATTCTCGGAGACGGTCAGGTTCTTGATGGTCGCCGTCGCATTATTGAGCGGCTGGAACGTTGCGGTGGCCGAGCTGATCGTCGCCAGGGGCTGGTTCGCGGCGCCGTTGGGGGCGTACGATAACCTCACTCCGGTGGCCTCGGCGGTGAACGCGGATCCCACCGCCAACTTGAGATCCTGCGCGGTCAACTTGTACCCACCGGAGCCGGCGGCGGCGTCAGTGAGGGAGTACGAACCAATCAACCCGGCGGACGCGTTGTTCGAGCTGATCGAGCCCGTGACGGCCGAGTCGAAGGCGAGGCTGGCGGAGGCGGCGTCGAGCGAGACTGTCCCGGTCCAGTGCGAGGAGTCGTTCTGCGACAGGACGAGGGTGACATCAACCGAGGGAATCGTCAGGAAACTTCCGAGGCTGACGTCGGAATACGTGTAGGTCCCGTTCAGCTTGCCGCCGTTGATGAGGCCGGTGATATCGGCCGTGAGGTCGGAAGAGAGGAGTCGGCGTTCCTCGAGCCGTTCAACCAGCCCGACGGCTGTCCCGGGCCGGTAAGCGAAGCGTTCGGCGCCCAGTGTCCTGGACCTGCGCCGTCGGCTTCCGATCCATCGGTTGCGGGAGGGGAATTGCGAGGCAAGCTCACGGTCGCGCATGATGGGATCTCGCTCTGGTACGTGGCGTCGGAGCGTCTCGAGCGGGACGGCGCGCACCGTCCCCGTGTCGCCGGGTGGCGCGAGGTCGCCCGGCTTGATGTGGGGCACCCGAGGCGTTCGGCGACGGCGCGATGGCCGATTGGGGCGGGGTGCGTCCGCGCTCACTCTTGTTGCACGTCGTCTGGCGCGTCGCGTGGCGACGCGTCTCATCCACCGACCTCAAGCCTCAGGCGGGCGGGTCCGGGGTCGGTACATCAAAGAATTGCCGTCGCGGCCGAAAACGGACAGGAATCGCGAGGGACGCGAAACGACCGGCCCTTTCTCCTGTCCCGGCTGAAGTCGTAGAATTGGGTCGTAACATGCGGAGACGGGCATGGAAGAGCTAGAACCCGATTACCTCGACTTCATCCGCCGGATTCGACAGGGCGACCAGGGCGCCGCGGAGGAGCTGGTCAGGCGCTACGAGCCCCAGATCCGGACCGAGGTCCGGGCCTGGCTCCGGATGCGCGACCCGCGGCTCCAGCGGGTCTTCGACTCGATGGACATCTGCCAGTCGGTGCTCGCCGACTTCTTCGCCCGGTCGGCGAAGGGCGACTTCCAGATCGACGATCCGGCGCAGCTCGTCGGGCTGCTGGTGGGGATGGCGAGGAAGAAGGTCGCGGACCGGGCCCGATTCCACCAGCGCCGTCGCCGCGACGTGCGGGTCGTCGGAGAGTTGCAGGTCGAGATCACGGGGCATCCGGTCGATTCCGACCGTCCCAGCCGGATCATCGCCGGCCGCGAGCTCGTGGAAAAGCTCTGGGACCGGCTGACGGACGACGAGCGGAAGCTCGTCGAGATGAGGGCCCAGGGCGAGGACTGGGCGTCGATTGCCGCGGCGCTCGGCGGCACCGCCGACGCCCGGCGCAAGCAGCTCACGCGGGTCGTCGCCAGGGCGGCCGCGGGGCTCGGGCTCGACTGAATCCGCTCCGATGGCCGTCGTCGCGCGAGATCGTGTCCGGAATCGCCGCGAACGGCAATAAGAGTCTATCGAAGCTGCGTCGTCGGCGTCTCGCGCGCACAAGGGTTCCTCATGGTGACGGACCGGCCGAATAGCACCCCATCAGGCGATGGTTCCATCGGCCGGCTCGATGTCGGAGCCGCCGGTGGTGCTGGCGACGGCTCGCCCCGGGCGCCCGGCACCCAGGTCGATCGGATCGGCCGCGCCTGCCAGGATCTCATCGCCGACTGGCGGCGAGGCGAACGCCGGCCGGCCGAGGACTACATCGACGCCTTGCCGGGCCACCCGCCCGATTCGGACGAGCTCTTCGAGCTGGTCTATTCCGAGTACCTCGTCCGCGAGGAGGCGGGGCTGCCCGCGCTGGAGCCGCTCGTCTGCCGGTTCCCCGACCTCGCGGACCGACTCCGGCTCCAGGCGAACCTTCACACGGCACTCGTGGGCGAGCCCGAATTCACGAGCGTCGCATTCCTCTCGGACACCCGGCTCGACACCGCGGCGGAATTCGGCGCCGACCCTTTGGGCCGGGAGACGCCGGTCGGGTACGAGATCCGTCGCGTCCTCGGCCGAGGTGGCATGGGCATCGTGTACGAGGCGCGCCAGATCAGGTTGAACCGAGTTGTGGCCGTCAAGATGATCCGGGCCGGCGAGCTCGCCTCGGACGAGGAGCGGGCTCGGTTCCTGGCCGAGGCCGAGGCGATCGCACGGCTCAGGCATCCGAACATCGTCCAGATTCATGCGCTGGGCGAATGCGACGGCCGGCCGTTCTTCGAGATGGAGCTGGTCGACGGCGGCAGTCTCGCCGATCGGATCGGAGGCGTGCCTCGTCCGCCCCGCGACGCCTCGGCGTTGATGGAAACGATCGCCCGGGCGATCCACGAGGCCCACTGCCGGGGCATCGTGCACCGCGACCTGAAGCCTTCGAATATCCTGCTGATGACCGACGGCTCGCCGAAAATCGTCGATTTCGGGTTGGCCAAGCTGATCGGCTCGGACTCGGGGCTGACCCGGACCGACTCCGTTCTGGGCTCGCCGGCGTACATGGCGCCGGAGCAGGCCGGAGGGGCCGGCGTCGTCGGACCGGCGGCCGACGTTTATGCGCTGGGGGCGATCTTTTACGAGATGCTCACGGGCCGGCCGCCGTTCGTCGCCGAATCGGCCATCGAATTGCTCGGGATGGCGATGGCGGCCGACCCGGTGCCGCCGACGAGGCTCCGGGCCGGCCTGCACCGCGACCTCGAAACGATCTGCCTGCGCTGCCTCGAGAAGGACCCTGGCCGCCGCTACGCGACGGCCGAGGCCATGGCGGATGACCTCGGACGCTGGCTGCGGGGTGATTCGATCCTGGCGAGGCCGGCCGGGCTGATCGAGCGCGCGTATCGCTGGTCGGCGAGGAACCGGGCCGTCGCCGCGCTCCTCGCGTCGATCGGGCTACTCCTCGTCGGCGGGACGACCGGGTTGGCCCTGCTCTGGGCGCTGGCGCGGGCCGAGGCGACGAACGCCCGCGACGCTGCGTCCAGGGAGGCGCTTGCCCGCGTCGAGCTGGCGCGGACGTCGACCGACCTGGAAATCGACCACGGGATCACGCTGGCGGAGGCCGGCGACGTCTCGCGCTGCCTCGACCTGCTGGGGCGCGCCGCCCGGCTCGATCCCGACGGGCCGCTCGGCCGCGTGGCCCTGGCGAATATTTCCGCGTGGTCGCCGCTGCTCCCCCTCGCGATCGCCTCCGCCGGCCTCCCCGACGAGCCGGTGGCCCTCGTCGTCTCGGGGGACCGGCGCACGGTGGCGATCGGATTCAAGGATGGCTCGCTCGGCTTCCTGCAAGCCGGCGGCCTCCGGGCCATCGCGACGACGGCGCCCCGGCCCGGCTCTCTTCTCCGCGGGCTGGCGCTGCGGTCCGACGGCCGGGTCGCGGCATCGGGCACGAGCTTCCCGGATCATCCCGAGGCCGGTTCGATGGTCCAGCTCTGGGACGTGCCGACGGGCCGACCGATTGGCGAGCCGATTCGCCGGAAACAGGGCAGGCCGCTCGCGTTCTCGCCCGACGGCTCGACCCTGGCGGCCGGCTTCGGCGACCTGATTCTTCTGATTGAGTCTGATAGCGGCCGGGTACTCGCCTCTCGCGTCATCGAGCGCGATGTGGTCTACGGGATCGCCTTCGCGCCGGACGGCTCGATGGTTGTGGCCGTCACCCAGGGGGAATGGGCCCATCGTCTCGACGCCCGCACCGGAGCACCCCTCGGCCGGCCGATCCGGCTCGCGGGGGTCGGCGAATGCGTCACCTTCCACCCCGATGGGTCGCGGTTCGCAGTCGGATTCGGGTCGTATCACGCCGAGAAAAAGGTGCGCCGAAGACTGTCGGGAGTCCAGGTCTACCGCGCGTCTAACGGCGAGCCCGATGGACCGCAGCTTCCCCACGAGGCGAGGGTCGACGGCCTTGCCTATCATCCCGACGGCCGGGCCCTCCTCACCGGCGACCACACCGGCCAAGCCCGGCTCTGGGATCTCGAGGGCCGGCCGATCGGCGATGTGCTTCGGAACGACGGACCGCTCTACCAGGTCGACTTCAGCCCCGATGGATCGGTCGCGATGACCCAGTGCCTCTCCGGCGCAACGAAGCTCTGGAACCCCACGACGGGCGCGCAGGTCGGTGCGACCCTGAACGATCCGGCCTTCTCCGCCTTCGACGACGTGGGCCGACTCGTCCGGGCGGCCGGGCTCACAGTCCGATCGTTCGAGCTGGCCGGCGTGCTCGCCCAGGCACGGACTTGCCAGCCGCCCGCGCGCGGCCTCGAGTTCTTCCGCGACGGCCGGTCGGTCGTCGCGAACTACGGCAATTATGCGCTCATCGTGTCGGCCGAGAACGGCCGCCCCATCGGCTGGCCGATGCCGCACCGCGACCAGATCCAGGCGATCGCCGTGAGCCCCTGCGGCCGGCTCGTGGCCACCGGCTCGCGCGACGCGACCGTTCGGATCTGGGACGACCAGGGCCGGGCGACGATCCCGCCGATCCCGATTCCCCACTGGTCCGCCTCGCTCTGCTTCAGTCCCGACGGGCGCCGGCTCCTCTCGGCCGACGAGACCGGCCGGGTGAGGCTGGTTGACACGGCGACCGGCAAAACACTGGACGTTCCCCTGCTCCATCCCCACCAGTTCGACGGCTCTCACGTCATCTTCACGGGGTTCTCGCGAGATGGTGGCATCGGCTATTCGGTGACCAATGCAGCCACCGTCGCCCGGTTGGACGGTCGGAGCGGCGAGCCGATCGGCGAGATCTGGGACGTCGGAACGCGAGTCACCGGCGCCCGGCTCAGCCCTGACGACCGATCCATCCTGCTCGTGTGCGACGACGCGATCCGCATCCTGGACGCGGCGACGGGCCGAGACCGCCTACCGGCAATCGGAACCTCGATCCGATCTGCCTGCTTCACCCCCGACGGCGGGATGATCGTCGGCGGTGGGGGCGACAAGGCCATCCACTTCTGGGACGGCGCCTCCGGCAAGCCGATCGGCGAACCCATCCGCCGCCCCCAGGCGGTCGACAGAGTCGAGGTCAGCCCAGACGGCCGCTCATTGCTCGTCCTCGACAACGGCTGGGCACGGATCTGGGACGTCCTGGGTCGAAAGCCGATCGGCCCGGTACGGCCGTACGACTACGCGCTCGCTCCGCCCTCCTTCTCGCCCGACGGCCGGCTCTTCGCCATCACCGATGACGCGACCCGCCTCTTCGACACGCCGGCACCTTCGGCAGCCTCCGTATCAGCGGAGCCCCGCGGCGACGAGTGGCACGGCACCGTCGGGATGGATTTGAAGCTCCGCAACGATCGCACCGCGGCACTCTGGCACTTTGACCGCCTGGTCGCCGCGTTGCCCGACGACTGGCGCGCCCGTGCCCTGCGGTCCGAGATCCTCTTCGATCTCGGCCGTCAACCGGAGGCAGCGCGCGAGGCCGCTCGAGCCCGATTGATCGCCGGGCCGTCGGCCTCCGCCCGGTGGGACGCCCGGGTCGGGCTCGACGCCCTCGCCCAGAAACGGTGGACGGCCGCCGTGGCCGCCCTCGATCGATCGATGAACGCGGTCCCGCCCGGCCAGCCAGCCCTGATGGACGCCCGGGGAATCGCCCGGGCCAAGCTGGGAGACTGGGCCCACGCGTCCTCCGACCTGGCTCACGGGACCTGGCGCCAGTATTCGATGCTGCTCGACTCCCGGCAGGCGATGCTGGTCGCCCTCAAGGCGGGAGACCGCGGGTTCTATCGAGACCTGATGCAGCGGATGATTCCGTCGGGCAGAGCCCCGAGCACGCAAGCCATGAAGAACCGCTCCTACATCGCCTGGCTCGGCTCCATCGGGCCGGGCTCCGTGGACGACCCTGGGATACTGGTCGGCCTCGCCGAACCCGCTTGCGGGCTGACGGGCGACGATGCGGAGCCGTACCTTCAGATCAACCTGGCCGCGGCCCTCTATCGGGCCGGTCGCTATGACGAGGCGGTCGCCCGGATTCTCGGCGCTCGACGGACGGAGAATCTCGATGAATTCCCGGAGTCGCGGGCCTTCCTTGCGATGGCCTATCAGCGGCTCGGAAAGGCGAACGACGCGAGGAAATGGCTGGCTCTCGCGGAGAAGTGGTCGCTCTCCGACGACCCCGGGGAAGAGTTGACGCGAGAGCTGCTGATCCAGGAGGCCAGGACGGTCGTCCTCGACTTCGGTTTTCCGTCCGACCCGTTTTGCCGATGACTTCGGCCCATTTCCGATCGCGTGCGGCGGGAATCTCAGGCGGCCGGGGGCCCTCACAAACGGAACTTCGACTTCAGCGATTCCGGACGACAGCAGGTGAGCCGGACCCGCGGGCGGGTCCATTTGGCGACGTTGGAAGAACGGTTGCACGGGCCTTGCGGAGCAGGATGTGAAGGAGGAGGCCGTCCATCCAGGACCACTTCTCGGGGATTCCCCGTTCCAGGCCGCCAGGCCGGCCGCTCAACCGGGCGGCAGACCAGGTCTCGGCGCGATCCAGCCAGCCGCGGGCCTCGATGCTCCGGCCAGGGCGCTGATGGGCCATGGCCAGGACCAGCCAGTCCAGGACCTCGGCGTCCCAGCCCGGTTGGTCGTTGATGCCATGGACCACGAGCGGCTCGATCTCGGCAAATCGGCCGGCGCGATAGAGCGCCAGGGTCGGACCGCTGGGTCCGGCGTTCAGGGCGCGGGCGTGAAGACGTCCGCCGGGAGCGTCGTCGGCTCAGGGCGGATCAGCGTGCGGGCCTCGCGGAGCAGGAGGTGGAGAAGGATACCATCTCGCCAGGCCCAATTCTTCGGGATACCACGCTCGACTTCGCCGGGCCGGGCCGGCCGATGGACGGCAAGCCAGCGCTCGGCCCGCGCGAGCAAGCGCCTGGCCTCATCAGGTCGGGCGAGCCTCTGATGAACCAGGGACAGGGCCAGCCAGTTGAGGACCTGGTAGTCCCAGTCCGGGTCGCGGTTGAGGCTATGTTCGAGCACCTGCCCGGCCTCGTCAAACCGGCCGGCACGGTAGAGGGCGAGGCCCAGCACGTGCTCGGTCCACAGATCAGGGGTATTCGTGAAACGCACTCTGGCGAGCTCCAGGGCTCGCGCGGTCACCCGCGGCTCGTCATCGGCCACGACGAACGCGTGCGCGGTGAAGGCGAGTTGGCGAACGTCGGAGACGTTGCGGATCGACTCAAGCATTTGCAGGCGGATTAGTTCGTAGGCTGCCCGATCGCCGACGGCGAGGTGAAGGATGGCGTTCTCGAACGGGAAGACCGCGTTCTCGGGTACGCTCGTCGTCAGGGCGCGTGCCAGTGTCACGGCCGCTTGTTCCCAGCGGCCGGCGTATGCGAGCGCGTCGGCCTCCGCATACAATCGCTCAGAATTGAAGGGCTGCGCTGAGCTCAGCATGGGTGCCGACGGGCTGGCCGGATCGTCTTCGGAGTACGCGGGCGCATCCCAGTCGAGACCCAGGCCGGCCAGTTGCTTCCGGACGGCCCGGAGGTCCCAGATGTGCACCGCCGGCCCATCCTTCGTCGTGAACACAAGGCGAGAGCCATCCGGGCTGAAGCAGACGGCTGACGGGGTGCAGGAATCCGGACCCTCGAGGCGGGCCAGGGTGCGGCCGGTTGCTACCTCCACCAGGCGTAACGCTTTGCTCACCTCCTGGACGACCAGCAACCGGCCGTCGGGCGAGAACGCACGAGCGTAGCCAGCTATCCGCGTCACCTCGTTCCATGTCCCGACTTCCCAGAGCTGGCAGGGAGGACCGGACGTCATCAGCGAGGTCCCGTCTGGGCGGAAGATGACCTGCGCGCCGTGATCGATGGGCAGATCGGCCACCTGCTTGCGGTCCGAGATGCGCCAGACCTGCGCGCCGTGACTCGCGACGTGACTGCCGGTCGCCAGCCACTTCCCATCCGGGCTCACCGCCACGGTCCGGCAGTCGTCCAGCGGCTCGACCCGGAACGTTCCTTCAGGGGTCGTCAGATCGGCCCCCTTCCAATCGGCCCTGGCCACGATGCGTCCCGATCGATCAACGCCGATGCCATTCCATCCCCCGTTGAGCGGGAGCTTTTGAGGCCGCCCGACGGCGACCTCGCCACGGCCGAGGTCGAGCCGGATCGGCCACCGCTGGACGCCGGAGTCTCCGCCAGTGATCAGGTCGCCCGACGCATCGAACATCAGGTGCCAGGCGTTGCCGATCCGGACCAGGCCGAGCTCGGAGCCGTGGGCCAGGTCCCAGAGCATGAAGCCGTCTTCGGTGCCAAGTGCGAGGATACGTCCGTCGTGGCGAATCGAAACGTCTTCATAGCCCGTCGCATCGCGGATGGAAGAAGTCATTGTCCGATACTCGAGCGCCGGATCCGCCCGGTACACGGTGAGTCGTTCCTCCTGGCCGACCACGATCCGCCCATCCCGGCTGAACTCGGGAGCGACCGAGCTGGCCAGCCTGAGCAGCGGCTGGCCGAGCATCGGGTCCGAGATCCGCAGGTCGCCCGACCAGTCGTTGCTGGCGAATAGCGTCCCCGCCGGATGGAAGGACGCCGAAACGCCCTGGTTATTCAGGCGAGGCAGGGAGAGATACTGAATTCCCCTGGCGGTGTCGCAGAGGTAGATCTTGCTGTCCCAGCCGGTTACGGCCAGCGTCCTGTCGTCCGGGGCCCAGGCGACCTCGGCGGCGGTCGCCGGCAGGGGGATTCTCCGGACAACTTGACCGGTCTCGGCCTCGAGGATCAGGCACTTTGCGGACTCCTTCTCGTTGATCACGACGGCGAGCTGACGCCCGTCCGGTCGGTAGGCCAGGTTCCCCAACCCCTGGACCGGCCAGCGTGCCACGACCCGGCGGTCCACCACGTTGTAAACGATGACTTCGCGATTCGGCGTCAGGAGGGCGATGCGCCGGCTGTCCGGGCTGAATCGAGCCGCGCGCCACTCGACGGGCCCTGGCTCCTCGATGGCGGCCGCGCCGTTGTCGACGTCCCAGACGACCAGGGAATTACCGGGGACATTCGTGGTCGCCAGGTAGCGTCCGTCTGGGCTGAAGCCGAAGACCCAGACATCGCGATCGCCGCGGGCGGTGAACCGGGCGATCTCCCGGTCGTCGTCGAATCGGCGCACCGAAATCGTCCCGTCGCGGAACCGATGCGCGTAGCGGCTCATCGCGGGATCGAACGCCGTCACGATGACGCCCGCCGGTCGAGCGACGACCCGGCCGGTCGGCTCGAGGTCCGGCAGCGCCAGGCAGGCGATGGCATAGTCACGAAGCTCGTTGAGCCGGTCCGCGGGCAATCGCAGCTCGCGGGCGAGCGCCGCCGCTCGCTTCAACGCGGCGAGGCTCTCGAATCGCTGGCCGACCCGATGGCTGAAGCGGCCCGCGCGTGCCCTGTCCACCAGTGCCTCGAAGAGCTGGAGGCGGGCCTCATTGCGGGCCGCACCGATCGCCCTGAGCTGCTTGCGGTCGTTCCAGGCGGCGACGAGCGCGACGGCCGTGAGGCTGATCGCGAGGACCACCGCCGCGACGCTCGCGCCGGCCAGCCAGGGATCGCGCCGGCACCAGCGCCAGAACCGCTCGCCGATCGACACCGGCCGCGAGCGGATCGGCCGGCGTTCGACGAAGCGCCGGAGGTCGTCGGCCATCGCGCCGGCGGTGCTGAACCGGTCCTGCGGGTCGCTGGCCAGCGCCTTGAGAACGATCGTTTCCAGGTCGCGCGGGAGCTTCGGATCGAGCCGCCGCGGCGGCATCGGCGCCCCGGCGCGGATGCTCTCGAGGAGCCGCAGCTCGTCAGTCCCGTCGAACGCCGGGCGCAGCGTCAACAACTCGTAGAGGGTCGCTCCCAGCGAATAGATATCGCCGCGGTGATCGGACTTGCCCCCGATCCGCTCGGGCGCCATGTAACGCAGGGTGCCGACCAGCTCGCGCGACTGGGTCAGCTCGGCACCGTCCTCGACCTTCGACAGGCCGAAGTCGGTCACCCAGACGTTCCCCATGGCGTCGAGGAGCAGGTTGGACGGCTTGATGTCGCGATGGACGATCCGGCGGCGGTGGGCGTATTCCAGGGCCTCGGCAATCTGCGCCCCGATCCTCGCGATCTCGCGATAATACTGCTGCTCGCCCGAGTGGCCGAGCGTCGACGAACCCAGCGACGACGGATGATCGATCACCTCGAGTTGCCCGTCGCTCGATCCCGGCGCCGGACCGGCGGCTCCCTCCTCAACGCCGATCGGAGTCGTGGCGTCCGCGAGCTCGTCGGTCACGGCGACGGCGGCGAATCGGCCGGTCAATAGGCCGATCGCCGCGCGTGAGCATTCGGCTTCCAGGCTGATCGGACGAGACGCACGCGTCGGCTCGGCCTGGCCCGGCGGGCTGACTGGCAACTGCTCGGCTCGCAGCAGCCGGATATCGGCCAGCACGCGGTCCAGGGGTTGTCCCTGGATCAATTGCATGGCGTAGTAGCAGACGCCTTCCTGCTCGCCGTAGTCGAAGACATCGACGATGTTGGTGTGGTGGAGCCCGGCCGCGAGCCTCGCCTCGCCGTGGAAACGGCGCAGGTACCGGGCGTCATCGCGGAATCTGGGATGGATGACCTTCAGGGCGACGATCCGCCGGAGCGGCTCGTGCTCGGCCTGGTACACGACGCCCATCCCGCCGCCGCCGATCCGGCGAATGATGCGGTAGTCGCCGAGCCTCTCCGGCGCCCGCCCCTCGTCCCGTCCGGCCCCCGACCCGGGCCGTTGAGACGCCCAATCGCCGGGGGTCCCCGGCAAGCCGGCGAGCTGCTCCATCTCGACCAGGGCCGGAATCAACTCGCGGATCTGGCCGGACAGCTCGGGGCGTCGCGTGATCAGCTCGGTGACCGACGGCCGCTCCCCGCGGCGGAATCGATTCAGGAACGAGTCCAGGATCGGGCCCAGGAGATCCTCGTCCGGCGCCGAGGGCGATCCGTCGTTCATGGCCATAGCTCCTTCGCCCCTCCAGGCAGGGCCGTGAGAATGACTTTGAGTCGCCTGAGCGCCCGGACGTATCGCTTGTTGGCCGCCGACTCGCTCAGGCCCAGCACCCGCGCGCATTCGCCGTTGCCGAGCTGTTCGAAATGGCGGAGCACCAGAACCTCCTGGTCGATCGGGTCCATCCCGTCGAGGGCCTCGCGAAGTCGGAGCGTCCGTTCCGCGCGGATGGCGGCATCGCTGGCGCGCGTGTCGCGACCCAGGAGCCGGGCCGCCAGTGCCGCCGAGCTCGCGGCCAGATACGGGCCGCCGTGGATCGACACCACCCGCGCCGCATCCCGGGCCTGCGTCCCCAGCTCCTTGCGGTGCACGAGCTGCAACCTCTGCAGCGTCAGGAACCTCAGCCACAAAAACGGCGGCATCGGGGCCGGCTGGCGCTCGTACTCGGGAAGCCTGGCCAGGGCCTCGAGGAACGCCTCCTGGATGATGTCCGACGGATCGACCCGGCCATTCAGGCGCGGATCCAGCCGGAGCGCGACCATCCGCCGCAGCCTGCCGCGATGTGCCGACAGGAACGGTCCCCAGTCGCGCGGATCGCCGTTGCTCTCGTGGTCGGATCCCTGCTCCACGGCTGACCCCCGGGTTGGCCGCCGACGGTTTCTTCTCTCTCAATCCTATAGACTGCGCGCCAGCATCGACTATGGACAGGAAACATCTTGAGCCGGAAGATTCGTCGGCATGGGCGTCGCTCGAAGCCGGCGCGGTCGATCGAACGTGTAAATCTCTGTTAACGGCAGCGGGGCGGCGCGATTGATTCGGGGGCCACGGATCTCAAGCTTCTCGGAAATCCCGCGGCGCAGACTGGCGAGGCGATCGACGGGCCGCTACGATGCGTGGGTCGATAAGGTCCGACGTAACCGTCGTGTGGCGTATTAACTTAAGCGCCAACGACATGCTCCCGTGAATCGGGTGTTGACTCCGGCGTTGTTCCGATAGACCCACCCTCGAGGCCGAGGCTTGCACCGAGCCCGGATCGTGATGAACTCGCAATCGCCCGATTCGCGTATCGATCGGCGCGCGGCAATCGGGCGCCTGGCGGCTTCCGGGGTCATCGGCGGCGGGCTGGCCGCGGCCACTCGGGTGCTCCGTGCGCGCGAGGCACATTCGGCCGCCGCGGCGATCACGATCAATGTGCTGCTCGACGAGGCCATCGGGCCGATTCGGCCGTCGATCTACGGCCAGTTCACCGAGCACATCGGCGGCGTGATCTACGACGGTATCTGGGTCGGCCCCGACTCGAAGATCGCCAATACCGACGGTATCCGCCAGTCGATCATCGACCACGTCAAGGCGCTCGGGCCGACCGTGGTGCGCTGGCCCGGCGGCTGCTTCGCCGATCGGTATCACTGGAGGGACGGAATCGGCCCGCGCGCGAAACGCCCTCGGCGGTTCGGACGGTGGCGCGAGGAGACCGAGACCAACCAGTTCGGCACCCACGAGTTCCTCCGCTTCTGCCGGCTCTGCGGCGTCGAGCCGTATCTCGCGGCCAACGTCGGCACTGGGTCGGCGGAGGAGTTCCAGCAGTGGGTCGAGTACTGCAACGCACCGGCCGGCACGACGACGATCGCCGACGAGCGCGCGGCGAACGGCCAGAAGGACCCGTTCGGCGTGGCGTACTGGGGCGTCGGCAACGAGAGCTGGGGCTGCGGCGGCAAGTTCATCCCCGAGGACTATTGCCGCGAGTACCGCCGCTTCACCGAATGGCTGCCGCGCTACGGGGTGCCACTTTTCCTGATCGCCGCCGGGCCTGACGGCAACAACACCGACTGGACCCGCCGCTTCTTCGCCCGCTGGGCCGATGGTCAGAAGGCCCCCATCCAGGGCTGGGCGCCCCACTACTATTGCGGGACCACCGGTCATGCGCTCAAGTTTACGGTTGATCAGTGGTACGAGCAGCTACACAAGGCCAACCGGATGGAGACCCTGATCCGCGACCAGTGGGCCGTGATGGGCGAGTTCGACCAAAAGCGGTCCGTCAAGCTGGTGATCGACGAGTGGGGAAGCTGGCATCCGTCGGGCACCGAGATCAACCCGCGGCACCTGTTCGAGCAGATGGGAACCCTGCGCGATGCCCTGGTCGCGGCGGTCTCGCTCGACACGTTCAACCGCCACGCCGATAAGGTGCAGATGGCGAACGTCGCGCAGCTCGTGAACAACCTGCACTCGCTGTTCCTGGCCGACGGCGACCGATTCGTCGCAACGCCGACGTATTACGTCTACACAATGTATCGCCCGCATCAGAAGGCCCGCGCGGTGCGGGTCGACATCCAGGCGCCCGAGGTGCCGTTCCAGGCCGCTGGCAAGGGAGAGCAGATCGTCCGCCTGGCGGGTTCGGCGTCGCGCGGGAACGGCGGGCGGGCCACGCTCACGCTCGCGCACCTGCACGCCAGCGAGCCGGCGGAGGTCGTGATCCGCTTGCGTGGCGGGTCGGCCGTCGCGGTGCGGCATTCGGTGCTGACCCACGACGAGCTGAACGCGCACAACACCTTCGAGAGCCCCGAGCGCGTACGGCCTAGGACGACCCAGCTCGACATCCACGGCGACGAGTTACGGCTCACATTGCCGCCGGCCTCGGTCAATGCCCTGGAGCTCCGCCTGGGGTGACGCCGCGCCGTGGGCTCAGGGCCGCGACGAGGTCTCGCTCGGCCGGCGCAGATGGTTGCGGACATCGCCGATCGTCCCCGAGGACAGCGCGAAGTGGGGACGGCCATCGACCGAGCGCGCCAGATCGGCGCGAATCTTCCGACGCGCGAGGACGGCGCGCCACCCCGAGAGTGCATCGCGCTTCCCCGCCAGGAACGGTCCGAGCCGGCCGCGCGCCAGCCGCCAGAGTCCCTGCGCCGCGATGAACGCCAGATGCGGGCCGGCCGCGAGCGCCAGGCGTCCTCGGGGGAGGTTCCACCAGAAGACCAGCTCGGCGTTGCGGGCCATCCGGCGCTGGAGGGTCGGGCTGCCGTGATCGTAGGTCGCCGAGATGTCGTGGAGGATCCGGCAGCCTGGATTATAGACGCAGCGATACCCGGCCCACCGCATGCGGAACGCCAGGTCGATGTCCTCGTAATACGAGCCGAGCATCGGGTCGAGCCCGCCGGTCTTTTTCAATGCCGATGCGCGATAGAACGCGCTCGATCCGCTGGCCCCGAAGACTTCTTCGACCGGACGCGCCGACCACCGCGACGCGTCCTGCCCGTGGCCCCGCTTCATCGGCCAGCCGACCCAGGCGTAGGCGTCGCCGGCCGAGTCGACGCGATCGGGATTGGAGCGCACCAGGACCAGGGGCGCGACCGATCCCACGGTGGCGTCGGCGAAAGGGGCCAGCCCCGCCTCGAGCCATCCGGGCGTGACCTCGGTGTCGTTGTTCAGGAGCTGGATGAACGCGCCCCGCGCCGACGCGATGCCCGCATTGGCGGCCGCGCAGAAGCCGCCGTTGCGGGCGAGGCGCTCGAGTCGCACCCAGGGGAACGCCTCGGGCAGCCATTCGGCCGTGCCGTCGGTCGAGCCATCGTCGGCGACCACGACCTCGATCGGCCGGTGCTCGGGTTCGGGCCGATTCCGCTCGATGCTGGCGAGGCAGCGCGCCAGCAGGTCGCGGCCGTTGTAGGTCGGGATCACGATCGAGCAGATCGGGCCGGCCGACGTGCTCGCCTTCTCCGGGTCCGTCAGGCCTCGGGCCGGGTCGGGCGCTTCGAGTCGTTCCATGAGGTCTTGCCCCAGAAGACGTGCTGGATGGTCATGAGCAGGACCCGGAAGTCCATCAGGATCGACCAGCGCTCGATGTAGTCCAGGTCGTACTGGAGCCGCTTGCGCAGCGAGGTCCGGCCGCGCCAGCCGTGGACCTGGGCCCAGCCCGTCATGCCGCCGGGGACGGCGTGGCGGAGGTCATAATCGGGCACGGACTTGCGGAATTCCTCGACGAAGATCGGGCGCTCGGGCCGGGGCCCGACGAGGCTCATCTCGCCGCGGAGGACGTTGAAGAGCTGGGGCAGCTCGTCGATGTTCGTGTGCCGCAGCCAGTCGCCGATGCGGGTGCAGCGCGTGTCGTGGTCCGACGCCCAGATCGGGCCGGTCTCGCGTTCGGCGTCCTTGCGCATGCTGCGGAACTTGATGATGCGGAACCGCCTGCCGCCCTGGCCGATGCGCTCCTGGGTGTAGAAGATCGGCCGGCCGGAGGAGAGCAGGATTGCGACGGTGACGATGGCGAAGAGCGGCAAGAGGCAGAATAGCAGCGCCGCCGAAACGGTGATGTCCATCAGCCTCTTGAGCAGCCGGGCCGACGACAGCCGGGAGCCGACGGGCGGGAGGAACCGGGCGATGCTCCGGTCGGGGAGGTCGACAGCGGTGGCCGTGCCGGTCCCCTCGCCCGTCAGCGTGCTCAGATCCAGCCGGCCGGCGTCGACCGCGACCCAATGCACGGCGACGTCCGTCTTGGCGAGCTGACTGACCCGCGGTCGGAGGCCCGGGTCCGACTCGTTCGACACCGCGACCATGACGTGCGTGGCGCGCGCCCGGTCGACAAGCTCGTCGAGGCGGTCGATGTGTCCCAGGACGGGGATGGGATCGGTCTGGGGATGGAGCGGCAGGTGGCGGTGCCGGCCGCGAAGCCGCATCGAACCGCCCCGCGAATGGCCGGCGTGGACGAATCCGACGATCGGCAGGCCCTCCCAGGGGCTGCCGACCAGCCGGCGGATCAGCCGGCGCGCGTCGCGCCGGGCACCGACCAGGACGACCCGCCGGGGATTCCCGGCCGGTGCGGTCGTCACCGCGACCCGGCCGCCGATTTCCAGTGTGTTGTGCATGGATCGCCACCCGTCCCTGGGTCCCGGATCCTGGCTCGTGACGTCCGGTCCTGCGACCGCTCGACCTTGACGTCCTCGGCCCCTTATCGTACTCCCGCGTCCGTCGCCCGCGACGCGTTTCCTCAAGCTCTTGGATCGACCGAACCGACGTTCCATTCCAGTGAATCTGTAAAGAGCCAGTAGTCGTCCGAGTTTAACGGTGGTTTTCGTGGAAGGATCGGCCCAGAATCCGGTGCGGACGAGTCTCGGGCGGCCGCGGTTGACGATCGTGATCGTCAACTACGAGTCGTGGTCCGAGACGGACCGCCTCGTCCGCATGCTCCTGGCCGAGCCCGAGTCGGACTCAGGTGCGTGCGAGGTCGTCGTGGTCGACAATGCCTCGAGCGGGTCGATACCGGCCGGCCTGGCCGATCCTCGTCCGGGCCTGCGGCTGATCGTCCGACCGGATAATGGCGGATTCGCCGCGGGAGTCAATGCCGGCTGGCGGTCTTCCTCGGCGGGATGGTTCCTGATTCTCAATCCGGACGTCGAGATTCGGCCGGGCTTTCTGTCGCGCGTGCTGGGCCGGCTCGACGCCCTCGAGGCCCGCGGCCCGGATCGTCCCGGCATCGTCGGCTTCGGACTCAGGAATCCAGACGGCACGCCCCAGGGCTCGGTGGGAGCGTTCCCCACCCTGGCCCGGTCGATCCGCGAGCAATTCATTCCGCGACGGCGGCGCAAGTATCGCCCCGCGTGGCACCTGCGTGCCGGTCCCGTGGACTGGGTCACGGGCGCCTGCATGCTGGTCGACGCCGCGCTCGTCGCCTTGACCGGCGGGATGGACGAGGACTTCTTCCTCTACCATGAGGAAGTGGCCTTCTGCCGGCTGGCGGGAATCCTCGGTTGGCGGGTTGAGTTCGACCCGGGCGTCGAGGTGGTCCATCGACATCCCTTGCAAAATCGGCCGATTTCGCCCAAGATGCGGGTCGTCACCCGGCACAGCAAGCTGCTCTATTTCCGCAAACACTTGCCGCGCTGGCAGTTCCACGTACTGGCCGCTTTCGTGAGCCTGGAATCGGCGGTTCGCGGGGCCTGGTCGTCGCGCCTGGGACGGCGCGAGGAGGCCGGGGCGTGGCGGGCGATCGCCGGGATGGTCGGGCGGTTGCGGCGGGGCGAGACGGTGCGCGGGTGTGAGGTCCGGGAGCTGGCCGGCTCGCTGTCGGGATCGCCGAGGCTGGCGGGACCGCATGAGCCGCATCCGGCACAGATGCCATGGAGGGCTGGTCGATCGGGCGGAGGGCCCCTCGGCCGGTGAGGGAAAGGAAGGATCCGAGTGACCGCAATGCAGCACGCCGCGCGCGTGGGCCTCTTGATGGCCGTCGCCGCCGCCCTGCTGGGCTGGGAGCTGGCCCACTCGGAGGCGACCTTCGCCGACGGCCTCCGTTATATCCATCGAGCCGAGCGATTCGAGAGCGAATCGTGGGCGGCCGGTTTCGGCAAGGGGATCGACCATCCCCTGCACCCGATGGCGATCGCCGCCGCGCACCGGCTGATCGGCGGCGAGGGCCCCGCGTCGTGGCAGCGGGCGGCGCTGTCGGTCTCGTTCGTCTCGGCGGTGCTCCTGGTCATCCCGACGTACCTGCTCACGCTTGAGCTTTTCGGGTCCGCTGCGGCGTGGCTGGCCTGTGTGCTCGCCGTGGTCAACCCGATCGTCGGCTACGTGGTGGTCAACGTGCTGTCCGAGAGCACGTTCTTCCTCTGGTGGACGTTCGGCCTGTGGGCCTCGGCACGCTTCTTTCGCGAGGGGCGGTTCCTCTGGCTGCCGCTAGCCATCGCCTTCAGCGGGCTGGCCTACCTGACCAGGCCCGAGGGTCTCTTGCTGCCGGCGTCGATCGTCGTGGCGCTGTTGCTGCTGCCCGTGGTCCGGGCGGCGCGGATCAACTGGCCCCGGTGGTGGGGCGCGCTGGCGTTCCTGGTCGTCGGCTTCGCGCTGGTGGCGGGGCCGTATGTGGCCCTCAAGAAGGGCCTGGGGACGAAACCGGCGATCGCCCGCGTGCTGGGACTGGCCCCGCGCTCCGACCCGATGGGCCTGGAGCGCGAGCATCCGCTGCCGGCTGACCAGACGCTGGCGAGGACGTACCAGCTTGCCGCGGGCCGGACGGCCAGGGCCTTTCGCGCCTCGGTAACGCCGCCACTGTTCGTCTTCAGCCTGCTCGGCGTGGGGCTGTCGCTCTACCAGCGAACGCGGCTACGCGCCTGGATCCTGCTGTCGGCCGTCCTGGCGGCCTCGGCGGTGGGGCTAACCCGGTTGCACGCGACCGGCGGCTACCTGACGGCCCGGCACAGCCTGATCCCCGGCATGATCCTCACGCTGGCCGCGGCGCACGCGCTGACCTGGCTGATGGGCAAGGCGGCCCTCCCCGGCAGTTGGATCGGCCGGCCTGGCGAGCGGCTGCGGCCGGGCCCGGCCGTCTGGGCGGGGTTGCTGGCGGCGCTGGTGGTCTATCCGAATGTCCGGACCCTCGGGCCTCCCAATCAAGGGCCGTTCTCGGTCTATACCGCGACGGGGCGCTGGATCGCCGATCATGTCGAGGGCTCGGACCGCGTACTCGACATGACCAACTGGTCGCTGTTCTTCAGCGGGCAGCCCGGCTACAGCTATGCGCAGGTCTATGACGCGCCGCCCGACCCGAACGTCCGCTGGATCGTCGTGCGCGACACGCACGTCGCGGGGCACTGGCCGTACAGCGACGTGGTCAAGGGGATGATCGGGGACAGCGAGCCGGTGGCGAGGTTTCCCGCCGACGCACACGGCAAGCAGGTGCAGATCCGGATCTACGATCGTCGAACTTCGCTGGCGACCCGGACCGCGACGGCGACGGCGAGAGGGGCGAGCGACGGCGGGTCGACCCGCCGTTAATGCTGCGGACTCCCTGGTCCCCGCGGAGGTTGGCGAAATGCCCGAGACGAGCACGACGTCCGGTCCGATCGTCCGCGGCCGGCCCGCACGCACGGATCTCGGGCACGGGCCGGCCGCGTCCGCCGCGCCGATGCCGCGCGACCGGCGGCGGGTCTCGGTCGTGCCCTGGGGCGTGCTGGGCGCAATCGGCCTGATCGCGGCGATCGAGTGGCACCTTGGACGGAACTGGCTCGACCTGTCGGACCCGGTCAGCGTGAGCTGGCGGTACGCCGACGACGCGGCGAGCACCGAATCCGCCGCCTGCGACGTCCTGTTTCTCGGCGACAGCCTGGTGAAGCACGGGCTGATCCCCTCGGTCGTCGAGCGCGAGTCGGGCATCAAGAGCGTCAACCTGGCCGCCGCCCGCGCGCCGGCGCTCATGACCTACTTCGCGCTTCGTCGCGCGCTGGAATCGGGCGCCCGGCCCCGCGCCATCGTGATCAACACCAAGCCGGCGGTGCTGATCGCGGGCGTCGACTACAACGCCGGCTACTGGCCCGCCGCACTCTCGGCCCGCGAATGCCTCGAGCTGGGCCGGATCACCGGCAAGGCGACGTTCGGCGTCGAGATGCTCGTCGCGAGGCTGTTCCCGTCGCTCCGGTCGCGGCTGGAGGTACGCTCGCAGCTCATGGCCGCGCTCAACGGCACGGCGGACCCGATCAGCGAGATCAACCGGGTGCTCTGGCGAAACTGGTCGGCCAACGGCGGCGCCAACGTGGCGTCGCTCAACTCGCCCTACCGGGGCGAGCTCTCGCCCGAGATCCGCGACCGCCTGCACCCGGACCGCTGGTACGTCGACCGCTCCAACACGAAGGGGGTCGAGCTGTTGCTCAGCCTCGCCCGGGAGCAAGGAATCCGCGTTTTCTGGCTGTTGCCGCCGATCTCGCCGGGGCTCCAGCAGTGGCGCGAGCGAAGCGGGGCCGAGGCGAGCTACGAGTCGTTCGTCCGCGCCTACGTGTCCCGATACCCGTCGACGTTGACCGTACTGGACGCCCGCCGGGTCGTCATCGAGCCTTCGTCGTTCATCGACGCCACCCACCTCGCCGGCCGCGGCGCGATCGCGCTGAGCCGGGCCGTCGCCGCGGCGATGCAGGACGAGCTGGTGGCGAAATCGCCGGGCCAGGGCGACGGCTGGCGGATCCTCAAGACTCCCGCGGGCGACGTCGCCCATCGCGATGATGTCCTCCTCGAGGACCTCGATCGCTCGAAGGAAATCGTCCGCCGCCGGTAGCCACTGGCGGCGGAGCGTGCCTGGGCCGGACAATGGATTGTCCGTCGGCCAGGCCGCGCGCTGCGACGGCCGACCATCTCCTCGTGTCGGGCGCCATGACCTGCGAGGCTCACCATGCGACCGCACCTGCTGTTCGCCGCGCTGGCCGCCGGTCTGGCCGTCGTCCCGGCGCGAACAGTTACTGCCGACGACCGGCCGACCCTGCATGAGCTCCGCGAGTTCATGGCGCGGGGCGCCTTCACCGAGCTGGATCGCGAACTGGCCCGGCGTCCGCTCTCGCTGGCCGAGATCGAGAAGGACGGCCTCGACGGCCGGCCCCGGCCCGTGGTCGACATCCTCGAGACCATGGCCCGGTTCGAGAAGCTTCAGGCGCGGGTCGCCGAGCCGCTTGAGGTCCGCGGCGACATGAGCGTGCGGTTGACGCCCAACACGACCGGCGAGGAGGCGTACACCACCTGCTTCCTGGCGTTCACCTACAACGGCCTGGCCGTCTCGGGACAGGGCGAGGAGCTGGTGCTCGTCCGGCCCGAGACGCGTCCCGAGCTGCCCCGGCCCGGGCGGAAGTGGGACCCGTCGCGGATCCTGGCGACGCGGCTATTGAGGCTGGGCTACCTCGCGCCCGACCCGATCCTCAGGCACTACCATCAGGAGATCGGCACGGGCGACGGCCACGCAATCATCGTCCCGAAGGCCAACGTGCTGATCGCGATCGACACCGAGCCGGCGCTCGCGAAACTGGCGGCACTCGTCGACGACGAGACGATGGCCGCGATGGGCGCCGCGCCCGCCGATTCGCCCGCGGCCGCCGAGGGCCCGCGGCCGCCCAGCGCCGGCGCGATCGCCTCGCGAGCGTGCGTCCACTTTTACCTCCAGGCGTTCGCGCGCAAGCACGACATGGCGATGTCAGGCACGGTCGACCCCCAGAATGCGCCGAAGAGCTATCCCGAGATGAACGTCTGGCTGAGCGCGCGGGGGTCGGAGACGCTCGGATGGGAATACCGGCGCATAATGGAGCAGTCCGCCCGCTCGCGAGAGGCGGAAGCCGCGGGCTGGGTCGACCCGCGCCCCGACCGCGTGATCACGCCGGCCGCTCAGCGGCGGATGGAGATTCGCTTCGGCCTGGCGGCATCGCCGGATTCGGAGCGGCCCCGGGCACGCACCAGCAAGAAGGCCGCGAGGCGGAAGCGATGAGGGCGTGATGATGGGGCGGCGTCCTCCGCGAGTCGACGCGCCGCTCCCGCTCGACCGGGGTCGGTCCTTGCGGAGCCCCTGCCGCTGGAATAGATTTGGGTTGGGTGAAGGTCTCCTGGCGAATCGGTGAAACTCATGCTATTGATCCCGGCGATTGATCTGCGAGGGGGGCATTGCGTCCGTCTACGACAGGGGGATTTCGACCAGGAAACCGTGTTCGGCGACGATCCGGCCGCGATGGCCGAGCGCTGGCAGTCGGAAGGCGCGGCGCGGATTCACCTGGTGGATCTCGACGGTGCCCGGGAGGGCCGCCCCGTCAACGTCGATGCCGTGCGCCAGATTGCGGCCCGGGTCGGCGTGCCCTGCCAGCTCGGCGGCGGCATCCGCGACGAGGCCACGATCGCCGCGTGGCTCGAGGCGGGCATCGAACGCGTCGTGGTGGGTACTCAGGCGCTCCGCGATCCCGATTGGTTCGCCCATATGGCCCGCTCCTATCCCGAGCGCCTGCTGCTGGGCATCGACGCTCGCGACGGCATGGTCGCGACCGAGGGATGGCTCGAGACATCCAGCACGCCGGCGCTCTCGCTCGCCGCGCGGTTCGAGGGGCTGCCCATCGCCGGCATCATCTACACCGACATCGCCCGCGACGGCACCCTGGAGGGCCCGAACATCGACGCGATGGCCGCCATGGCCGAGGCCGTGCGCACGCCCATCATCGCATCGGGCGGGGTCGGCACGCTTGACGACCTCGATCGCCTGGCGAGGCTCCCTCTGGCCGGCTGCATCATCGGCCGGGCACTCTATGACGGTCGGTTTTCCCTGCGCTCGGCTTTGGATCGTCTTGGTCATTAGTCATTAGTCATTGGTCATTGGTCATTGGTCATTAGTCATTCGTTCTCTGTCCTCTGCCCTTCGTCCTTCGTTATCTGTCCTTCGTCCTCTGGTCTTTCCTGAATCCCTGGTCGAGACGTTAGCGACTGACGTTCTCCGCAGTCCACCAAGTCTTCTGCCTCGTGCGTCTCGCGGTCGATCGATCGAGCTCCCCCGCTCCGGAGGAGCAGAGTGCATCACCGGCTTCCGACACTTAGCGCCTTTCACCAGCAACCCGGGAGATGACGCCATGAGCACGACGTATCACATCACGGATATCCGCAACGTTGCCCTGGCTGGACATGGGGCGTCGGGCAAGACCTCGCTTGCCGACGCCCTGCTTTTCGCCGCCGGTGCAACCAGTCGCAAGGGTTCAGTGGACGACGGTACCAGCCTCCTGGACGTCGACGAGGAAGAGAAGCGCAGGCATTTCACGATCGATTGCCACCTCGGGCACCTCGCCTGGGACAACCGGCAGGTTCACCTGATCGACACACCCGGCTATCCCGATTTTATCGGCAGCGCGCTCAGCGCCCTCGCGGCCGTCGAGAACGTCGTGCTGGCGGTCTCCGGCCCGTCGGGGATCGAGGTGAACACCCGCCGGCTGTTCCACGAGGCCGGCCGGCTGGGACTCGGCCGGTTCGTCGTCGTCACGAAGATGGACGCCGAGAACGTCGATTACCGCTCGGACCTCGAGGCCATCCGCGAGTCGTTCGGCTCGCAGTGCGTGCCGTTCAACGTGCCGATCGGCCAGGGCCCCAGCTTCTCCGGCATCATCGACGTGATCCGCTCGCACGACGAGGATCCGCCCGAATGCCCGATGCCGCCGACCGAGGCCTATCGCATGGTCGTCGAGCAGATCGTCGAGATCGACGAGGACCTGATGACTCGATACCTCGAAGGCGAGGCGATCGAGCCGGACGAGCTGCGGAAGGTCGCCCATGACGCGATCGCCCAGGGCAAGCTGGTGCCGGTGCTCTGCGTCTGCACTCGCAAGGACCACGGCGTCCGCGAGCTGCTCGACCTGATCACCTGCTGCGGGCTCTCCCCCGACGACATCCACCGCTTCGGCACCCGCTCGGCCGAGGCCGACGGCCCCGAGGAAGAGATCCAGCCGACCGAGGACGGCACGCTCGTCGCCCAGGTGTTCAAGACGGTGAACGACCAGTTCATGGGCAAGCTGAGCTACCTGCGGATCCTCAGCGGCCACGTCGCTCCCGACACCACGCTCGTGAACCTCCGCAGCGGCAAGACCGCCAAGGCCGGGCACATCTACGTCCTCCAGGGCAAGCAGCAGGAGGAGGTCCCCGAGGCGATCGCCGGCGACATCGTCGCCATCGCCAAGTTCGACGACCTGCACGTCTCGGACACCGTGAGCAACGTCGGCGGCAACACGACGGTCCCGGGCCTTCGCGTCCGTCCGATCAAGTTCCCCTTGCCGATGGTCCCGCGGGCCGTCGAGCCCAAGGCCCGCGACGACGAGGCCAAGATCTCGGTGGGCCTCTCCAAGATCGCCGACGAGGACCCGACGTTCTCGATCCGCCGCGACGCCCAGACGCACGAGCTGGTGATCTCGGGGATGAGCGACCTGCACCTCGACATCGTCCAGAACCGGCTCAAGAACCGCTACAAGCTCGAGATGAACACCCACGTCCCGCAGGTGCCCTACCTCGAGACGATCCTGGGCGAGTCCGAGGCGAACCACCGGCACAAGAAGCAGACCGGGGGCCGCGGCCAGTTCGCCGAGGTGCACCTGCGCGTTCGCCCTCGCCAGCGCGGGGCGGGGTTCAACTTCGTCGACGCCGTGAAGGGCGGCACGATCCCGAACCAGTTCATCCCGGCCGTCGAGAAGGGCGTGCGCGAGCAGATGGACAAGGGGGTCGTCTCGGGCAACCAGGTGGTGGACGTCGAGGTCGAGGTCTTCTTCGGCAAGGATCACCCGGTCGATAGCTCGGAGCAGGCGTTCAAGACGGCGGCCGCGAATGCGTTCCGCAAGGCGTTCGAGGCCGCCCGCCCGGCGCTCCTGGAACCGATCGTGAACATCGAGATCACCATCCCGGCCGACAAGTTCGGCGACATCTCGGCCGACCTCTCGACGCGGCGGGGGCACATCACGGGCATGGACACGCTGCCGGGCAACGTCCAGGTTATCCGCGCCGAGATCCCGCTGTCCGAGGTCCTGACGTATGCCTCGCAGCTCAAGAGCATGACCGGCGGCCAGGGTTCGTTCACGATGGACTTCAAGTCCCACGAGCCCGTCCCGCCCAACGTGCAGCAGCAGATCGTCGACCGGTACAAGAAGTCGCGGGCCGGGATCGAGGAGGAATGATCGACGGAGGCCAGCGGGTCACGGCCCGCCGGTAGAGGGCGCTCGAACGGCGGCGGAGGAGTCTTTCCGGAACAACCCGGCGAGACTCCTCGGCGCCGCCCTCGGGCGCGATCCGTGCTCGGGCATCCGGCCGAGGCAACGGTTGAAGGTCGTGATGGTCAGTCCCAGAAGAACGAGCGTTGCGATCGTCACCACGGCAAGCCACATGGCGAGCCCGCTGACGCCCTGGCGGAAATACCGATCCACGTTGTCCAGCTCGTCGACCAGCCAGATGCTGGCGTAGACCGGGCTCGCGAGCGACGCCCTCAATCGGGAGTCGAAGGGCTCCTGTGAGAACCCGGCCCGGCCGACCGGCTGCCAGATCATCTGGCCGTTCGCCAGGCGGATCTGGTAGGGGTAGGACCTCGACCAGCCCGCAGGGGTCGGGGGTGCGCTCAGCGCCATTCGCGCCATGATCGGGCACGCGCCCGCAATCAGGACGAACAGGGTCACGCTCAGCCCGATCGCCACGGATTGCCGGCGAATCCATGTCGCCAGCGCCAGCCCCGCGCTGGTGAGGAGCGCGCCGTGTGCCACGATCGTGGCGAAGAGCAGGAGGCAAGCGTAGCTCCGATCCCCGGATGGGATCGTCGCGGTGAGATACGCGTTCTTCTCCAGCAGTGGGGTGCTATTCGCCATGGCCAGGCAGAGCACCGCCGGTCCCGCCGCCAGCCACGGTACGACCCGGAATACCGACAGCCACTTGGCGACCACGATCCGCGTCGTGGAAAGCGGCGTAGCCAATAGCACGTCGAGACTTCCCCGCTGGCGTTCCTCCGACAGCGACATCGGCGCCGTGGCCGACAGGATGAGCAGCCCCACGCCGAACGGGATAATGTAGGTGTACACCCCGCCGAAGTCGGTGAACGACCGGTCGAACCACTCGATGCCGAGGTGCCAGACGTTGTGCCCCTTGATTGCGCAGGCGAGTATCGTCATGAGCGTCAGGAGCCCGAGCATCAGCGAAACCCGGGGCGTCCGCGTCCGGTGCCACTCGCGCCAGAGCACCGGGTTGCGCTCGAGCGACGGGCCGGGCAGCCAGCGGAGAATCCGGGCGATCAGGGGCATCTTCTCGCGATTTACCGCATCTCGTGGCGCGGCGGATTTGCTCTCCGCCCGGCCGCGCACGGCGGACGGGCGCAGCCGCCAGACCGTCAGCACGATGAAGAAAAGCGAGAGCCCGAAGGCCACCGAAAAGAAGCCGAGCGCCTCGAGCGGCGCGATCGCGAGCGGATCCTCGTAGTGGGTGAATGTCATGTAGATCGGGCTGAGCAGCCGCACCCACTCCGGCGGCTGGTTGATGAACTGGCGGCGAGCCATACCCCGCAAGAAGGGATCGATCACCACCAGCGTTCCCCACAGCGCATACATCGCCATCACCACCTCGTGCGGCCCGCGCGCCCAGACCGAAAGCGCCATCGCCAGCGAGCAGCCGAAGATCACGATCGTCACGACCACGGCGAACGCCGACAGCAAGCCCGCCAGGTCGATCCCGCCGAACAGCGTGCTCAGAGCCAGCACCGGCAGCGAACACGCCACGAGCGCCAGCACCGGGATCATCCGCGCGGCCAGCTTGCCCAGCACGATCTCCCGATCGGACAGGTCCGTCACGAGCATGTGCTCGAGCGTCCCGCGCGAGCGATCGAGGCAGATCGCCCCGGCCACCGCCGCCGGCGCGGCCAGCATCACCAGCGCCAGCTCGACCCCCATGATCGCGTAGAAATATCCCGTTCCGAGCGCGGCATACTCCCGCAGCGACTTGATCTCGCGCTGCTGGAACAGGGCATCCTGGTTCAACGCGATCGCCGTCATCGCGGCGAGCAGGCATCCCACGCCCAACACCCGCAATCCGTAGGTCTGCCACCGCCGCGCGGCGGTCAATTGCTCGTAGGCGAAGACCGGCCCGGTCCCGAAACGCATCCGGTGGCCCTCCCGCGCCGGCGCGACGAATACCGCCGCCGCGACCTATTCAGGATCATAAGCCAGGTTCGGCGCCAGCCAGCGCTCGACCTCGGCGATCGGCTTCCCCTTGCGGCCCGCGTAGCTCTCGACCTGGTCCCTCGTGATCATGTCCACCGCAAAGTACCGCGCCTGCGGGTGCGAGAAATAGAGCCCGCTCACCGAGGCACCCGGGTGCATCGCACAGGACTCGGTCAGCGTGATCCCGGCGGCGTGCTCCGGATCCAGCAGCCGCCAGAGGTCGCGCTTCTCGGTGTGATCGGGCGATGTGGGATACCCCGACGCCGGCCGGATGCCGCGGTACTTCTCCTCGATCAGGTCGTCGTGGCTGAGCTTTTCATTGGCCCCGTAGCCCCATTCATGCCGGGCGCGGCGGTGCAGCATCTCGGCGAGGGCCTCGGCCAGGCGGTCGGCGAGCGCCTTGGCCATGATCGCGTTGTAATCGTCGTGGTCGCTCTCAAACTCGGCGACCAGCCTGTCGACCCCGTGCCCGGCCGTGACGGCGAACGCGCCCAGGTAATCGGGGATTCCCGACTCGCGAGGCGCCACGTAATCGGCCAGCGAGCGGAACGACGTCTGTCCCTCGCGCTCCCACTGCTGCCGCAGGGTCGGCAGCCGCATCCGCTCGGACTTGCGCGACTCGTCCTCGTAGAGCACGATGTCGTCGCCCTCGGTCCACGCGGGGAAGAACCCGTAGACCGCGTGGGCCTCGATCGCCTTCTCGGCGACGATCCGATCGAGCAGCTTGCGGGCGTCGTCGAACAGCTCCTTCGCGCGGGCGCCGCGCTCGGGGTCGTCGAAGATCCGCGGGTACTTGCCCTTGAGCTCCCAGCTCATGAAGAACGGTGACCAGTCGATGTACGGCACGATCTCGGCGAGCGGGATCGAGCGGAGCGTCCGCGGCCCCAGGAACGACGGCACCGCCGGCGCGGGGTTCGTCCAGTCGAGCACCAGCCGTCGGCGAAACGCGTCGGCATACGGGACGAGCTTGCGCTCCAGACGCCGCTTGAAGCTCGCGCGTTCCTGCTCCTGCTGCGCCCGGTTCGCCTGGTCAAGGTCGCCCCGCGTCTCGGCCCGGCTGAGGCGCTCCACGACGCCCACGCTCTTCGACGCATCCTTAACGTGCACCACCGGTCCGTGATACTGGGGCGCGATCTTCACGGCGGTGTGCTTCGAGCTGGTCGTCGCCCCGCCGATCAACAGCGGCATATCGAACCCGCTGCGCTCCATCTCGCGGGCGACGTGCACCATCTCGTCCAGCGACGGCGTGATCAGGCCCGACAGGCCAATCACATCGACTTGCCGCTCGCGGGCCTCCTTCAGGATCACGTCGCACGGGACCATCACGCCCAGGTCGTGGATCTCGAAATCGTTGCACGCCAGCACCACGCCGACGATGTTCTTGCCGATGTCGTGGACATCGCCCTTCACGGTCGCCATCAAGACGCGACCACGCGAGCGATGGGACGATGCGTCGGCCGACTCCTTCTCCCCTGTCCGCGCCCGCTCGGCCGCCGCGCGGGCCTTCTCTTCTTCCATGAACGGGGTCAGGTAGGCGACCGCCTTCTTCATCACGCGGGCACTCTTGACGACCTGCGGCAGGAACATCTTGCCGGCGCCGAAGAGGTCGCCGACGACGTTCATCCCGTCCATCAGGGGGCCTTCGATGATGTGCAGCGGCCGCTCGTACTGCTGCCGGGCCTCCTCGGTGTCCTGCTCGATGAAGTCGACCGTGCCGGTGATGAGCGCGTGCTTCAGCCGCTCGGCCACCGGAGCCGACCGCCAGGACAGGTCCTTGCCCCGGTCCTTCTTGTTCGACGTCTTCACAGTCTCGGCGAACTCGGTCAGCCGGTCGGCGGCGTCGGGCCGGCGGTTCAGCAGCACGTCCTCGACCTTCTCGAGCAGGTCCTTCGGAATCTCCTCGTAGACCTCGAGCTGGCCCGCGTTGACGATCCCCATGTCGAGCCCGGCCCTGATCGCGTGATACAGGAACGCCGCGTTCATCGCCTCGCGGACCACGTCGTTGCCGCGATAGGAGAACGAGACGTTGCTCACCCCGCCCGAGGTCTTGCAATACGGCAGGCGCTTCTTCAGCTCGCGAACGGCCTCGATGAACTCGACCGCGTAATTGTTGTGCTCCTCGATGCCGGTGCCCACTGTGAGGATATTCACGTCGAAGATGATGTCCTCGGGCGCGAATCCGACCTCTTCCGTAAGGAGCTTGTAAGCGCGTTCGCAGATGGCGACCTTGTGGTCTTTCGTAACGGCCTGGCCCTGCTCGTCGAACGCCATGACGACGACGGCGGCGCCGAAGCGTCGGACCAGCCGGGCCTCGCGGAGGAACTGTTCCTCGCCCCCCTTCAGGCTGATCGAGTTGACGACCGACTTCCCCTGGACGCATTTCAGCCCGGCCTCGATGACCGACCACTTCGAGCTGTCGATCATGATCGGCACGCGGGCGATCGAGTCGTCCGCGGAGACCAGGTTGAGGAAGTGGGTCATCGCCTTCTCGCCGTCGATCAGGCCCTCGTCCATGTTGACGTCGACGATATTCGCGCCCCCCTCGACCTGATCGCGCGCGACGGCCAGCGCCGACTCGTAGTCGCCCGACTTGATCAGCCGGGCGAACCGCTTCGAGCCGGTGATATTGGTGCGCTCGCCGATCATCACGAAGTTGGTCTCTGGCCGCAGGACCAGGGGCTCCATGCCGCTGTAGGTGGACCAGTGCGGCAGCTCGGGAATCCGCCGCGGGGCGATCCCCTTCATGGCCTCGCCGATGGCGTGGATCCAGTCGGGCCGGGTGCCGCAGCAGCCGCCGACGATGTTGAGCCAGCCGTTGCGCGCGAACTCGGCCAGGATGGCGACGGTGCGGTCGCGATCGCCCTTGAATCCGCCGAAGCCATCCGGCATGCCGGCGTTGGGATAGCAGCTAATCCGCGTCTTGCAGATCGACGAAAGCGCCTCGATCGACCCGCGCATCAGCTCGACGCCGACGGCGCAGTTGATCCCCACGGACAGCGCGTCGAAGTGCGAGACCGAGTAATAGAACGCCTCGATCGGCTGCATCGAGAGCGTCCGGCCGCTCTCGAAGATCGTGCCCGAGATCATCACCGGGCGCGTCGTGCCGGTCTCCTCGAAGACCTCGTCGATGGCGACGAGGCACGCCTTCATCACCAGCGTGTCGAACGACGTCTCGGGCAGCAGGATGTCGACCCCCGCACTCATGAGGGCCTTGACCTGCTCCTTGTAGCCGTCCTTCATCTGGTCGAAGGTCACGTCGCGGCGGCCTGAGTCCTCGACGTGGATGCCCAGCGAGAGCTGTTTCTTGGTCGGGCCGATCGAGCCGGCGACGAACCGAGGCTTGGCGGGATCCTTGCGGGTGAACTCGTCGGCCACGCGGCGGGCGAGCTCGACGGCGGCGGTGTTCAGCTCGACGACGTGGTCCTGGAGGCCGAACTCCTCGAGCGACATCGCGGTGCCGTTGAAGGTGTCGGTCTCGATGATATCGGCGCCGGCCTCGAGGTAGGCGCGATGGATGTCCTCGATGATCTTCGGCTGCGAGAGGACCAGGGCCTCGGTGCAGTTCTTCAGGTCGTTCGGGTGCCGGGCGAATCGCTGGCCGCGGAAGTCGGCCTCGCCGAGGTCGTAGGAATAGATCAGGGCTCCCATCGAGCCGTCGAGGAGCATGATCCGATCGGACAGGATCCCTTCCAGCCGATCGCGGATGCCGCCGTCTGCCGTTTTCGCCATCGCGTTGCTGCCATCCGGTGGAAAGGTGCCAGTGCTGGGCACGCGGGCCCGTCCGTTCGCCGGCGAGTCCGGGCGCCGGCGGGTCGGGGATGTCGTAAACTCAAGAATGGACAGATTATCTTGCGACAAGCGCGGCGCTGTCAAGCCGCGTCGGGCTG